>CAMWWZ010000073.1 GCA_947178095.1 uncultured Treponema sp.
TCACTTTCACACTGCCGTGGAATATAAAATCACTATACAAACATACAAAAAAAAAAAAATTTGTCAATAGTTGTGGCCAAAAAAATTTAAATTTGCAAAACACAACGCCATTTCAGCAACAATTTTAAACACAGAAAATTCAATTTTTGGAATAGCCAAAAACCGTGCGTAAATTACTCTTGCTAAATTTTAATTTTCGTGATAAACTAAAACGATATGTCTATAATTCAGGCGATAAAGGATTTTTTAGATAGCATTTTTCGCAGCAATTCGCCAGAAGTACAAAAACGTCTCAGTTTGCGCAAGTTGGAAAACGAACTTCGCGAGTCTCCGTCGATGCTTTACAAAAACGAGCTCGTCCAGCCGAATTTTGCCGAAGCGTTGCGCATACTTTTTGTGAACACTCGCCCGATTGCCAAAATTCTCGAAAATACAATTTCAAGTCCTGACATCAGGCGCAACAATCGTTTTGAACAGGAACTCATTATCACCGCATACAGCACGGAAGACAGGCAGTCGCTGGACTCGCTTTCATACGAAGCGCGGAAAAAAGTTTTGTTCGAAGCCGATCCGAATTTGGAACACAAAATTCTCGATTCGCAACGCAACGCTCTTGAAAAAATCATCGCGGCAACGAGACTTCCGCAATTCGCGAAAATGGACGAAGTGATCACACATTTGAAGCAGCTCACGGATTTGTGCCATTTCAATTATATCGTGCCTCTTCAACTTTTTGACGGAGATTTTGCCGAGCATTATAATGACGAAAATTTCGTTCCGCAATTTTTGGCATTGCCCGCCGCGACTTTGGAAAATACTTTCCTTGACCTTTATTATCTGACGGCGGATTTTTCGATAACGCTCGCCGACGGAAATGCGATTTTGGCATTGAATCAGCTTTTGAATGGCAAGGAAAACGATTCCCGCACGAAAAAAGAATTGATGCAGAATTTGCGCCGAATTCAGGCGGTGATTACAAAAATTCTCGATGCGAAAACTTTGAAAAATTTGATATGCATTGCGAAGCGCGATTCGAATTTCGTTCCGCAAAGGGCAAGCTATTCGGAAAATGTCTGCAAGAATTTCATCGAAAAAATTCAAAAGCAATTTCAGATTGACGAGCAGCACATCAAAAACGAAATGAAAGACAATTATGTGAAGCACGAAATAATGGAACTTTTTCCGGATGGAAACATCGAGACGCTCAACGGCTACAATCGCGAAACTGTGGAAATGCTCGGCGGAAATTCTACGGCGAATTTCATGTGGGTCGTGCCGATGCAAATCCTGAAAACATTTTTCAAAATTTATTATGGCGCGCCGTTGCGCTCGCTTTTGAACGATGTCGTCGTGGAAGGACTTTTTTCGAACGCCGCGAAAAAAACCGCATTTTCGCAAATGATTTTTTCGATTAATGAAGGAGTGAATTTAATCGAGCAATTCGAAAACGAATTCAACGCAAACGGAAGATTTGACATAAATTTGATGAAAGGCTATATCAATGACAGCCACAAAGATGCAGATTTCATTAAAAGATTATCAAATCTTGTCGATAATATAAATGCGGAAGCCAAGGAAATAATTCAAAAATTGACGACGCTTTTGTACAGCTTGAGCGATGATTTGGAAGATTTCTTGCAGGATTCAAAACGTTCTACGAGCGAGATTATCACGAATCTGAAAGCAATAATGTTTTCTTCCAGAAACAGAGAGGCGACATCGCGGCTAGAATTGCAGTTTCCGCTATGGAAGAATTTTTTTGAAATTATAAAAAATTATGTCGTAATAAAAAAGACGAAAAAAGATTGACGCGCGAAAGCATGGGGATATAAATGGCGACAAAGACGAGAAAAAAAGAAAAACAAAAAGACATTCTCTCTCAAAAAGCTCCCCAAACGGAAATGGCGGAAACAACCAACGAAGAATATGAAAAGCGTCTGTATGATTTGCAGCAACTTTTGGAAATCGCGCGTTCGCTTTGTTCGACCATGGATTATTCCAGGCAAATTGAATCTATATTGTACGTTTGCATGGGACAAATGCGCGTTTTGGGCGCAGGAATTTTCGTGCTAGACAATTGGGAAACCGACAATTATATTTTGGGCACGAATTATATTGGAATGGATTTGGATAGCCAAATCGAATATGTAATTCCGCGCAATCATCCAGTCATCGGAATCCTGAACGAAAAGGAAAAAGCCTTTGTCGTAGACGATATTAAAAAAGCTCTTCCAAATGAAAGTCTAGAAGAAATTTATTCGCTCAAGCCTTCGCTGATTTTGCCGTTTTTCCAAGGAAGCCGAATAAACGGAATTCTGATTTTGGCGGAACGAATGGATTTTGGCGGCGGCACGGCTTACACCGATTATGAAATAAAGCAAATTTTGAGCATCGCGTCTCTCGCCGGAATAACGATAAACAACGCGACGCTTTTTGAACGTTCTTCCACGGACATGATGACGCACATGAAAATGAAATATTATTTTTTCAACGTGCTCGGCGAAAAGCTCGAATTGGCACTTTCGCAAAATGTGCCGGTCGCGGTCATTATGTTCGACATAGATCATTTCAAAATTTTCAACGACACTTACGGACATGCCTGCGGCGACTACGTTCTGATTTCTGTTTCAAAAATCATCAAAGCGAATGTCCGCCAACAAGATATGGCAAGCCGCTACGGTGGCGAAGAATTCACGGTGATGCTTCCGAATACTTTGAAAGAAGATGCGATGGCCGTGGCAGAACGCATTCGCGAAATCATAGAAGAAACGGATTTTGTCTACGAAGGCCAGCACATGCACGTTACGATTTCGGGCGGAGTTTCTGTTTACGACAAAGATTTGAATCCAGTGCGAGAAACGAAGGAATTGGTGGAGCAGGCCGACAAAGCATTGTACGTTTCAAAAAATAACGGCAGAAATCGGATTACGTTTGCCGATTCTGAAATCATAGCATCGTCTCAAGCAGATTGCGCATAAAATATGTCAATATTGCGTCGTCCTTTAAAATACAATTTTTACTACGCCACGATAATTTTGGCTGCGATAAACGTGCTCGCGTTTATTTTTACGGGCTGCGGCAGAAATTACAATGCGTCGATGATTTTCGGATTGCAACCAATTCTTTTCGTGCGCGGTCATTATTATTGGCAGATTTTCACCTATATGTTCATGCACGGCTCGTGGATGCATTTGATCAGCAATATGTTCGGGCTTTTGGTTTTCGGAATAATTTGCGAAAGAAAAATCGGCTCGAACGAATTCTTGCTTTTTTACATTTTGTGCGGAATTGTCTGCGGCGCGTTTTCGCTCGCGCTTTATGTTTTGGGCGGCGTTTGGGGCGTGGTGCTTGTGGGCGCGAGCGGCGCGGTTTATTCGGTGCTTTTGCTTTTTTCTGTAATTTTTCCCACTTCACGTGTTTTTATATTTGGAATTGTTCCTGTGCCCGCGCCGCTTTTGGTTGTAATCTACGCCGGCATTTCGATTTATGACGAAATGTTCGGACGGAATCAGGGCGTGGCGCATTTGACTCATTTGAGCGGATTTGCCGCCGCATGGATTTATTGTTTGGCACGATTTGGAATCAATCCGATAAAAGTATGGAAAAACGCCTGGCGATAAAATTTATTTTCCTCGTTTTTTTCGGAATGATTTTCGCGCAAGAAGTTTCGTTCCAAAGAAAAATCCGCCTTCCGCTTTGGGCGGAATTGGACGCATATCCTGGCTTGCATCCGGCGGACGATGCGGAATCGAATTCGTTTTCGATTGACTACGACGAGCCGATTTTCGCGCATGCCGTCCGCGAGATGAAAAAAATCACGCCGTTTTTGCTCGGCGGAATGGTTTACGGCTGGGAGTTCGACTACACGCCTTCCGACAAGGCGCGCGGCGTAAAAGAATTTTTCGAGTTTAAAGAAATCCGTCCGTTTGAAAACGAAGTGAAATTCATCAAATACGAAAATCCATGGTTTGACGAGAGCAAGGTTCATTGCTGGGTTTCGTTCGAGCGAAGCGAAGCGATGATCATTTCTTACAATCAGTGGTCCGACATAAAAAATCCGCGCATTTTGGGCTTGGGCGGCGGAGACGTTTCCAAAGGATTTGAAGGAATTCAAGAGGCGGCGGAAAACGCTTTGAAAGACGCGGTGCGGACGTATTTCAGAAAAATCGTGAAAAATAAGCCGAAGCGAATTACGGGAAAAGTGCTCGTGAACAAAGTTCCGGCAATATTGATAAAATCAGGAAAATATCAAATTCAACTTGATTTTTTTCTGCAAATCGGCGAGATTGTGGAATATAGCCAGTTTTAGAAAAATCAACATATGACAACGCAGAATGTCGGCATATGAAATCATCCGTACGAAATAAATGTAAGCTAATTTTCTATTGGCTAATTAAAAATTTTCCAAAAAGTAATGCTTACACCACCAGAAATACTACCAGCACGATAAACATTGTCATTGCCAGGCATTTTGGCATATTGCGGTTTGCAAAAAGCCTCAATTGAAATATGCGGGGATATTCTCGCCTCAACTCCGCCCTTAGCGTATCCATACAATCCTAAATATTTACCACCGCTGATGCTCGCGATTCCAAAACCGCCGCCTAATTCAATATACGGGCGAAATCTTTTTAATGGAATTGACAAACCAAATAGAGCATGGTTCAAAAAATCATCCAACTTATTGTTCCACAACCATACGTTTACACCACCTCCATAATACAACATTTTCCCCATCTTTTTTATTTCAATCGCATAATTTTGTGACAATGGAGAAAAATCTCCACTCAAAGAAAATCCCAATCGGGGGGAATCATATAATGCATCTCGTGCCGCCGCTTTTCTTCTTTTATATTTTTCTTTCTCGTCCTTTTTTCTTTTTTCTTCTTTTGCTTTTGCTTGAGCTTCCATACGTTGCCGTTCACTTTGTTCCGCTTCTTTTCGTTCAACATATCCTAAGGCAGGTGTGTATTTTTTTTCTGCGGCATAGCGCATTAGATTTGAGATTCCGGCTGGATTCCCATTTTTTTTGGCTTCAAGCGCAAATTTATATAGCAAATATCCTGGAATATTTTTGTCGTTTGGAGGTATAATCTGGGCATAATATGACGCTTGAATTTCGCATTCGGAGAAAGACACTATTTTGTCCAAATCCGTTATATCTTCGTTGAGCAAAACTTTTTCGCTTTGGGTATCTTTTATTCGAAGTTTTTTAAAGCAAATTCTATATTGTGATGGAATAGTCCATGGTTCTACGGTGTAATCGACTTCATACGTCAACACAGGCACGGTTCGTGCAAACAGGGAGTTGTACATATCAACGGTGTCAAGAAAATCGTTGTAAGCTTCTTCTTCCTGTTCTTTATTATAATAAAAACTCATCTCCGAAAAAGGTTTTTTTCCTGTCACGGTTTGATATGAAATAGAAGTCTGATACTGTCCAATGCTTTCTTTTCCGTCGTTGTAGAAATACAACAAGACTGGCCAGTAATTTTTATCTCCGTTAAATGTACCTATACTGTACTGTACGTCTTTTTCATTTCTTATTGATGAAATTGTTACCGTAATATTTTCAAGATTGCGATAGTCCGTGATAATTTCATCAAGCAAGGCGCGGCTTGTCGGTTGCAGTTCTTTTTCGACTATAAATTTTTCTTTTTCTGCTTGCATTTTCAATTTTTTCATAATGGATTCAATTTCGCCGTTTCTACGCTCTTTTGCAGTAGCAGTCGGCTCGCCGTCTGCAAGCTCGGCGGCTCGCCATGGCCGCGCTTCGATTTCGGCTTTCTTCAGGTTAAATTCTTCGTCAGCCGCATGATCGATTTCTTCCTTGCGCTTGGCAAGTTCATTCTGCAATTCATTAAACGTCTTTTTCCTTGTTTCAAGAAAAGCAATGCGTTCCATTATATTGGCGTTTTGCACTTTGGTGGCGCGTAAATTTTTTACTTTAATCTCAATTTCCGCGCTCATCTTGTTGCGCCGTTGTATCGATTCTTTTTTGCGGCTTTCCTCCGCCACCATATCGGCCTGCCGCTTCTTCTGATCTTCGCGAAGTCGTTTTTCGCGTTCCTGTGCGGCTTTGAGTTTCTGTTCATTCATCGCACGCAACGCTTCGAGTTTTTTCTGCTGCGTTTCCGCGTCTACTTCCGTAGATGTTTTCAATGCGATAATCTGCTTGTCAAGGTCTTTCATTTGTTGGCGGAAACGTTCCTGTTCTTTGCGTTCCAATTCAATTTGCTGGTTTATGGTAAGTTCGGCCTCGCCATGTTGAAGGACGTATTTTTGCGCCGTGCTCAAGATAATACCGAGACGTTCGCACAGCGCAAGCGTTACTTCGTCCACTGCGCCGGGATGCGCGTACAGTTCTTCGAGTTTGCCGTACTGTCGGCTTGTTATACTCGCACGTTGAACGCCTGTGGTTAAATTCGTGAAATGAATTGTCAGCGTATAGGCGTTTCCCGCTTTTCGCGCGTATGAGAACAACGCATACTTTGCATTCACCAACTTTCCGATTTCAATGATGTCGCTTTCACTGTGAGCCGTTGATTCCGACCTGCGCTGTTGCTCTTTGACTTTCCGTTCCGCCGCCTCGTCAACAACGGTCGTAAAATCGGTGTATTTCTGCAAGTTCTCTTCAATGAGATTTTGCAGATGATTGGACAGCCATGAGTCTTGTATGTTCGTAAGTTCCGTCTGTAAAACGACAACGCTTCCGCTTGTCTGTGAGAATCCAGCAAGACAGAGTGCCAACGAAAGCAAAATAACCGCGAATGTTCGCTTTGCAAGCATTTTTATCTCCTATAATATTATGGGCGTATGCCCTCATAGCCTTGTAAAAATTGTCCGCCGACTGCTTCCGCCAGTTTGGGAAGCGCGCGGCGCGTTGCGGTTTCAAGCGAATATGCGGAGGTCTTTTCTTCCGCCCGGCACTGGAACGAATCAACTGCCGCTCCCGTTATGCCATGCAGCGTTACGGTGAGCGCAGGTCGCACGGCTACCGGGTCGCTTCCCTCTGCGTTCAGGTCGATTTTTGCTTTGGCAACATAACGGCCGTCTTCCGAAACGGCGAAACCGGCTTCTTCGAATTTCCGCGCAAGTGCGCTCCGAATAATTTCATTTGTGTCTCCCACGCATTCGATTCGCACGGACACGTTTTTCTTTTGTTCGACAAGCAGCGACGGCACGGAAAGGGCGCGAGCTTTGCTTTCAGCAAAAACCGCATCCGCTTCGCTGTTGATGAGCCGTCCATAATCGAGCGCGGAAAAGAAATCCTGCGCGCTTTCCCACGCATTTTTATAATAGGCGCACGCACGGAACGGCTCGTTTTCGCCCTGCGCTTTTTCCATGAACGAAAGGAACACCGCCTCTTTTGCGCGCACATCGGGAAACGTCTGCTCCCACGCCTTGTCACGGTCGAAATATGCGAGGCAGTACCAGATTTTTTCTTTTTTGCTGAACCACGGCTGCGTGTACTCCAATGCCCGGAGCGTAACGTCAACGCTTATCGTGGCGGACTGGGAAATCTCGCTCTGCACGTCCGTAAAGCCGCCGCTGTTTTTCATTGTCCTTTTGGCATCCGTCACCGAAGAAACATTCGTTCTAAGATACCGGGCAACCGCATTCGCCGCCGCAACCTTTGCTTCCTGTTCGGAAGTCGCGGTTTCCAGTTGCGCCACATATTTTTCGTTCGGATACAGTGTGCGCCAGTCCGTCACCCACGCGGGCACACGCTCCTTTGCCGCGGCGGAAAAGCATATCAGGCAGAGAAAAAGGCATTGTATCAAAAAGGCTTTTGCTTTCATATATTGTGTTATTCTAGTTGCCCTCTGTGTATTTAATGGCGTATGTGCCTGTGCCTCGTTCCCACTCCAAAAAAACATCAAATGCTGCCACAATTATTGTAACTGTACCAGTACTTGATGCAACAAATGTATAGGGGTTTGAACATAACCTTGTTGCATCATCATAACTATCACAGATTATCGTGCCGTCGCTATGGAATATTTTTAAACCTGTACACGCGGTCTTTGTTACATAATAACTCTCATATGCATTCTTCATGTATATAAAATATCGCGTTCCGGCAATTACGTTTATGGTATACCTATTAGTTTGCCCATACGCTTTTATATCATCATCTTTCCATTCCCCTTCGGAAAGTATATAATCTTCAACCGTTCGGGAAGTATATTTAATTGCGTATGTACCAATACCTTGTTCCCAATCGCCGCTATGATAAGATGACTCTGCAGCCACACTTATTGTAACCATGCCAGTACTCGGCGCGATAAACATATGCGAAAGTGAATACAGTTTTTTTCTCTCGTAACTATCGCAAATTGTATTGCCATCACTATTCGATATTTTTAAACTTGTATACGCAGTTTTTGTTCCATCACCATCATATTTATTGTTCATATATATGAAATACCATTTTCCTTTGATTACATTTATAGAATATTTATTTGTCTGACCATCCACCATTATGTCGTCATCTTTCCATTCCCCTTCAGAAAGCACATATGCTTCATTTGTTCGAGAAGTGTATTTAATTGCATACGTGCCAGTGCCTTGCTCCCAATAGCCGTTATTAGTTGCAGCCGCAGTTATTGTAACCGTACCAGTACTTGACGCGATGAATGAATACGGAATGAAATACAAATATGTTGCATTATCATAACTATCGCAAATTATCGTGCCATCGCTGTGGGATATTTTCAAGCCTGTTCTTGCAGACTTTGTTCCACCGTTAATTTGATTGTCCATGTATATATAATACCGCGTTCCAGCGATTACGTTTATGGAATACCTGTTAGTCTGCCCATCCAGTACTATATCGTCATCTTTCCATTCCCCTTCGGAAAGCATATAATATTCCGATCGAGAAGTATATTTAATAGCGTATATGCCTGTGCCACATTCCCAAGAAGAATATCCATTGTGCACTGCTACAGTTATCGTAACCGTGCCAGAACTTGGTGCAACAAATGTATACGGCGTAGAATACAGGTTTGTTGTATTATCATAACTATCGCAAAGTATCGTACCGTCACTGTGGGAGATTTTTAAACCTATCGAACCAAGCATATTTTCCTTATATATAAAATATCGCATTCCAGATGTTACATTTATGATATACTTGTTCGTCTGCCCATCTGCTATTATTTCGTCAGTTTTCCATTCCCCTTCGGAAAGTACATAATCTTCAACTGTTTGGGAAATGTATTTAATGGCGTATGTACCAAAATTTAATCTCAAATTTACAATAGTTATAGTAACTATGCCAGTATTTAGTGCGATAAATGTATATGGTTTTTTATATAATTCATATGCTTTACTAATATCGTCATTAATTATCGTGCCGTCACTATAGGATATTTTTAAGCCTGTATGTGCAGTTTTTGTTCCATCACCGTCATTTACATTGTTCATATATATGAAATACAGCGTTCCAGCAGTTACGTTTATGGAATACTTATTTGTCTGTTCTTTTGCTATTATGTCGTCATCTTTCCATTCCCCTTCGGAAAGCATATAATATTCCGGTTGAGAAGTATATTTAATAGCGTATGTACCTGTGCCACATTCCCAAGAAGAATATCCATTGTGCACTGCTACAGTTATCGTAACTACACTAGTACTCTGTGCGACGAACGTATATGGATTTGAATATAGGCTTTTTGCATTATCATAATTATCACAGATTATCGTGCTATCACTGTAGAATATTTTCAAGCCTGTTTTTGCAAACTTTGTTCCGTCTCCGTCATACGAATTGTTCATATATATAAAATATCGCATTCCAGCGATTGCATTTATAGAATATCTGTTTGTCTGCCCATCTGCTATTATTTCGTCAGCTTTCCATTCCCCTTCGGAAAGTACATAATCTTCAACTGTTTTGGAAGTGTATTTAACAGCGTATGTACCTGTATAACCACCTGCTAATGCTATAATCGTAACAGTGCCAGTACTTGACGCGACAAACGTATACGGCTTTGAATATAAACTTCTTGTATGACCATTATTGTCGCAAATTATTGTACCGTCGCTATAGGATATTTTTAAGTCTGTCTGTGCATTTTTGGTACCCTCTCCATCATACGCATTATTCATGTATATAAAATATCGCGTTCCCTTAGTGACCGAAATGTAATATGTATCTCTTTGCTCATTTTTAGAAATCTTGCCGTCCATCCATATATTCTCTAAAAGATAGACTTCAGTAGTATCATTTATGTTTTTTTCTGTTTCATCTATATCTATATTTACATACACTAAATCGCAGCCGCCAAAAAACATTCCAAAAACAAACAATAAAATCAGCAATTTTTTCATTCGCATACTACACCTTCACAAATGCCAAACCAATAGTCAATAATTATATACTAATAGTATTTTGATTACCTGTCAAGCCGTCAGTTATAATTTTTATACTAATAGAGTGTTTAAAATTGTCTATACAATAACGCGACAATTTTAATTTCGAGTTTTCTTGCGAAAGCTCATTTATTGACTGCCGCTTCTCATTCCATTATGAAACGGCTTTTCAACAATTTAAAAGTTGAAACTTTTTCCATTGTTGAAAAATAAAGAGGAATAATATTTCTATTGCTATGACGGAACAGGAAATACGAATTCTATTCGGACAAAACGTAAAACGTTTCAGAAAAGAAAAAAATATTTCGCAGATGCAGCTCGCGGAAAAATCTGACCTTACGTTCAATTTTATAAATGACATTGAAAACGGAAAAAAATGGGTTTCGCCTAACACGCTTTCAAAATTGAGTGCGGCACTTGATGTCCAGCCTTATCATTTTTTTCTGCCTGTCCAAAATATGCGGATTCCGCATGAAAGCAAATTGCTTTCGACTTTTTCCGACGATTTACTGAATCAAATCAGCAAAATTTTTCGCGAAACAACGGAACGTTACAAATAAATTTTTTATTCGCGTCGTGCGCTCAGCTTTATGTTAAATATGTTAAAAGTGACGACGCTTAGTTAGTCATCAATTTTAATTGTTTGCTTTTTGTTCTTTTCTGTGATATTATAACGTGCATGAGAAAAGAACATCTTTGTTTTTAAGGAATTTTTATGCGTGAAAACATAAAGTTTGTGCTGAAAGTGACGGCGGCGCATGTCGCGACGTACCTTGTCTGCGGGCTGATTTTTGCCCGGCTGTTTGATTATGAGACGCTGTTTGCCATGGGTGACGTGCGCTATTTTATGAAGGACGCATACGGGACATCGAGCGTGATCGGACCGTTCGTGCAGGTGCTGCGCGGCGCGATTATCGGCTGTATCCTGCTGATTCTGAAAGATACGGTGCTGAACAAAAAACTCGGCTGGCTGTACCTGTGGATACTTTTTGCGGGACTGGGCATTGTCTGCACTCCCGCCGCCGCGCCCGTTTCTATTGAAGGAATCGTCTATTCGCGGCTGCCGCTGGAATTCCACCTGAAAACCGTGCCGGAACTGCTCGTCCAGACGCTGCTGTTTCCGCTTTTGGTCGCGGGGAATTTCAGGCTCGCTCTGCCCGAAAAAATCGCCGTTCCTGCCATCGTGACGGTTATTTCCGCAGTGGGGTTTTCCGTCGGCGGAATCATCCTCGCGCTCGTCCTGAAAGCCGACATCATGGCGGGCGCGAGCGACCCCGGCGCGTTTGCTGTCATGTTCGCGGCTTTGGCGGTCGTGTTCGGCGTGACGCTCGCCTACACCTCGCCGAAAAAACGCTTGCCCTTGCGCCGACGGCTTACAACTATCTGACCGGCTCGTCTCTGCGCTCCCCGCTGTCGCTCGTGTTCAGCGGATTTCCCGTGGCGGCGATTGGCGTGTATTTTTGCGCGAAAAACAGGCGGACGAAATAGCGCGGCTTGGCACGGCATTTATTGTCATTTCTCGCTTCGTTGCGAAATTTCTGAAAAAATATGGAGGACGAAAATGATTTCAATCTATGTGTATGTGCTTGACACGATGGCGGACTGGGAAATCGGGTATGTTACGGCGGAGTTGCATTCGCGGCGGTTTTTCAGGGCGGACGCGCCGGAAGTGACGGTGAGGACGGCGGGCGTTTCGAAAGAGCCGGTTCGGACGATGGGCGGGTTGACGGTCGTTCCCGACTGCGCCGTGGGCGACATTGCGGCGGACACATCGAGCGTCCTGCTTTTGCCCGGGGCGAACACTTGGGACGACCCGAAGCACGGCGCGGCGGTCAAAAAGGCGGCGGAACTGCTTGCCGCCGGCGGCACGGTGTGCGCGATCTGCGGGGCGACGGTCGCCCTTGCACGAGCCGGGCTGTTTGAGCATCGTCGGCACACGAGCAACGGAGCAGGCTTCCTTGAAATGGTCTGCCCCGGCTACAAAGGGAATGACTGCTATGTGGACGAGTCTTCCGTAGCGGACGGCAACCTTATTACGGCGGGTGCGGCCGGGGCATTGACGTGGGCGCGGCAGATTATCGCCCATCTCGGCGTGTTCCGCCCCGACACGCTGGAAGCATGGCATGCGTATTTTTCCACGGGCGACGCGCGGCACTTTTTCGCCCTCATGCAGACATTGCCGGGCGCGCAGGGCAACGCGTGAAATCCGCCGATGCCGAAAAATGACTTGGCACATAAAATATATCTTAATATGACACCTCACGAAATCATATTTTACGAGGGATAAATATGAGAAATAAACTATATATTACTTGTATTTTCGCAGCATTATTTATCTCTCTGTCTTGTAGCAAAAACAAGGTATATCAATCCTTAATGGATGTTCCGGAAAACCAAAAAGCCTGGATTCCTGAATTTTTACGTGATGATGAAATAAGCAACCAAGTATATAATTATTATGAATGTCATGATTTAGATACCAATGAGACATGGGGATATTTTTCGATTGATGCCCAAATATTTATTCCCAAGACAGATAGTCAATTAAATGACTATATTTTTCTCAACAAAGAAAAGTTGGAAAAGAAAATTATAAAACTTGGCTGTTCTGAACAAATAAATAAAGGGCAATTTTTTCAATATGAAAATTTTGCATATTTCTTAATATTTGATGATATAAAACATACGTTTTATTTTTTTGGCAAATATAAATGAACATTATTGAATAAAAGAAACATAGTACCGATAATGGAATAAGGAGAATAATTCATGCTGAAAAATATACGTTCCTTAATTTTTAGCAGTGGAGAAAGTTTCAACTTTCGAACCGTTAAAAAAGCGATTTTGCAGAGAAGCGAAAAATCGCAGTTCAATAAGCGAGTTTCTGAAAGAAACTCGAAGTTAAAATTGACGACGCTAATTAGGCGGCAATTTTATACATTCGGCTTTGAGTCGTGGGGACTTGTGCTGTTCCTGCTGATTATGATTCCGACCGCTATATGGTCTGCCGTTCCCGCGCCGAATGATGTGCTCCGGGCTTCGTCGCTCACGCCGCGCATCGACGCAATCGGCTCGGTCTTTCAGGTACTGATGATTGCCGCCGTCTGCCTCGTGAGGAACAAAGAACGCGCCCCATTCCGTGCAACGCCGCTTATCGCAGGCGCGGTGCTTTGCTGCCTGCTCTACGGCGCGAGCTGGACGGCATATTACTGCGGCGCGGCGAACGCGGCTGTCATCGTGGGGCTGAGCGTTCCGCCATGCATGGCATTTCTCTTCTTTGCCCTTGACCGGAAGAACGGCATCGCGCTCGTCCCGATTTTGGGCTTTACGGCGTGCCATGTGATATACGC
>CAMWWZ010000074.1 GCA_947178095.1 uncultured Treponema sp.
CCCCACCCCCCCCCCCCCCCCCCCCACCCCCCCCACCCCCCCCCCAACAACCCCACCCCCCCCCCCCCCCCGGGCCGCCCCATTAGCGACCCTCTTTTTGGCAATTCTCATCTGCTTCACGTCTTGCAGTAACAGCAGTTCGCCGGTAAACAGTGCTCCGAAAATCATCGGGGCGTACACACTGAATGGCGACATAATCTGCCTGTATGATGACAACACGTTCACAATCATTAAAGACAACACCGTAACGCTTTCAGGCACTTACACCCGTGACACAGACGGCTACAAGCTCACAGTCGGACAGGCGAGCGACGACAAAGCAACGTCGGGAGACTCCTTGGTGTTGAAGGTCGAGGATGATGGAAATATCAGCGTGTCGCAGTCCGACATTGAGGCGTATGATAAGGGGGATAAAGGATCGCAGACTGTCGCCCCTTCACAGCCCGGCAATCCTGGAAGCGACGATTCAAGTTCTGACATCCGCCATTCGATAAGAGATGACGTTTCGGAAGAATTGAAGATTAAGGAAAATTTCTCCGCAGCGCAAAACGCGGATGGCATACAAATAAAGTTCGCCATCCCCAAAGACACTAACTCTTACGAAGTGTACATAGACGGAATCGGGCTAGTCACCGAAAATTATTTTGGCGTGGGAAATATGGCAGAAGACGACTTCTTCTATCCTTTCCTTACCCCCAACAAAGAATACACGATTCAAGTCGTGTTTTTTGGAGCGGAAGTTGAAATAGACGGATGGAATTATGGTCGTCCCGACGGCGACGGATTGATCGGCTGGTTCGACGTGAAGGCGACGGCGGGCGCGAACAGCAAGGGCGAAGTGCGCTTGAATGATTTCGGCAAGATAACGGTGGAAAAAAACGGCGACTTCAAGTTTACGAAAAAGCCCGCGTTCGAAAATGAGAGCCTGATACAAGATTGGATATTGGGCATAGGACTGAGCGAGGGAGTGTCATGGCTTCACGATGACAGGCGTTCGAAATGGCTTACGGAAATCGACATTCCCAACAAGGAAATTCTCAATAAGAAATACAATTTCTATACCTATCCTCGTCCTTATGGCGACGTTACGAAAGTTGACTTCATTGTATACCGTCCGAAACTGTTCTACGAATATGGTGGAAAAGAATACAAGTATCAGTGGGATGGCTATACATTGGACACGAACTGTAGGGCTGAAGAGTTCTTGTTGGCGAACATCGACATAAAAAAATCCGAGGACGTTGCGAAAATCCAAGGAACGTGGAAATATGTATGGGAAGGTGATGTTGAAGTTTATAACATTCCGTGTCATGGGGTTTGCAATGAAACGTTTGTCATTAGTGGCAATAATGTGAAAAACAATTGGTCGTACACGTACACGAAGCGTAACGGCAGCGCATTCACCAAAAAGGAAATTGCTAATTGGTGCTCTTATTACTTTTCAGATACTTTGCCTAACGATTGTTTCTACTATGAGGAAGGTGAATTTTATTATGATTTCCCCAATTATGATTCATCTAATGAAGATACATCTGTTGGAGAGAGCAAGGAGGATTCAACTGGCGACGACTACCCCAAACCTGTTGAACCGTCTACACCTAACGAAAACGTATCTGACAAAACTGACACAGTTTCAAGATTTGCTGTAAAATCATCTGATGGAAAAACTGCGTATAAATATAAAATTTATACGCTTGATTCCAATGTGACACTTTCCAGTGACAGCAAAACGTTAACTGTAAAATATGAGAATGGCGAACAACCGCTGTCCGAATATTTCGCAGACTATACGAGCAGTAGTGGCAGTTACACATGTTATTATGATTTGAAACTCTTCGCGGACGGAAGCTCATTGAAAATAATTTGTTCTGGCAAAAACGATAACGGAACGGACTATAGCTATGGCAGCGACTACAAAAAACAGTAGCCTGTAAAATCATGGAACGCTCGGCGATTTGTCGAGTGTTCTTTTTTCTGCAAAAAAATTCAAAAGGCACTTGATTAAATTTTTCAAATATGATATATTTGAAAATACGCCGGAGTGGTGGAATGGTAGACACGATAGACTCAAAATCTATTGAGGGCAACTTCGTAAGAGTTCAAGTCTCTTCTCCGGTATAAAAGAGGAGTTCTGCAAGGCAGGACTCCTCTTTGTTTTAAAGCAAAACAATTGCAATGCAAGCAATATTAGGCTTTTCCTATTCCTCGAAAAGTTTTCTGCATTCCAAATAAAATCTTTTTTCCGAAGCCTCGCCCATCGAAAAGCTTTTTCGCGGGAGCGGTCCGTGTTCGCTGATTGTCTTGAAAAAACTTTCTTTGGCGACAGGCGGAAGCAAAATTCCCACGGCGGATTTTTTTTCGACGAGCGCGAAAATTTCTTGCGCGCCGTGAATGTAGTCGATTGAAGCCTCGTTTCGCGATTTTAGAAATTCGTCCAGCGCGGGTTGCAAATGGCTCACAGCCAAATCCTTTATTTGCGTTTCGAGCATGACGAATTTTTTCTTGCCGTTTTCCATGAATGTAAATCCGAAATTTGCCGTGGAATTTTTCACGCAGCGTTCAAGGCTCGCCACGTCCGCGAATTCTTTTTTTTCTCCGCCCAAATTTTTTTGCAGGAATTCAATCATCGCGTTTGCATCGGCATTGAAAATCGCGCGATGAATCGGCTCGAAAGTCAAGCCTTCGTCATAAAGATTCACGATTTCCAAAAGCGCGTAACGCACGGGGCTTTTCGCGATTTCGTCGTCGCTCGCGCCGCTTTGCAAAAGATTTTTTTTGTGCTCTTCCCAAACTGATTTTGCGGTGGCAAGCGAATGGTTTCCATCGCCCACGGCAAAAAGGAACGTGCCTTTTTCGTCGGTGCATTCGCCGTAAAGTTTTTCGAGCGCGGCGTTCACAAAATCCAAATCCGCCTCGCTTTTCACCGCCCAGCCTTTTATGCTTCCGCTTTCCTGCATCAAGCCGCCTGAATAAATCGGAGGCTCGGAGTGCGACTTTATTTTTTCGCCGAGCGATTCAATCAAAATGTGGCGCGCGTCGTTCGCCAAAAGCATTATGTGCGGAGTTTCGAGCGGCGCGTTTCGGCGGATTTCCATGCGCGGCGGAATGCGCTCCAAAATCGTCGCTTCGGTCGCGCGGACGAGCGCGTTTGAAAAAGGCTTCCATTCGTAGCAGTCCAAATCCAGCGCGACGACAAGGCCTTTTCTTGTGCGGCCGTAAGAAGTCGTGCGCTCGACATAGACCATCTGCTTTTGCGGCTCGGCAAAAACGCCGCCGCGCAAATATTCTTTCATCGTGGATTTTATCTTTGCAATGCGCTCGGATTTGTCCGCGTCATTCAAATAGGCTTCGGGCAAAATCAAGTTCAGCGTGGAATTTTTTTCCGCGCAAATTTTTTCGGCTTTCGTCCAATATTCGCGATCCTGCGTGTACTGGTCGCACGCCACTACTGCCCAAGTTTCAGTTTCAATTTTTTTCGGCAAAAGAATTTCCGGAACTGCGATTCCGAATTTTTCAAAATTTTTCATGGCGAAATTATATCACGGATTTTCGTTTTGCGCTAGACGAAGAATTGCCTTGACAAAAAAAATTTTTTTTGCTAATCTTTTTTCATTCAGGGGAGCTGGATTTCCGGCTGAGAGTAGGCTTTGCCTTGACCCTTAACTTGATTTGGGTAATTCCAACGTAAGGAGAGTACGCAAAAATACATCATTGTATTTTTGCGACAACAGTTTGAAAACGGCAAGCCGTATTTCAAACTGTGATTCGTGCCATCCTTGGCACGCCGCTACGCGGAGTTGCTAAGGAGTATTTATGAAAACTTGTCTTGAGAACGTGCGCGCTTTGCGCCCGTTGATTCACAACATCACAAATTATGTTACGGTAAACGATGTGGCGAACGCGCTTTTGGCGATAGGCGCGAGTCCGATCATGGCGGACGATGCGGCGGAAGTCGAGGACATCACTTCGATTTGCGCCGCGTTGAACGTGAACATTGGCACGCTCAACAAAAGCACGATTCCTTCGATGATGCTCGCGGCAAAAAAAGCCGAATCGCTCGGACACAAAATCGTGCTTGACCCCGTGGGCGCGGGCGCGAGCGCGCTTCGCACGAACACCGCGCTTGAACTTTTGGGCGCGGTTCGATTCGATGTCGTTCGTGGAAACATTTCCGAAATAAAAACTTTGGCTTTCGGAAGCGGCACGACGAAAGGTGTGGACGCGGATTTTTCCGACAGCGTTTCGCAGGAAAATCTTTCGGACGCGATTTCGTTCGCAAAAAAAACTGCCGCGAAATTAAAATGCGTTGTCGCGATTACCGGCGCGATTGATTTGGTGAGCGACGCGAATGAAACTTATGTCATAAAAAACGGGCTTCCACAAATGAGCGCGATTACGGGAACGGGCTGCCAGCTGAGCGCGCTTGTCGCGGCGTTTGTTGCGGCGAATCCTGAAAATGTCCTCAAAGCCGCCGCCACCGCCGTCTGCGCGATGGGATTGTGCGGAGAGCTTGCGTGGAAGAGAATGCGCGAAGGGGATGGGAATTCCACTTACCGAAACCGCATCATAGACGCGCTCTACAATCTTCAAGGCGAACAATTGGAACAAGGCGCAAATTATGAAAAACGATAAAATCGATAAAAGCGGTAAAAATAATTTGCGGCGCGACTTGCTTTTGTACGCGATCACCGACCGTTCGTGGCTTCACGGGCGTTCGCTCGAAAGCGTCGTTCGCCAGGCGATTTTGGGCGGCGCGACTTTCATTCAGTTTCGTGAAAAAAAAATCTACGATGAAAATTCCATTGAAGAAAATTTCGCCGATAAGGATTCCATCGAAGAAAAAATTCTCGAAGACGCGCGCGCGATAAAAAATCTTTGCGCTGAATTCAATGTTCCTTTTGTCGTGAACGACGACGTGCTTCTCGCGAAAAAAATCAATGCGGACGGAGCGCATATCGGGCAGGGCGACATGCCTTTGGAAAAGGCGCGCGAGATTTTGGGCGAAGAAAAAATCATCGGAGTGAGTGCGCAGAATGTGGATCAGGCGATTTCGGCGCAAAGGCTCGGCGCGGATTATCTCGGCGTGGGCGCGATTTTCCAGACGCAAAGCAAAGGCGACGCGGATTCCGTTTCGATTGAAACGCTCCGCTCGATTTGCGCGGCGGTGGAAATTCCTGTCGTCGCAATCGGCGGAATAAACTGCGAAAACATTCTGCGCTTGGAAAAAAGTGGCATCGCGGGCGTTTCCGTGATAAGCGCGATTTTCGCGGCGGACGATATTTGCTTGGCGGCATCCGCGCTCAAAGAAAAGGGCTTGAAAATTGTTTGACGATTTCATAAAAATGGCGCGGAATTTTTCAGGCGCGATTTTCGATTTGGACGGAACGATTTTGGATTCGCTCGGAGCATGGCGCGGTTTGGGCGCGAATTATCTTTTGCGATTCGGAATTTCCGCGATGAAAAATCTCGATGAAATTCTTTTCAATATGAGTTTGCGCGAAGGCGCGGATTTTTTGATAGAAAGATTTTCCCTGCCGAAAACTTCCTGCGAAGTTATTTCCGAAATGAATTCGATGTTGGCTTTTGCGTATGAAAAGGAAATCGTCTTGAAAAAAGGCGCGCTTTCCGCCTTGCAATTTTGCCGAGTGAAAAAAATGAGAATCTGCGCTGCCACGGCGGGCGAGCGAAGTCTGGAAGAAGCCGCGCTCGCGCGTTGCGGTGCGCTTTGCTTTTTCGAAAGGATTTTCACTTGCGGCGAAGAAAACACATCGAAAAGTTGCGCGGACATTTATCTTCGCGCCGCGCGCTTTATGGATCTTCCGCCGCAAAAAATAATCGTCGCGGAAGATTCGGAAGAAGCGGCGAAAGTCGCGCGCGATGCTGGCTTTGCGACGTTTTTGGTGAAATGAGATTTTTTATGAAGGCGCGGTGGAAAAGGTCGCCTTGACCGATGTGCGCCGATGTGATAGGCTGTATTTAACTGCGATAAAAAAATCGGGAGAATGGAATGAAAAAGATGTGTTTAAGAAAAATTGTGTCTGTCGCCATGCTGTGCTTTGCGGCAGGAAATGTGCATGCGCAAGATCTTGACAGGGAATTTTCGGAGATGATTAAGGACGGAGCAAGCCAGGAAGATCTCATAAAAATGATGCAAAACATTGCAGGACAGGACGAAATATTCAATAGTGCCATGGAATATTCCAAAAAGTACATGGAGCAAATGGCAAAGAGCGACACTCCGCTTACGGTAGCTGCGAGGAATGGCAATGCTGCGGAAGTTGAACGCCTCATAAAAGAGGGTGCGGACGTGAATGCGGCGGACGGCACTTTCGACTTTACTCCGCTCATGCACGCGGCTCAGCACAATCGTGCGGACATAGCGAAACTTCTCATCAATGCTGGCGCGAAGGTAAACCAAAAAAACAAGAACGATGTGTCCGCGCTTTTCGTCGCCTGCTCGTCAAACGCGCCCGATGTGGCGAAACTTCTCATCGCGGCTGGGGCGGACATAAATTATTTGCAAAAAGGCGACGGTGCTACTCCGCTTTCGGTTGCCTCGCGGGATGTCTGCTTTGAAACTGCGAAAGTGCTCGTGGAGGCTGGCGCGGACGTGAACAAGCGCATCAACAGCATAATCAGAGAGGATAAAAGGACCGCGCTTATGGAGGCTGCTGGCAACGGAGCGACCAAGGTTGTGAAACTTCTTATTGGTGCGGGCGCGGAAGTGAATGCGCGAGATATAAACGGCATGACACCGCTCATGTATTGGGGAGGCGGATTTCAGGACAGCGCGTTGGAAGTCGGAAGGATGCTCATCGCGGCAAAGGCCGACGTAAACGAAAAGGATAAAGATGGCAACACTGCGCTCATGGTGCTTGCGAGTAGTGAATCGCCGGTTTCTATGAAATTGCTCATCGACGCGGGCGCGAATGTGAACGCAAAGAACAATGAAGGCATGAGTTCGCTTATGCATGCGTCATACAAAAGAGGCGATGGTGTGCGTAGCGTAAAAGTGCTCATCGAGGCAAAGGCTGATTTAAATGCGCAGGACAAGTATGGTCGCACCGCCCTTATGTTGGCGGCAAGACGGAATTGCGCAAAAGTCGCAAGGCTGCTTTTGGCTAGCGGAGCGAATCCTAATATCCAGGACAGAGATGGTTCGACGGCACTTATGCATGCGGCTACGGCTTATGACGGCGGACCTGAAGTGGCGCAGGTGATTGTCGCTGGCGGCGCGAATCTAAACATAAGGAACAAAGATGGGCGCACTGCGCTTTGGGTGGCTGAAAATACGTCAGGTGTGGTCGCGGATGGTGTTGCAGAAGTGGTAAGAAGGGCTGGCGGAAAAAAATAGCATTATGCTAGGCGGCGTTGTATAAATTAAAATTGACAAGGAGCAATCCATGAAATCAATCAGAGCGGGCATTGTGTCCGCAGTGCTTATGGCGGTGCTGAGCGTTTCGGGCGTGGCGGCGCAGGGACAAAAGCCTGTGGCGGTGGCGATACCGTACAGTTCTCTGGAAACGCCGCAGGCGGATGTTGAGTCCGCGTTCAACAAGTTCATGGCGGAGCTTGCGCGGACTGAGCGATATTCCATTGTTGATCAGGGCAAGGTAAAAAAAATCATGGCGCAGCCGAAGTTCCGCGATATGGAACCTATGGACATTGAGCTTTACATGCAGTTGGGGAAAGCCGTGGGCGCGGACATCATCATCGCGGTGGACGTGATGGATATGGTTTGGATGACCAACATGCTTGTTCAGATTTTCGACGTGAAATCTGGCGAATTGGTTTCGGGCGTGCAGGAAACTGGCGGCGGCGTAGAAAAACTTTTGCCAAAGTTTCCTGCGATGTGCGAGCAGCTCACGCAGTACATGGGACCTTCGAAAAAGCAGCTTCAAGCAAAGCCCGCCTCTTCGTTGGCGGCCGCTCCAAGGTATCTAAAAATTGTAGGAACGAAGATCGTCGGAAGCGACATTGATAGAGTTCCCGCGCGGCTTGTCATTCCCGAGGGCGTAACGGAAATCGGCGAGCATGCGTTTGAGGAATGCGAAACTATTGTGAGCCTGACCATTCCTTCCAGCGTAAAGAAAATAGGCGAGAGCGCGTTCATGGCTTGTTCATCTATCAAGGAGGTCGTTATTTCTGAGGGCTTGACGGAAATCGAAAAGATGGCATTTTTCGGATGCTATTCGATTGAAAAGGTGAACATTCCAAACGGCGTAACGGAAATCGGCGATGAAGCGTTCGGCGCTTGCGAGGCGATTAAAAGCATAACCATTCCCGCGAGCATTACGAAAATCAGCAAATATACGTTCAGCGAATGCAAGGCTCTAAAAAGCGTTTCGCTTCCCGACACTTTGAAAGAAATCGACACCGCCGCATTCCGCGACTGCACGGCACTTTCGGACATCAAGATTCCCCAAAGCGTGACGAAAATCTGGAACGAGGCGTTCCAAAGATGTAAATCGCTTCCTGCCGTCGTGCTTCCAACCGGCTTGACGAGGCTCGATGCCCAAGCATTCGAGGACTGCGTTTCGCTTAAGCGCATTACTATTCCCGCTGGTCTGAGCAGAGTCGGACGCGGCGCGTTTGCGGGATGCACGGGGATTACGGATATCAACATAGAGGAAGGCGTGAAGTCAATCGACAGCGAGGCGTTCAATGCAACGGCGATTACGCGCATTACGATTCCTTCAAGCGTGAATTCAATCGGAGGTTTCGCTTTTGGCGATTGCCGTTCGCTTGCAAACGTGGACATTAAGTATGGCGTGCAAAAATTCTACGAAGGGGCGTTCGCAGGCTGCACTGCGATAAAAAGCATCACGCTTCCTTCCAGCGTGACGATGCTCGGCAAGGCGGTGTTTTCCGACTGCACTGCCCTTGAGCACATTGACATTCCTTCGAGCGTGACCACAATCATCGATGCGGCATTCTACCGTTGCACGGCGTTGAAAAGCATCGTCATTCCCGGCAATGTGAAGAGCCTTGGCGATTCCGCTTTCGAGGGATGTTCTGCGCTTGTGAGCGCGGAATTAAAGGAAGGTGCTGCGACTTTGGGCGCACGCGCGTTCAAAAATTGCGCTTCACTCAAAACTGTTTTGATTCCTTCCAGCATGGCGAAGCTTGGTGCCGGCGTTTTTTGGGATTGCCCGAAGCTCGAAGAAGTTCGCTACAGTGGCACAAAAGCCCAATGGGATCGGTTCAAAGTATTGGCGGATGTGCCGAAACAGGCGAATGTCAATTGCAGAGACGGCGTGTTTGGAAAGTAGGGTGCGACTTCTGCGCCCGCTTTTGAAAATCAAAGCCGCCTGTAAGCGCAGGCGGCTTTTTTAAGGAAAAGAAATATGAAAACTGCTTTGACAATCGCCGGAACTGATTCGAGCGGCGGCGCGGGAATCCAAGCCGACATCAAGACGATGACCGCGAACGGTGTTTATGCGATGAGCGCGGTTACTGCTTTGACCGCGCAGAACACGACGGGCGTTTCTGCAATCATGGAAGTGAGCGCGGATTTTTTGGAAAAGCAGATTGCCACGACCGTAACCGACATTTTTCCCGACGCGGTGAAAACCGGAATGATTTCTTCGTCCGCGCTTATCGAAGTGACTTGTGATTGCATGAAAAGATTCGCGTTGAAAAATTTCGTTCTCGATCCCGTGATGGTTGCGACAAGCGGCTCGCGCCTCATAAGCGAAGACGCGATTGAAACGCTCAAAAAGAAATTGCTTCCGCTCGCGCTCGTAATCACGCCGAACATTCCCGAGGCGGAAGTTTTGGGCGAAATGAAAATCCAAAGCGAAAGCGAAATGGAAGAAGCCGCGCAGAAAATCTTCGAAGAATACGGCTGCGCGGTTTTGGTAAAGGGCGGGCATTTTCTCAACGACGCGAACGACTTTTTGTTTTCATGGAACGCGAAGGAAAATCGCGCGGAAAAAAAATGGTTTTACGGAAAGCGCATCGAAAACCCGAACACGCACGGAACGGGCTGCACGCTTTCCGCCGCGATCTGCTCAAACTTGGCGAAAGATTTTTCGCTCGAAGAAAGCGTCATGCGCGCCAAAGAATATTTGTCTGGCGCGCTCGGCGCGATGCTCGATTTGGGAAGCGGCCGAGGTCCGATGAACCATGCGTTCGCAATCAAATGCGAATAGAGTCGTGAAAATATTCATTTCGACAGACTCAATGAACGCATTGCGATGACGACAGTTTTTAATTCCTGATTGCGAATTGAAAATTCCATGTTCCGCTTGTCAAAATGTTTTCTGTGCCGTCGGAACGGATTGTCGCTTTTCTCACGAACATTTGGTATTCGCCTTCGGAAAGCGCGGGGATAAAAAATCGCAGGCGTTCGTTTGATTTGCTTAAAAAGCGTTCGGGTTCTATGCGGAAAACTTCGCCCGTAGCAATGTTTGTTATGAATATGCCCGACTTTTCGCTTTGAAAGTGACGATCCTTTCTAAAGAGCAGGTTTCTGCCCGTTATAGTGACGAACTCGCTTTCTGAAATCGTGAGCAAATCTTCCCCTGTGCGCTCCACCGTCGCTCGCATAATCAAAGGATTTTGTTTTGACTTTGACACAAACTCCGTGCGGAAATTCTTTGTCGCCTTGGTCGCTTGCGCGCTTGGCGTGAACTTTAGCGTGTAATTCAAGCCGCGCCCGTTTGCTATTTGCTGTTCGGTAATCGCGCCGTCAACTTGTGGCGAAAGCACGCCCATCCCGCAAAGGCTTACGGCGTTCCCGTTTTTTAATGCGTCGAGCATTTCGGCGTGATAAAGGCGCAGAACGAGAAGCAACATTTCTTCTGAGACTCCGACATGCTTTCTCTTCAACTCTCTGATTATGTCGAATTCGTCAACTGTTTTTGCAAGCACACGACCATATTTTGCCTTTACGCCCGGCAAATTTGATTCTTCTACCGCGACTGGAATGTACGGAATCGGCTCGCCTTTGTAGGTGTATTTTGTTGATTTTTTCATTGACAAAACCTCCGTTTTGTGATATTATTCATTGTCTGCAAGGCGATTTTCCCTTGTGTCTCATTTTCCAAAGAAAAATGTCCTTGCCCTAACTACTGCAAAACCTTGTCTTATACTACCGTAAAATCTTGTCCTAGTCTAGTGCAAAACTTTGTCTTAACTACGCACAAAATCTATTATAGCGGTGTTTGATACTTGTTTACAGGCGATTCGCGCATATTATTACAAGCGATTTGCATACACTGGTAGTGACTATTCATACACACTGATACTGGTTATTCGCATGCACTGATACTGCTTGTTTACATACACTGATAGGGAACGTTCGGAGAATGTCTATTAATAACTGTTAATAATGAATAATGTTTGATTCGTGCGGAGGATTTCAACCCCCGACGATTGCGTCGAGGTTTGTTGATTGCATTGCATCGGTTTCGACAGTCTCAAGTCGCATGGCTGCGCCATGCTTTCGAGTTTTTGTTTGGTCGAAATGCTTGCAAACAAAAACTCTCGGCTAGCTTTCTATTCAATCCTGCTTTCCAAGAACGCGCGGTAGCCTTTGAACGATTCGTAGATGTCCACCTTGCTAGTGATTTCCCACGGCGAATGCATGTTCAAAACGCCCACGCCCGAATCGATGACGTTCATTCCGTAGTTCGCCATGATGTAGGCGATCGTTCCGCCGCCGCCCGCGTCCACTTTTCCCATTTCCGTCATCTGGAACGCGACTCCCGCGTCATCGAAAATCTTTCGAATTCGCGCGATGTATTCAGCGTTCGCGTCGTTGCTTCCGCTTTTTCCGCGAGAGCCTGTGAACTTGTTCAGCGCGATTCCACGGCAAAGGTAGCAGCAGTTGTTCTTTTCCATCACTTCGGGATAGTTCGGGTCGAACGCCGCGCTCACGTCGCTTGAAAGCATCTGCGAGTTCGCAAGGCATCGCCTCAAGCCCAGCTCGCTGTAGCCGCCGAGCAAGTCGTACACTTCCGCCACGGCATTTTCGAAAAACCGCGAATGCATTCCAGTCGCGCCCACGCTTCCGATTTCTTCTTTATCGACCAAAAGGCAAAGCGCGGTGCGTTCGGTCTGCGGCAGGTTTCGATCGCCCTGAACGAAGGATAGGCGCAAACCCTGTCGTCCTGACCATAAGCCATTATCATGCTCGAATCGAATCCGTAGTTTTTCGCCTCGCCTGCGGGCACGGCTTCCAATTCCGCGGAAACGAAGTCCGCCTCGTCCATGCCGTATTTTTCTTTCAGGATTTTCAGGATGTTTTCCTTGACGGGATTTTTCTTTTCCTTGGAATCTTTTTCGGCTTTCAGCGGCACGCTTCCCACGAGGATGTTCAAAGCCTCGCCCTCGACGACTTTGTTTCCGCGCTTTTCGAGCTGGTCGGCGGAAAGGTGGATGAGCAAATCCGAAACGCCGAAAACAGCCTCGCCTTCGCCGTCACCGATCGAAACGCGGACTTTGCTTCCGTCCTTTTTCGCCACAACGCCGCGCAACGAAAGCGGAGTGGTGACCCACTGATATTTTTTTATGCCGCCGTAATAATGCGTGTCCAAGAACGCAAGTCCATCGCTTTCGTAGAGCGGATTTTGCTTGATGTCGAGGCGCGGCGAATCGACGTGCGCTCCGAGAATGTTCATTCCTTCCTGCAAGTCGCTGCTTCCAATCTGGAAGAGCGCGAGAATTTTTTCCATCGCGCAGACGTAAACCTTGTCGCCCGCGCGCAATTTCTTTCCGGATTTTCTCACTTCTTCAATAGAAACGAATCCGTTCTTTTCCGCGCGCGCCTTGAAATATTCCACGCACTCGCGCTCCGTCTTGTTGGCGGAAATAAATTCGCGGTATTCCTCCGCGAAGTCCATCACAGATTTTTTGTCGTCATATTTTTCCCAAGCGTTTTTGTTTTCCATGATTAAATTATAGCGAAAAAAGCAAAAACATTCAATCGCGAGGATGCCGCTTGTAACCGTGTTTTCTATGACATTTCCGGTACGAATTATGCAGTTTCCATGTTTCGCGAACGCCTCTTGTGATAGATTGTGCAATTAAAACCATAATTTATATGGCACATAGGAGGATTTCAATTGAAAAAAACGGTAAGCAGGCCGAAGCCGCAGGAGAAAACAATGACATTTGAACATTTCAACAAGCCATGCGCCTCAATCATACGTTTCCTTCCGCTTTGCATTTGTAGAATGTCCTCCGTAATTACTAGGGGGGGGTATGACAGCCTAGGTAATTTAGAAAAGAACAATTCTCGTCATAATAGAAAGACGCGCACTGCGACATTATGTCCGCAATGCGCGTCTTTTTTTGTATCTGAATTGGCATTTTATTTCCGCTTTCCCCAGCACGGCTTTGCCCTGCGATGAAAACTCGCGGGGCTTTGCTCCGCTTGTGGATAAAGTCTTCGGCGGAAGTAAAACGCAAGGAGTTCAACTATGTTGAAAAAATGGAAAAAAGGCGCGCTGCTTGCGGCGGCGGCCATCATGGTGGCGATGTTTGCCGCATGCTCTAGCGGCGATGACGGCACGGAGCCAACTCCCGAGGAATCTAAAGTGACGGAGTTGACGCTCTACCCGGAGACGCTCACGCTCGCGCTCTACCCTGTAGTGGAGGGGCAACTTACAGCTACGGTTAGCCCAAAGGACGCAGAAGTGACAGTGAAATGGACTTCATCCAATGAGGGAGTGGCAACGGTGGATCAAACTGGCAAGGTCAC
>CAMWWZ010000075.1 GCA_947178095.1 uncultured Treponema sp.
TCCAAACCACCCACTTTCCCCAGCACCGCTTGGGGCTGCCGCCCCAAGACCCCGCTGTTGGTTAGAAAATGTGCGAGTTTCCGTAGGAAAACTCGGAAGCAGAACGTAGCACTGCGACACTTGCGTTCGTTTAGTTCCGTGCCATCGCTGACTACTTTTTTAAAAAGTGATTGACACAAATAAAGATATGTGTCATATGATATAAAAAACATTTTTTTTAGGAGGATATTTTTATGAAAAAATATTTTATCTTGTTTGTGATTCTCGCGTCGATGTGCGCGGCGGGATTTTCCGAAGAAATGGACGGAAACAGCGCAGGCGAAAGAGGAGCAGAATCGCACGATGTTTTAAATTTGAATGTCAATTTTTTGGAGCATACTCCGGGGCTTATAAATTTCATGTCGTACCAAAATCAATTTGGCGAGCCTTTTTCCTACAAGGAAGTGAACGCCATGTTGATTTCTGTTCCAGAAAATGAACAATTGATGCGCCGCCACCGCTTTTGGCGCGGTGCGACATGGACATTTGCCGGCATACTGCTTGCATGCATCGCGGCGGACACAGTATACACTTGTGTGGACGGTCTGCCGCAGGAAAACGCCGTAATGACGGCCGCGTCTGTAACGGGCGCATGTTCGTTTTTGTGCGCCTTGCTTTCAGGCTATGTTTCGACAACACAATATTTAAAGGCCGTGGACAATTACAATAAACAATTCAAATTGACGACTAATTAAGCGTCGTCAATTTGAATGTCGAGTTTCTTTCAGAAACTCGCGTATTGTACTGCGATTTTTCGCTTCGCTACAAAATCGCGTTTTCAGCAACTCAAAAATTGAAATTTTTTTCGTTGCTGAAAATTAAGGAACAATTGAAATTGATGACTAATTAAGCGTCATCAATTTCAATGCCGAGTTTCTTTCAGAAACTCGTAAGCAAGGCTTTGTCTCTTGCGCGCTAGAATACATTCGCCCTCACGCCAAACGAAATTTGGAACGCCATGCTTTTGATCGTGTCCAAATCCGCCACATCGGACGGAATGAACCAAAGCTGGAATTCCGTGTAGAACGACATCGTTTTGAACGCCTTCCATTTTTTGAAATGCGCGCGCGGGAATTCAAGCTGGGCGATGACTGCGCTCAACATTCCTCCAGCTCCCGAGCCGCTGTCGTTGAAATGCTTGAAGCTCGCTCCGAGCGCAAGATTCGCGCTCAGCCAATCCCAGTCATGTCCGAACAGCCAGCCGAATGGAAGGTTTGCCACGTTCGCGATAATCTTAAAGCCAAGAACGCAGTCTCCTCCATAGCGGTAGTCAGTTCCCGGATTGAAGAAGTGCCATTGGTTTTTCGTGAATTGTCCGAAGTTGAACTGGATTCGAACATTGTCATTGAAGAATGTGAGTCCAAGTCCGACATCGAATAGCGTCGCTCCCCAAAAACTCGCGTCTATGTACAATCCTTGGAAAAACGCTGGAACTTCGTAACTGCTCTTGTCGCCTTTTCGCAAGGAAAGCGTCACTTCCTTTAAACCAACGTCGTCGTTGGTAAGTCCCGAGAACATCAATTCCTGATTGTAATGTCCGCCGACTCCTGGCGAGATTATTCGCACGAACGGAGCCTGCTTGTCGATTTGAACGATGCATCTTGTAATGGCAATTTCGCCGTTGTTCATCTTTGCGCGCAACAACATAAAATGATATCCGGCGGACAAATCCTCGTCTTCTATGCGATAGCTCCATTTTTCCTTTTTGCTTATTTCCGTGAACGTGCGTCCGTTGTCCCAGCTAATTTCGACGCATTTTACGGAGCGCATTGCCAATTCTTCTTTTTGGTCTTTTGTCGCGCCTTTCATTTTTGCCGCTTTGATTTCATATTCGCTTATCGAATAGCCGGCCGTGCCTTTTATCACTGGACGCTCATAGGCGAAATCGCCGTAGTCAAAATTTTCGATGCGAACCCACGGTCCGTATTCCATATAGTCGAACGTTTGTTCCATTGAACTTATCGATGTGCCGTTTTCGAGAGAAGCCCGAACTGCGTAGCGATGCACGCCTTCTTCGAGCTCGCCCGCGTTTATCGGGAATTTATAGTAGTTCGTGACATTCGGCTCTGTCGTGGCCGTTTCCTTGCCGTCAATCAAAAGCGTCAATTTTGTTACTTTTGTTTCCGAACGCACCGCGCCGAAAATCGTGAACGCGCCTTGCTTTCGTTCGCCATTGAGCGGATAGTATATGTCCACGCTGGCAGCCGCAACGCTCTTGTCGAGTTTTATCGAACGGCTCGCGCTTGTAATATTGCCGGCCGCGTCAACTCCGCTGACCTTTACATTGTAATTTCCGTTTTCGAGAGCCGTCATATCGACAATTTCGGTTATCACAGTGTCAACGTTCAAATCGATTCTTGCCAAATTGGAAGGAACTCTTCGTCCGTCAAGGCTCGCAACCGAAATGTAAAGTTCTTTCAATGCGATGTCGTCCAAAGCGAATCCCGAGAAGAACAATTTGCCGCTGGTCTGCGAATCGTCGAGCGGAAGTTCGAGATTGATTTCCGGCTTGGTGTTGTCGAGAGTGAGCTGCGTCGAATACAGCGACTGGACGTCATAATTGTCCGTGGCGCGCACGAACACGACGCAAGTTCCGTCGGGTAAAGCGCGCGTATCGAAACTATAGCTCCAGTTCGTCGTGCCTTCGACGATGTTGTAGCTGTTTCCGTTGTCCAAAGAAATTTCGACGCTCTTGATTCCGTTTTTGTCGCTGGCAGTTCCGCGCAAAGTCGTGATTTCCTTTTGCGTGGTGGAAATGTCCGGGGCAGTCATAACGATGACAGGCTCTGCCAAAGAAACGCGGAATTTTGAAACCGTGTCTTCGCCGCGCGTGCCGTTGACATCCACGGCGTACATAGTGACAGTGTGCTCGTTGTCCGTGACCGAAGTGATCGGCACGTCCACTTTGAAACTGTAGCCGAATTCCTGCGAAACTTGCTGGAACGGATTGTCGTCTATTTTATAGTAAACGAGGCTCGGACCGTCATCGTCGAGCGCGACGCCCGAAATCGTAAAGTCCGTAGTCAAGACTTGGCTTTCCGTGGGCAATTGAATTTCCACGACAGGAAGGTCGCTCTTTCTATCGACGATAAAATCATATTTATTGATTTGCGCCTCGTTTCCTGCGCTGTCGGCATAGATGAATTGCATCGCGGAATTGAGCGGCTTGTCCTCCGTTCCGACAACCGTTGTGGGCATCGAAGAAATCGCGATTTCCTTTCGAGACGCGGCACTGTTGTTTCCGGCAGGCGCGTATTCCGCCCTTACAATCGGACTTGCGTCATTTACAAGCATCGCCATCGTGTTCTGTCCGTTTACGACTTCTTGCGGAATTGGGACGATGACTTGGATTTCAGGCGGAGTGACATCCTTGCAAACGGCAGTTCGATAATATGAAATTTGTCCCGAAGTGTTTTGGGCGCGAATGTCAATTGGCACGAGGCCTTCCGGAAGTGAATCCAAATTAAGTTCGAATGCGAGCGTGGCATTCATCGCGCCATGCCTGAACGGAATCGCATTCCAACTTTCGCCATTGTTCAGCGAATATTCCAACGCGATGATTCCTGTGTTGTCGGCGACGGTGCCCTGCACGCTGGCAGAATTCCTGACCCATGCATTTTCCAAAGGCGAAGTTATCGTAATTTGCGGGCCGTCTTCTGCGGCGATTAAATTTATTTGGGAACTTGCATAGCTTTTCCCTTCCGCATCGTTTGCGCGAATCTGCACGCCTTTGTAATTTCCGGGCGCGAGGCAAGTCAAATAGACCATGTTGTTTTCGACGGACGCAGTGATATTTCCATTTCCGCCGACGACCGAAACATCGATCGGAGTCGGAGCGTTCACGTAAGCGGCGAAAATTTTCTTCGGCAAAATATATGAATTGAATTCGCTTGAAAAATATGAGTCGGCATTGCAAATCCAATAAACGCCCTTGCCGTCCTGGATGTCATCGGCAGGATGCTCGCGCCCGATTAAAATTTGCGTTCCAAAAGAATTCTTGTAATCTTTGCCAGTTGTAATAGTAAGTTCAATGTTCGTGGCGCGCGCTGGCATTCCCGCAAGATTTATCACAGCCTGCTGGTCCGGAGATTTTTTGTCCGGACGAATGATTGTGGCTTTGCCTTCATAGACTTCTTTTTCGCCTGTCCGCGCTGCGCCAAAAATTTTGTAGTTCACGGCAAGCGTCGCGTCGCTCGTAATGTCGATCAGCAAATTTACGGGAGCTGCTTTCGCGTCGGGACTGATGTCAATTCTCATTCCCTTTGAATATGGCATTCCGTTTATTTCAGAAATCTTTGCTTGAACTATTTCGTCTTCGATAAAATCAGGCATCTCAGGCGCGGGCGTGGGCTTTATGTCCGTGAGATTTGAAACGTAAACGCAAGTGTTGTATTCCGCCTCGCGCCCCATCGTGTCTTTGATATGATATGTCAAATTGACAACGCCCCACGGAAGCGATTCGATTGGAATTGAAAAAACTTTTTTTGTTTCGTTATTGGAAATTGGAATGTCGTTGCGCAGCGCGTTCGTTCCGGACTTGGCGACGCTGTACCACGCTTCGGCGATTCCTGTCGAAGTGCCGGCCTCAATTTCGATGTTGCCGCCTTGTTCAGGATTCAGTTCCATTCCACAAGGCAAATCGCCGGCACCCGCTCCGCCTACAATTCTGATGGAATTGAAATAAGGCGCGTCGCCCGCCATGTTGAAAGTTACGGAAGTCGCAGGACCTTCAACGCCGTAAATGTCCACGGCGGACACGGAGACAGTATGCTTTCCGCCGCCAAGAGTTTTTCTTTCAAGGAGATTTTTATAGAAAGTGCTTTGCGTTTCGACTGTGCCCAAACTCGCGCCGTCTATGCTGATTTTCACTTCCTTTACGGCATCGTCATCGACTGCGAGACCGCGCGCAAAAACATCGGCGGCATCTGCAAATGACGCGCCGTCTTTCGGCCAATCGATAGTGACTTTTGGGCGGTCTGCTTCGTAATCTACTATTATATTTCTTTCAACGACGCTGACGTTCCCAACCGTGTCTTCGGCAGTGATTGTGAGTTTTCCATTTTTGATGTTTTTCAAATCCGAAAATTCTTTCGTCCAATATGGATTTCCCGGAGTGAGTTCGAATTCGCCGCTTTCTCCGCCATAAGACCATTTCAGCGATTTCAATTCCACGGCATCGCGCGCGATTCCGGCGGCCGTAAAAACGCCTGCCACGCTCTGCTTGGCGGCAGGATAGGCTATTTGGATTTCGGGCTTCGAATTGTCTATGAAAAGCAAAAACGGATAGAATCCGATTGAGCCTTGCTTGTCGCGCGCGAAAAACCATATCACGGCAGGACCGTCATCGAGCTTTTTCGTATCTACGGACAATGAAAAAGTCGCGTCGGTGGAATTCTTCACTTTTTTGATTGGTACTTTTTGAAAACTCACGCCTTCGTCGAGCGAATATTCAAGAAGCGAAATTCCATTTCCGTCGCTTATCAATCCTTCGAGTTTTACATTGCCGCTTACCAAAGTTCCCATGGCATAATTGTTCACGCTTGTCACGGGAGTCCTTCTGTCTAAACACCATTTATGTTTTACCGAATCTCCGCGCAGTCCATTTATGTCAACTCCGTACGCTTCGACAGTGTGCTCGCCTTCTTCAAGAGTTGTCGTATCGATGAAATGGGACCAAAATTCTTTTCCATTTGCGCGGACTGGATTTTCATAATCGCCGTCAAGTATCAGTTCGACATAATCCACGCCGTCATCGTCAAAACAAATTCCTACGATATTCAAATTGGCAGGAACGCGAAGTCCGTCTTCAGGATTCGTAATGCTCGTAACAGGCTTGTCGGAATCAGGATCGATATAAATATTGAAAGGTCCGCCGACGGACGTATTGCCGCCTTTGTCTTTCGCGGTTACGACGACATTGTATTTTTTCTTTTTTGTCTTGCCGCTGATGTCAAAAGTTTCCTGCCAGCTGTTCATATTTTCGACGGAGCGTTCGACGACATCGCGCGCAAAAATAAAACTCGCCGAACAAAGAATCACAAAGCCAAAAAGAATGCGTTTTCCAAACATAAAATTTTCCTGTAATTTGAAACTTTATAAATCGGCAAAATAAAATATTTGCCGAAATTGACCGCTGAAGAAAAACTAAAAGTGAAAATCGGCACGCCATGTTGCGCCAATTTTAAACATGCCTACTTTTATATTATCGGCGTGAATTGCAAAAAAAGCAAATTCTTTGTTGATTTTTTTGTAACTTTTTTTTAAAATATTTTTATGGAAAATCAAATTCAAACCTTGCAGAATTTCATCGACGAATCTCAAAACATCGTTTTTTTCGGCGGCGCGGGCGTGTCCACCGAAAGCGGCATTCCCGATTTTCGAAGCCAAGACGGACTTTACAGCCAAAAATGGAAATTTCCGCCCGAAGTCATAATAAGCCGCTCGTTTTTCGACGCGAATCCTGCGGAATTTTACAGATTTTATCGCGAAAAACTCATCATCAAAGACGCGAAGCCGAACGCCGCGCATTTGAAGTTCGCCGAGCTTGAGGCGGCAGGAAAATTGAAAGCCGTAATCACGCAGAACATCGACGGCTTGCATCAAATGGCGGGAAGCAAAAATGTTTTCGAATTGCACGGCTCGACCTTGCGGAATTTTTGCATGCAATGCGGCGAATTTTACGACATCGATTTTATCGCGCAAAGCGAATCCGCGCCCGACAAATTGCCGCGCTGCAAAAAATGCGGCGCGCTCGTAAAGCCAGACGTTGTTTTGTACGAAGAAGGTTTGGACAACGAAACTTTGAACGGCGCGATCAAAGCAATCGCCGCAGCCGACACGCTGATAATCGGCGGAACGTCGCTCGTGGTTTATCCAGCCGCCGGCTTGATCGACTATTTTCGCGGAAAGCATTTGATTTTGATAAACAAGTCCGCGACGCAGGCGGATTCTCGCGCGGATTTGGCGATTCACGAATCCATCGGCGAAGTTTTGTCACAAATCAAAGTGTGAATTTTATTTTTCGCAAAAAATGAATTTCGCAAAATTGCGCATTTTTTTAAGGAGGTAAACTGATGTCAATTAAATTCAAACCGCCGCGTTTTGTGCGTGCTTTTTTCCAAAAACTGCATCGGCCGAAGAACAGGTTTTGCCTGAAACTTGACGAATTGGAAATGAGCATTTTGCGCCGCAAGGCGGATTTGCAAGAAGATGAATCTTTTGTGATGCTGATTGATGATTCCATGTTTTGCAAGCGGACAAAAAATATTGTATTTACTGACAAGCGCATTTTGTGGCAGGAAAAACGTGGCGCACAGTACAAGTCGATTTCGCTTGCAAGCCTGAGCTGCGCTTCGGTTTTTTTCGAGCCGTTTGGTTTTGGTTCTGTAATCACGGTGTTGAACGAAAATTCATGCGCGCAGTTTCGATTCAAAAATTTCCGCGCAGGCGATTCGCTTCGAATTATATTTCATGATTATCTTTCTCGATATTGCGAAGGCTACGCTTCGCTTGAAAAGGAAAATGAAGCTCGCTACAAAAAGGAATGCGTTCCGTCGTTCAAAAGGCATTCGATTGCGAGCCTTGTTTTCGCATTGGCAGGATGCGCGTTGATTTCTATGTTAGGAATTTTTGTAGCCAACTACAACGAAGGTTATACTACTGACGGTTTATTGGAACTGTTTTATCTTGGCATCGCCTTTTTGTTAGTTAACATGTTTCTTCCTGCGTCCAAGTCGAAAGTGGCGAAGTCGTTTTTGTTGGTATTATTTTTGATATTCAGTGTGCCTCTTTGTTGTACGGATTCTCTTGAGGAGCTTGGAAGAAATGTGTTCATTCTTTTTGCTTTTGTTTTTCTGAAAATTGACCGTTTCGAATCGGACGGGGTTGAAAAAGTGATGCCAATTTACACAGTTATTGTTGTTTTAATCTTGCTGTGGATAACATTTCTCTGTAGATAACATTTGGGCTGCATCTTTAAGATTCGATGCGTGGAAGCATGGGTGGCAAAAGCAAGGCGGCGCGATTTGTGCGGAGAATTTCATGCCCCGATTTCTGCATCGAGGCATTGTTGCTTTTTATTTCTTTCCGTTTTTTCTCTTTCCCCAAATCCACGCGCATGCTCCATAGAGTGCGCCGCCTGCAATCATTATGAGGCAAAGCACTTGCCCTGTGGAAATGTTCAAAAGCGAAGTGTTTTGCGAAATCGAGGCCGCCTTGTCGTGCGCGATTCGGAATCCCAAGTCCGCGTCCGGCATTCGAAAATATTCGAGGAAAAATCTGAACGTGCCGTAGCCCACAAGATAAAGCGCGGACGAAAATCCGTCGAAGGGCTTTTTTTTGTGGAACGCCCACAGAATCAAAAAAAGCACGATTCCTTCAAAAAACGCTTCGTACAATTGGCTCGGATGTCGCGGCAAGTTCACGAGTCCTGCTTCGGGAATTTGCATTCCGATTTCTTTCGCGAAATTTTTCACCCATTCGAGCGATGCGGAAAATTTTTCCGCATACGGAAAAATCATTCCCCATGGCATTTTCGTGATTCGTCCGTAAAGTTCGCCGTTCAAAAAATTTCCGAGCCTTCCGAAAGTGTAGCCGAGCGGAATCGCCGTGCACATCGCGTCCGCCCATTTAAGAAAAGGCCGCTTGTGCGTTTTGCACCAAAAAAGCATTCCGAGAGTGCCGCCGATTACGCCGCCGTGATACGACATTCCCGCAAGGCCCGTGAAGCGGCCGCCGTCGAACGGCCAAAAAATCAGGTACGGCTTTTCGAAATATTTTCCGGAAGTGTCGTAGACGAGCGTGGAAAAAATTCTCGCGCCAATCAAAAGGAAAATTATTCCGGTGATGATGAAACTCGACAAATCGTCTTCGGTGGTTTTTTGCTCGATGGAATTGGAGGAATTGGAATTCAACGCGCCTTCTTTGAAAATTTTTTTGAGCACGAAATACGCCGTGCCGAACGCGAAGACGTACATCAGCCCATACCAACGCAAAATTCCCAAGAACGGAACGCCGGGAAAAATTTCAGGCTTGATCCAAGAAGGATAGTTTATATAAAGCAAATTCATTTTGAAAACCTTCCTTAATTTTTAACAGTGAAGAAAGTTTCAACTTTCGAACTGTTAAAAACGCGATTTTGTAGCAAAGCGAAAAATCGCAGTACAATAGGCGAGTTTTATCGCAAGCCTTACGGCTTGCTACCGAGTTTCGTGTACGAAACTCGCCCTATTTTGCTCGAAATAAAAATTGTCGCGCTATTTTAGCGACAATTTTTATTATTTTAAATTTTGAAGCCAAGTCCCGCAGCTTTTACGAGTTTCGATTTCAAAAGCGTGTTTTCCTTTTTCAATTGCGTCAATTCGTAGGCCTGAGTTTTTATCGTTTCGATCAGCTCGCCTGTGGAAAGCGCGCCGCTTCCGAGCAAATCCTGAATGCCCGCCATTTTCGCTTCGTAATCTTCCGACGCTTCTTCCGACATTATTTCAAACGAATTGTTCGCGCTGTCCGCGGGCGGCTCGAATTCTCCGCCGAATTCCAAAGTGTCGCTTGCGAGAATTTTTTCAGCGATGCGATAGATTGCCTGAGAAAGAATGCTTTGCGGCTTGTAGACGACGATTGGCAGGCGCGAAGCCAAAGCCTTGTCCTCGAGGGAATCGCGGTACATCACGCCGAGATGTTCGATTTCCACGTTCAAATATTCTTTGCAAGAACGGCGGATTCGCAACGCGCGGTCCGCGTCTTTCGGATCTTCGAGCATGTTCATAACGAGGCGAGGGCGGAAGATGCGCAAGTTCTTTTCGAACGCCGCCGCGCTCTTTGGATCGATGGCCGCGATTTCTGCGAGCATTTTCGGAATGTAGAGCTGCTGCAATTGCGACGAATCTTTTTTGAGCGAGGAAAACCATTTTGCCGCCGCGCTTCCCGGTCTGAAACTTGAATTCAAAAGTCTGAAAACTGTGTTCTTCAAAAACAAATATCCATTCAAAATGGCGGTCGTTGCTGGCGCGCTCACGACGATTCCTTGCGGCGAAAGCAGGAACAAATCCAAAATTATTTGGTGCGTTCCCGCGCCCAAGTCGATGATGAGATAGTCCGCGTCGATTGCTTTGAAATTTTTTACGAGCCTCGTTCGTTGCGGGGCTTTGAGCGCGGTGAGGCCTGGAATCTCGCTGTCGCCTGCGATGAACTTGAGATTTTCATATTCGGTGGGAGCGATGACGTCGGAAAAATTCCCGCCTTCCATGAGCCAAGTGCCAAGTCCGTTTTTCGGAGAAGGTTGCCCAAGAACGAGATGCAAGTTTGACGCGCCCAAATCCAAGTCGGCGAGCACGACTCTTTTTCCAGCCTGAGAAAGCGCGACAGCCAAGTTTGCGGAAAGAAGGCTTTTTCCTACGCCGCCTTTTCCGCTCGCAACGGGAATTATTTGCATAGGAAAATTATATCAAAAAATTCGCGGAATGTAAAGTGCGGTGCGGAACTTTGCAAGTTTCGCAAGGTTTCGCGCACGCTCATTAGTGGAACGCCTCATCGCGCAGGAGCACGAAATAGTCTTCGTACAATGTTCCGTCGTGCCCGACAAGTTTTTCGGACGACGCGGAAAATTCCAGCTGCCCGAGCGCGGCAATCCGCTCCTGTGCGGCGGGAATTGCCTTTGTCGCGACTTTTCCGCAGCCGAACAGCTCGAACGACGGTTCGGCAATCAGGCTGAAAATCTGAACGATTGCCTGCGAGGTTTCATAGTCGCTGCGCAGGTCGAGCCGGAGCAGGGCGCAGTCCGTGAAGTAATCCTGCGCCTCGCGGCGGAATCCTTCGATCGTGCCGATTGCCGTTTGCGCCGCCTTGTCAACGATCGTCCAGCGCACGAAATGTCCGTTCTGATACGACTGTTTCCAAAATTCAATCGCCTTTCGCATCCGATCCAAATCCGTATAATGGAAGTCGTCGCCGTGGCAATTGTCGCTGTTGAAAAACGGCACGGCTTTTTCGTCGCTGTACACAAGCAGCAGGGCTTCGGCATCGTCGTCCTGCACCGCGCGCAACAGAAAGCGGTCGCTTTCAAATGACGGGCATTCTTTGTAAATGTTCATGGGATACTCCTTTGGTGTGATTGTGTTTAAAATAACGTAATTTTGCAAAAAGCGCAAGTGTTTTTTTGTGTCGCAGGGCTGCGCCTTGCTTACCGAGTTTTCGCGCATTTATTTGTCGTTGTAATGGTTGCGGCATTGCAAAATATGGATGCTGCCGTCTTCGATTTTATAGACGAGACGATTCTTTTCGTCGATGGCGCGGCTGTACCATGTCGTGAGGTTTCCTTTCAGCGGCTCGGGATGTCCAAGCCCGTCATTGCCGTTGCGCTCGATGTCGGCGAGCAACTTATTGATTTTCTTGAGCGTCTTTTTGTCCTGCGTCTGCCAGTACACGTAATCGTCCCAGCCATCGTCTGTCCAAATCTTATTCATGTTCACGCCCTTATGAGTTCATGTTCGGTCCATTTCAACTTGCCTTCGCGGTCAAGTGCGGCCATTTTTTCCAAATACCGTTGGTTAGCCTCGCTGTAGAAGCCGTCGTCCTCCGCCGCGTCGTTTTTTGCCGAGATTTCAAACGGGATTTTCTGCTCGCGCACGACCGTCTTTGCGAACACCGAAAAAAGCGTGGACACGGACATTCCCACCGTGTCACAGAATTTCGCGAAATCGTCCTTTGTCTTGTTGTCGAGCCTTACGCTTAATGTAGCCATTTTAATGCCTCCGTGCTTGTGGTTGTATTTAAAATAACATCATTTTGCAAAAAGCGCAAGTGTTTTTTGTCGTCAACATTTATTCTGAAGACAAATTTTTATCGAACCATGCGGACAGATTTCGGCGCATTTGCCGCAAAGAATGCATTCGGCGGCGCGGGCGTTGGTAACGGGATTCACGTCCATCGGGCAGGCGGATTCGCATGCTCCGCAACGTGTGCAAGTGGCGTGATTTATTTTTAGGCGGCGAAAACTTGCCTTGTTTAAAATGCCGTAAATCGCGCCGAGCGGACAAAGCGTTTTGCAAAAAAATCTATTGATGAAAACGCATGCCGCAAGCGTGAAAATCAAAATGCCGAGTTTCAGGAAAAACAAGCCGCCCAAAACGCCGCGCAATTCTTGACGCGCCGCGACGAGCGGAAGTCCGCCTTCAAAAGTTCCGGCTGGGCAGATGTATTTGCAAAATGTCGGATCGCCGATTCCTGTAATTTGCGAGCTTGCAGTCGGCAAAATCAAAACGAAAAAAAGGAGCGCGATGTATTTTGCGTAACAAAGAAATCGCGGCAGTTTGAATTTTGGCGAAGGAATTTTGTGGATTATTTCTTGCAACAATCCGAACGGGCACAAAAACGCGCACACTGTGCGTCCGAGCAAAACGCCGATTGCGAGAACAATTCCCACGACATAAAAACTGAATGAAAAATCAAGAGAGCCGCCAACCGCCTGCATCGCTCCGATTGGGCAGGAAAAAATTGCGGCGGGACAAGAATAGCAGTTCAATCCCGGAGCGCAAAAAGTTTTCCATTTTCCCGTATAGATTTTTCCGGAGAAAAAATTTTGCACTTGCGGATTGCAAAAGCCGAACGCCGCAATTTGGATGAGTTTTCGTTTTACAGGAGGCAATTTTATTTTTGAAACGATTTTGGAAAATATCGACATGATTTTTGTTCTCGCGCAAACAGGATTTGAAACCTAGCCCAGCCCGATGCATTCCATGCAGATTCGCACGGCTTTTTGGAGGACTAGCGTATTTTCACCGCGCGAAATTCCAATTGCGATGAACGCCGTCGCAATGAGCAAAAGCGAAATTTTGAAAAAATTTTTTTGAAGCAATTTCGAAAAGCAACTTTGCCACTTGTCTTTCGCGGGCAATCCAAATTCGCTTTGCGATTTATTTTTTGCTTTTGCCATATTTTCATTTTTTCGCAAGATAGACCTCGACCGCCTTTTTGTATTTCGGCACTTGCGCGCCAACGATTATATCGCCGACGATGTTGCCATTTTTGTCAACAAGAAAAGTCGTGGGAACGAATTGAATTCCGTTCAAGAATTGCGCAAGGCTTTGATTCGCAATGACATTCGGAAAAGTCGCGCCAGCCTTTTTGAGAATTGCCTTCGCGTTTGAAATGCCTTTCGCATCGTCGGTGGAATTCACATCGCACACGATTCCGATAACCTGCACATTCTTCGGCATGGATTTTTGCCATTCGGCGAGTTCGGGCATTTCCCGAATACATGGCGGACAGAATGTTCCCCACACATTCACGACCGTGACATCGGCGGCAGAAAAAATTTCGTCCGTGATTTTATTCTTGTCAAGGTCAGCGGAAGAAAACGAAACGGTTTGTGCAAATGCCACCGCTCCCGCTAAAACCAATGCGATTGAAAGAAAAATGTGTTTCATGAATGACTCCCGATTTCATGTTATGGTTTAATTTTGCCGCCGTTCCAGTTCGGCGATACGCGCTTCCAATTCTGCGTTTTTCTCGCGCTCTTTTTCCAGTTGTGCCTGCGCGATTGCTCGTTCTTCCGCGCGACCTTCTTCATAGCCTTCTTCGTAACCTTCTTTCCGTCCGCGCTCTCGCAATTCACGCGCGTGCACGA
>CAMWWZ010000076.1 GCA_947178095.1 uncultured Treponema sp.
CAAACTGGCAAGGTCACGGCGGTTGCCGTTGGCAAGGCGACCATCACCGCAACGGCTGCTAACGGTACGGCGGGAAAGTACACGGTCACCGTGGAACCGCACACGCATGACTTCGACGACGACGGCATATGTAAGACGTGCGGAAACAAAAAGTTGCTTATGAGCGGCGGCACGATAAATAACAAAGACATACTTACAGCCTACACAGACTGGAGTAATAGTGTAAAAGAGGTGGTCATCCCCGAGGGCGTTAAAGGCATCGGTAAGAGCGCGTTCCAAGGGAACTCTGTTCTTGAGAGCGTGACTATTCCCGACAGCGTTACGAGCATCGGGGAGAGCGCGTTCTTCCAGTGCAAGAGCCTTAAGAACGTGAATATGGGCAAGGGCGTTACAAGCATCGGAAAGTCGGCGTTCTCGTATACGGCTCTTGAAAGCGTGACGATAGGCGATAGCGTTGAAATCATCGAGGATTACGCATTCTATCCTTGCAATAACCTTAAGAACATTACGCTCCCCGCAAGCGTGAAGAAAATCGGACTCGAGTTCACCGCGTTCCAGATGCCTTTGAATCAAACTGCAACCGTGACCTACAAGGGCACGCTTAAGCAGTGGTGTGCGGTGGACAGCATGCAAAGTTTTGTTATCTTTTCACAGAGCATGGTGCTTGAGGGCGAAAACAACTTTGATCTGAAGATAGCGACAGAACTCAAGATTCCCGATGGCGTTACAAAAATTGGAAAAAGCGCGTTCTTTGGTTGCCAAAAACTTGAGAAAGTGACGATTCCCGCGAGCGTTACGGAAATTGGGGCAAATGCCTTCGCCAACTGTATATTCCTTACGGACGTGGCAATTCCTGATAATGTTACGAGCATCGGTGTAAATGCGTTCTATGCGTGTAGCTTTACGAGCATGAAGATTCCCGACAGCGTTACAAGCATCGGGGCCTACGTGTTCGATAAGTGCAATAGACTCAAGGAAGTGACTATAGGCAATGGCATTACGGAAATCGGTGAGGGCGCGTTCAACGATTGCAACAGCCTTGAAACCGTGACCTACAATGGCACGGAGAAGCAGTGGAAGGCGATAAAGGGAATCAATGACATCGGCTTGCTCGGCAGGACAACGGTAACCGTAAGCGGCGGCAAAACGTTGACGTACAACTCATCAACGAAAAAGTGGGAATAAACCACTGGCAGTCGCAATGGAAAACATGACAGGCGAGCGTTGTACGCAAGGCTTTGACCTTGCGTCTAGCTTGTCATGACAATTATATTTTGTGAAGGATGTCAAAAGCGGCGCACAAATGGCGCGTCGCTTTTGGGCTAACGGTAAAGCCGCCCAATGTGGGCGGTTTTATTTGCTCCTTATGAACTTAAATATTGTTATTGCCTTGCAAGAAATCCGTCCCCGCTCTTGCAAAAAAACGCGCTTTCTGCTAGAATCATTCCGAGGTCTTATGGTAATCGCAATCGACGGGCCGGCTGGAACTGGCAAAAGCACAATCGCTTCGCTCATCGCAAAACGCCTCGGCGTGACCTATTTGAACAGCGGCTCGTTTTACCGCGCGATCACGCTCGCGCTTTTGGAAAACAAAATCGATCTTTCGGATGCCGGCGCGGTGCTGGATTTCGCGAAAAAGCAAAGGCTGGACTACGAGAATTCGCGCCTCGTCTTGAACGGCGTGGACGTGGAAGACCGCCTGCATGAAGATTCCGTGAGCGCGAACGCGGCGCAGGTGAGCGCGATTCCCGAAATCCGCCATCTCGTGAACGCGCGTCTCCACGAAATCACAAAATCCTTGAGCATCGTCTGCGAAGGTCGCGACATGACGACTGTCGTTTTTCCCGATGCCGAGTACAAGTTCTATCTCGACGCTTCGATTGACGCGCAGGCCGAGCGGCGTTTCAAGCAGGGCGTGAGCCGGCTTTCGCTCGAGGAAATCAAGGCCGCGATTTTGAAGCGCGACGAAATCGACAAGAACAAAAAAGAAGGCGCGCTGAAAATTGCGGAAGATGCGAAATATATTGACACAACTCACTTGACAATAGATGAAGTTTGTGAAATAATAATAGGCAAAATCAAAGGCATCTAGGTGCCCAAAAAAGGTGTGTGAAAGATGGAAGTGGAAAAGGAAGAGTCAAAAGATTCAATCCAAACACAATTAGAAGAGTCTCTCAATAACTTCAAGCAGCTTGAAGACGGCCAGCTCGTCGATGGCACGGTTATTGACGTAACAAACGAACTTGTTTTCCTCGACATCGGATATAAATCCGAGGGGAAAATTCCCGTGTCGGAATTCGCGGGCGACTTGCCCAAAATCGGAGACACGGTAACAGTTGTTCTTCTTAAGAAAGACGGCAGGAATGGTCCTGAAGTTTCCAAGGCAAAGGCCGACGCGAAGCAGGTTTGGAAGGATGTCCGAAAGGCGTTCGAAGAAAAAACTCCTGTTGACGGCACGATCGAAAAGTCGGTGAAAGGCGGCTTCGACGTTCTTCTCGGCGGCGATCTCCATGCGTTTTTGCCAATCAGCCAGTCTGATTGCCAAAAAGTGGAAAATCCCGAAAGCCTTTTGGGAGTCAAGGGCAAATTTTACATAGAGCGGCTTTATTCGGACAACAAGGCGAATGTCGTCGTGAATCGCCGAAAATACCTCGAAGAGCAAACGAGCGGTGCTCGCGACAAATTCTTCGCGGAAACACAGATTGGCGACACAGTTAAAGGCGTTGTCAAGACGTTCACGAGTTTCGGCTCGTTCATCGACTTGGGCGGCTTCGACGGCTTGCTCCACATAAACGACATGAGTTGGGGACACGTCACGCGCCCCAAAGATTTCGTCAAAAAAGGCCAGGAAATCGAACTCAAGGTAATCCGAATGGATCCCGAGGAAAAGCGAATCAATCTTTCTCTCAAGCATTTTACCGAAGATCCGTGGGTTCATTTTGAAGAAAAATATCATGTCGGCGACATCGTTGACGGAAAAGTCACGAAGCTCACGGATTTCGGCGCGTTCATCGAGCTTGAGGAAGGCATCGAAGGCTTGGCGCACATCAGCGAATTCAGCTGGACGAAAAAAGTGAGCAAGGCTTCCGACGTTCTCAAAATCGGCGACCAAGTGAAGTGCGCCGTTTTGGGCTACGACATTCAGGCGGGACGAGTTTCGCTCGGACTCAAGCAGGCGACGGAAAATCCGTGGGATTCCATCGCGCAAAAATATCCGGTGGGAACGAAGGTTCACGGAAAAATCGTCAAAATCACGAATTCGGGCGCGTTCGTTTCAATCGAAGACGGCATAGACGGATTCTTGCACGGCGACGACATTTCTTGGACGAAAAAAGTCAAGCATCCTGGAAGCGAATTGAAGCTCGATCAGGAAGTTGATGCCGTTGTCATCGAAAATGATCCCGAAGCGCACCGAATCAAGGTCGGTCTCAAGCAGTCCACCGAAGATCCGTGGCAGAAATTCGCGGAACAGTACAAGCCCGGCAGCACGCTTGAAGGCGAAATCACTTCGATTACGGATTTCGGCGTGTTCGTAAAAACTCCTGTCGGCATCGAAGGCCTTGTCAACAAGTCCAACTTGAGCGAAGACCGCGACACTCCGTTTGAAGAAGCCGTGAAAAAGTACAAGGTCGGCGACAAGATAAACGTGTATGTCGTGGATGTGAAGAAGGACAAGGAACAGGTGGCTTTCTCCGTCCGGGAATTCAAGAAAAAGCAGCAGCGCGACGAGATTTCTCAATATATGACATCTTCGGCGGGCGACAGCGACGGCGCGTACACTTTGGGAGACGCGCTCAACGCGAAAAAATAATTTTCGATGGAACGAGGCTTTGTTTCAAAAAGCGCGATTCTTTCGGACTTGCTGAAAATCGTCGAAGTTGCGGCAAACACGTCTTCGGCGGTTTTGCTTGATGGCGGCGATTCGCGCGAAAAAGAATTTTTTGCGCGAATGCTTCATTTCGATGGAGCGCGGCGCGAAAATCCTTTCGTGCGCGTGAATTGCGCGTCGGGCGAAAATGCGCGGGAAGAAATTCTCGTGAAGATTCGCGACGCTTTTTCTTTCGCGCATGGCGGGACGGTTTTCTTTGACGAAGTGGCGGAGCTTCCGCTTGAAGCGCAGTCGCTTTTGTTGAGATTCGTCCAAAACAAAGGCGAAGGAACTGCGCGTGTCGTTGCGGCGACTTGTTTCGATCTTTCCGAAATGGTCGAGCGCGGCGAATTCAGCGGAGACTTTTTGTCCGCGCTGAACGGAGTTGTGCTTCGCTTGCCGAATTTCAATCCGCGCTTTTATGAGAATTTTCCTGCTGAAAATGCGGGACAAGGAGACTTTTTCGCTCTTTTTACGCGGCAGGGTCAAAAAGAGCTCAAGGATGCCGAGAATATTTTTAAGCAAGTTTATCTTCGGAGCGTCCTTGAAAGTGCCGGTTTTAACCAAACCCGCGCGGCGGAAATCTTGGGAATACAGCGGACGTATCTTTCGCGTCTTTTGGGAAAACTTGACATACGAAAATAGTTATGGAGAAAATGTGAATGGCGGAAAATGTCGTAAAAATGAACACGAATTTGTCTGACAAGGAAAAGAAGGCGAGCGCATCTAAAAGGCTCAGCGATTTCCTGTCGAACAACAGGATTGCGTTGCTTGTGGTTCTTTGCCTGGTTGTGCTCGGATTCATAGCTTATGCGGTGTCGCTGAGCGTGCATTCCGCTTCCGTCAAAAAGAATTTGGATGTCATCGAGACAATAGAATTTTCGCTTACGAAAGACGCTTCTGAACTTGAGGAAAGCGCCATAAGCGCGCGTCAGGACACGGCTCTTTCTAATCTTGATCCGTATTTGAAAAAAGGCGGAATCGTCGGCGCGCGCGCGGATATGCTCGCAGCGGACATTCACATGCAGCGCAAGGATTGGAACGCCGCGCGCAGTTTGTGGCTGGATGCCGCCGCCAAGCGCAAGGGCACGTATCTTGCCTCGGTTTGCAATTTCAACGCGGCTTCTTGCTCGGAAGAGCTCGGAGATGTGGAAGCGGCTTTGGAATATTACGCGAAAGTCTGTGACGACAAGGATTTTGTTGACAGGAGCCGCGCGTGCTTTAACGCTGGCCGCATTAAGGAATCTTTGGGTGACTTTGAAGGCGCGGCGGATTTTTACGGACGAATCGCTTCGTTTGAATATTCCGGCGACACTTGGAACGATTTGGCGCAGACACGACTTGTGTTTTTGAGAGCGGAAGGCAAGATTCAGTAGTCTAATGTGGAGGGCATCATAAAACAACTCTCCGGCTTTTCGAAAATCTTTTTTTTCTCCTTTTTGCTTGTGGCAAGTCCGTGGATTTTTTTTGCCTGCGGACTTGATTCGTATTATGTTATGGACAGAAGCCCTTCCGCCGTGCGTGTTCCTGTCTATACCGAAGACGATCAGGCAGGAAGGTATTTTGATTTCTATGCCGCGTACAATTCGAACGTCGGAAACGAGGAATTCCGCTTTTTGGGAACGCGGGTCTATTATAAAATCTATACCAGCGCAAGTTCGATGAATTCGAATCACAATTCCATTGAGGCGGTGAACGATTCCACGAACTATTCCGCGGCCGCCGAGCGCATGCTCAATTATGGCTATCAGGAACTCAACACGCACGAAGGAAGTGTTACGCCGCTTGTTCCGAGCGGGCAGGATGGGGCACGTGTCCGAATAAGGCTCACCAATTATTATGAAGGAATTACTTCCGAAGATAGCTGGTGGTCGAGTGCGGCTCGGATCGAAATCATACCGTCTCAAAGCGAAGGCGCCACGGTGAAATATGTTCCGCGCCGCTCGATCGGACAAAGTTATTCGTTCGATTTCGGAAGGTACGGCAAGTCGGAATACAGCAACAATGGCATAAACTATGACGCGCCTGCGAGCGGCGACGAAGATTTTTCGGGAGGCTCTCCGAGCGGCGGCAAATATTATGTGGACATGTACGCCGTAGCGGTCGGCCGCGACACGACTTTCACCACATATTACAGCAATGTCGAGTATTTGGGCTCGGTGACGATTGACGCGACTAGCGAAAACAACTGATTCGTGCGGAGAGGACGCTCGGCGTCAAGGTATGTTGTTCTTGCAATCGCCGCGCGAAAAATATCCGAAATGCTATTGCACATTTTTTTTGTTTGTGCTATAATATCTTTCACTTTACGGGATGTAGCGCAGCTGGTAGCGCGTCTGCTTTGGGAGCAGAATGTCGCAGGTTCAAATCCTGTCATCCCGAAAATTCATCCTTCCTATAAGATGTTCGCGATGTCCACAGAATCGCAGACCTTGAAGCCCGGGATGTTTTTCGCGAGATTTTGCATTCGCTTGTCGTTGTTCGCGATGCTCGCGGCGATAATTCGCAGTTCCCTGCTCACATTTTTCGGCATTGGAAAATCTTTTTTGTAATGCAGCTGATGCTCAAGGCTTGCCCAAAAATCCATCGCGATTGTGCGGATTTGGATTTCCACGGGAATTTCGCGCTTTTCGTCCGAAAGATAGACCGAAACTTTCACGATCAAATGCAGCGAACGATAGCCGGATTTTTTTGGATTTTTGATGTAGTCCTTAAGCTGGACTAGCGAAATGTCTTCCTGCGAGAGAAGCATTCCGGTGACGCTGTAAACGTCGCTTATGAAAGGGCATTTTACGCGAATGCCAGCGATGTCGTATAGGTTGTTCACCATGTTGTCGAGCGTGACGGCAAGCCCTTTCCGCTCAAGCTTTTGCGCGATGCTCATCGGATCTTTTATGCGGCTTTGGATTCCCGCGATGGGATTTCGTTGGTGCTTGCTTTGGAACTCATCTTCGAGAATTTCGAATTTCGTCGTAATCTGCTTTACGCCGCTTTCGTAGAGCATCAGCAAATGCTGGAAATGCATCGCCGTATTTATCGCCTCGTCGCGGTCTATGAGAATTTTATGTTCGTCGCCGCGAATCGCAAGGGAGTTTTCCATAATTTAAACATAATGAAAAATTCCTCAATCGGCAAGCCATTTTTTGAGCGTCTGCAAAAGGATCTCGAAATTTAGCGGCTTTGCGATATGTCCGTTCGCGCCGGCGTTCACCGCGTTCACGACATCATCGCTGAAGGCGTTCGCCGTGAGCGCGATGATTGGAATTTTGCTGTCGTATTTTGAAGGCGGCAAATTGCGAATCTCGCGCGTCGCTTCGTAGCCGTTCATCACAGGCATCTGCACGTCCATGAAAATTATGTCGAAATGTCCCTTTCCCGCTTTTTTGAATTTTTCGAGCGCGTCTTTTCCGTCGAATGCCATTTCGACCTGAATGTTCGCAAGATTGAGAATTTCTGCCGTAATTTCGCGGTTAAGTTCGTTGTCGTCAACAAGCAGCGCGCGTTTTCCGGAAAAATCGGTTTTGGAAAATTCTTCGAGGGAAAAATTGTCCTTTTTTTCTTCGATGATCGTGTCCTGATTTTTCGGAAGCTTTAGGAAAACTGTTACCGTGAATTTCGTTCCCTTGTTCGGGCGGCTCTGCACTTTGATCGTGCCGTTCATCATCTGCACGATGTTGCGCGTGATGGACATTCCAAGCCCTGTTCCTTGAATCGAGGACACTCGCTTGTCGTCGGCGCGCGTGAAAGGCTCGAAAATGTGCTTTTGATATTCGCGGCTCATTCCGATTCCGTTGTCCTCGAAAATAAATTCAAAGCATCCGACTCGCTCTTTGTTCGTGGGCTTTTCGATGACCGAGAAATTTATTTTTCCGCCGTTCGGAGTGTATTTTATCGCGTTGCTCAAAAAATTCATCAGTGCCTGCTGAAGGCGGTGGCTGTCTCCGATTACGTTCTGATGCTCGATTTTATTCTCCACTATCGTAAAGACATGCTGCTTCGCGTCAATCAGCGGCCGGCTCATCGAGACCATGTTCTCAATCAAAGTGGACATCGAGAATTCATTTTCGTGCAAATCGATTTTTCCGCTTTCTATTTTGCTCATGTCGAGGACTTCGTTTATCAAATTCATCAGATGGTTCGAAACGCCCTTGAGCCGCTTTAGGTACGACGTGATGAAGTCGGGCTCGTTCACGTGAAGCTCGGCGATGGCCGTCATTCCGATGATTGCGTTCATCGGCGTGCGGATTTCATGGCTCATGTTCGAAAGGAATTCGCTTTTCGTCTTACTCGCCTTTTCTGCGATGGCGTAGCTCGTCTCAAGCGCGACTTCCCGCATAACTTCGTCGTTGATTCCAAGGACGTAAAGTATGGCAATCGGATTTTCTTCCGTGAATTCGACGCTCGGCATGATTTCCGCGCGCACCCATTGGCTTTCCCCGTTCACGATTTGGCGGTAGCGGCATGTTATGCGGCGATCGTGGTTTTCCAAAAGTTTTTGCACATAGTTCTTTTCGTCGAAAAAAGCGTTGTATTCTTTGATGTCGTCCTTGTAGATGAGGCCTTCTTCTGCGAATTGCTTTGTGAGCGCGGAAAAAGTTTTGGCGTAGTGCGTAGTGTCCTCGTCGTCGGTCTTTATGATTTCGTAGGAATTTTCCGCGAGATTCACTTTGAATACCTTGTGGTAATAATCCGGCAGCAAGGCGATGGCATCGGCGAAATCCACGCTCTTTTTGTGGATGACCATGTTGCTCGAAAGCCGCATCCTGTTTCGCCGCCGCATTTCGCGCAGGAGAATGTACAGTATGTAAAGCGCGAACGCCATTATGCAAAAAAAGTCCATCAAAAAGAGCACGCGGCTAAAACGCTTCGACATTTTTTTCGTTATGTCGTGCGGATATTTTTGCACCAAGACCCACGCCTTTCGCTCGCTGAAAACCGCGAACGCGATTTCCTTTCCGTCATTCACTTCGTAAATTAAATTTGATGAGTCCTTGTTTTTGAAAAAATTCCTGAGATTTTCCAATTCGTCTTCCGTGATGGTCTTTTGATGCCTGTAATAATCGAAGATGTTCGGCATGACCTTTTCCTTTTTTGACGAGCCCACGACCGTGCCGTCGGTGAGGCAAAGGTACGAAACGCCTTCGTACTCGGCGCTCGAGCGTTCGAGCATTTTCGTGAGCCATTCCTCGCCGTATGCTCCGACCATGACGCCGACGATTTCATTTTCATAATGAATCGGCGTGAAAAAAATGAAAATCGTTTCTCCGCTGAATTTGTCTTGAAAAAAAGCGTCGATGTCGGATTCGCCGGCGAGTCCGCGCTGAGCGCATTTTTCGTTCGAAAAGTTTTCCTTTTCGCCGTTTTCGCTGTAGCCGAAGCCGTCCTTGTCAATCAAAACGATGTAGTCGAAAAACGCCAGCTGCTTGAGACGCTTTATGTCGCGCCAGTCGATTTTTGGTGAAGACATTTGCTGCTCGTACAAAAGCGAGAGCGTCCTCACCGAATATCGCGACGAAAGAAAAATGTTCGTCAGATATTTTTCGGAAAGGCCGGCTTCTTCCTGCAATGTGTTGATATTGTATTCTTCTATTATTGAGCGAATTCTGTGCGTGGCGAAAACTGTGATTCCCATGATGAACGCGAGAATCAAAATCATGGCGGCAACGTCTTTTCCTTTTTGCATGGAGTCGGAAGAAGGATTGTATGCTATGCCTTCCCCCGCCATTTCGCTGTTTTTGACGGGCGTATTGTGCATTCTAAAAATATAGCACATTTCGGCCAGTTGTACAACTTTTTTTCCGAAAAAAAATTCAAAAAAAACTCTTGCATAAATCAAAAAATTCCGTTATAATGGATTGACACTAGAGGTAGAAATGTGATATATTCAGCACTGATACTTCTGTGAAAAAAAAGTGAGGTTGAATATATGGCAGTACCTAGAGCGAAAACTTCAAAAGCCAGGACTCGCAGACGACGCAGCATAAACATGCGCCTTGAGGCTCCGAACCTTGTTCCCTGCAACAATTGCGGAAACCCGGTGAGGTCGCATTATGTTTGCCCGAAATGCGGATTCTATCGCGGTCGCCAGGTTATCACACCTGAGACAAACTAAAATTATTTTTTTTACAAATGGAGAAGAAAATGGACGAATTGTTTGAGAAAATCAAAAAGCTCATCGCGGACAAGTTGGAAATCGACGAAAGCAAGATTGAACTTGGCTCGTCTTTCCGTGGAGACTTGGGCGCGGATAGTCTCGATACTTACGAGTTGGTCTACGCAATCGAAGAGGAATTGGGCGTTTCCATTCCCGACGAAAAGGCGAACGAATTCGAAACTGTTCAGGATGCCTACGACTTCATCAAGTCCGAGCAGTCAAAATAAATTTCTAAAAACCGCGCAGAAATTTTGCGCCGGTTTTGAAGAAAAATATTTTTCTCAAAAATAGCCCGATTTTGTCGGGCTAGAGTTGTTGTGGCAGATGGTGAAAAAAGTAGGCGAACTTTTTCATTCTTCAAAAGAAATTTCTCCAAAACGCAAAAAGGCCTTGCTGGAATTTTGCCGCCCGCTTGGACTGCATTTCAAGGATTTGGCTTTGCTCGACTTGGCGTTTCATCACCGCTCGTATTCGAATGAAGACGCGGCGTACAGGCACAAAAACAACGAGCGGCTTGAATTTTTGGGCGACAGCGTTTTGGGCTTGGTGACGGCGGCGTTCTTGTACGAAGACATGGCGGAAAATCCCGAAGGCGACCTCGCCAAAATGAAGGGCAATGTCGTGAGCGAAAAGGCTTTGGCGCCCGTCGCACTTGAATTCGGAATCGACAAGATGCTCGTCTTGGGAAAGGGCGAGGAAAGCGGAGGAGGGCGGACGAAGCCCGCGATTTTGGCGGATTGCATGGAAGCCGTGATCGGCGCGTATTATTTGGATTCGGGCTATGCCGCGGCCGAAAAGTACGTCCTGCGTTTCATTGTTCCCGCAGTCCGCGCCGTCCAGCAAGACAAGTGCGAGCGGGATTGCAAGAGCCTCCTTCAGGAGGCGTATCAAAAAAAATGCAAGTCCGTTCCGCGCTACGAATTGGTGAAGATTTCCGGTCCCGACCACGACCAAACTTTTCTTGTGTCCGTGCGCTTGGGTGATGTCGTCTACGGTCCTGCCGAAGGGAAGAGCAAAAAACAGGCCGAGCAGAACGTCGCTCGGCTCGCGCTCGAAGAATGGAAAAATTAAATTTTTTTTCGAAAATCGCTTGACATTTTTTTTTGTGTGTGATATATTTTCAATATATTTGCGGTAGTCATATAACGGCTCATTATCTCAGCCTTCCAAGCTGATGACGAGGGTTCGACTCCCTTCTACCGCTCTAAAAGGCTTTCCTTCGGGGAAGCCTTTTTTTTCGCCTCGAAATTTTCTTTTTCCGCTTGACATTTTTTGCGAAATAATGCATAATTTTCATAAAATATCATAAAAAGTAGAAAAACCGCATTGAATGCGGTTTGCGGGAGAAAACCGTGGAAGACGACATTCTTACTATCGAAGAAGTTGCCAGTTACTTGCGCGTTTCGGAGCGCACGGTTTATGATTGGGCGCAAAAGGGCGAAATTCCTTCTGGAAAAATCGGCACGGTCTGGCGTTTCAAAAAGTCGGAAATCGAACGCTGGGTGAACGAGCGGCTTTCTTCGAATTCGCGCCTCGCGCCGTCAAATACTACGATTCAAATAAAGAACATTCTTTCTCCGTCCCGCGTGATTTTCATAAATCAGACTGCGAAGCGCGACGCGCTCACGGAATTGGCGGCGAATTTGGGACAGGCTCCGCAAGTGAAATTCGAAAGGGAATTGCAGAGCGAAATCCTTAAGCGCGAGGAATTGATGTCCACTGCGATTGGACGCGGCATCGCGATTCCGCACGTCCGGCTTTCGAGCGTCACGGATTTGGTGATGTCGGTGGGAATATGCAATCCGCCCATTGCCGATTTCCAGCCGCTGGACGACGTTCCCGTGAGCATTTTGATTATGATCGCCGCGGCGTACAATCAGCATTCGTATTATTTGCAGACACTTTCGTATTTGAGCGGAAAACTGAAAAACACCGAATTGCGCGATTCGCTTTTGGCCGCGAAAACCGAGCAAGAAGTTTACAGGATTTTGGCGGGCGAATAATTACGGCAAGTCAACGCTTATCCATTTGCTCGTCTCGGAATGCTCCTGCGCGACAAGTCCTGGCTCGACATGCGCCGTAGTTTCGCACAAAAGATAGTTCGTTCCATCGACGTTGATTTTCGCGCCTTTTTCCGCCAAGTCGAATCCGCAGATTGCGTGCGAATATTCCATCGAAATGAAAAGCTCGCTTTTTACGCCGTAATGTTCCATGAGGACGCAAAGCAAAAGCGAGCGGCTGTCGCAATCCGAGCCTTTGTCTTGCAAGACGCTCGCAAGGTCGTTGAAGTCGCTCGAGTTTTGGTTGCGGTTGTACTGGAAATCCTGAGTCCAAGCCAAAAGCTTTTTCAGCATTTCTAATTTCGATTGCTTTGCGTTCAATGCGCTTGCGCCAAGCGCGTTGCGGATGTCTTTCGCCGCGTCGTCAAATTTTGAATAAGCCTCGCGGAAAATGAGGCGGTAATAACGCTGCCACGCTTCCTTCCAATTTTTTCTTGCGGCGTAAAGCGTCAGCACGCTGAATTCTCGCTCGATCACGAAATTCGCAGAGTCGCTTGCGTCGCTAGGAATTTTCGTGAAAATGTCCTTTCCGTCGATTTTGAGCGCGATGTCCTTTTTTTGCTGGACGGGAAAAGCGTAGCTCGTTATGATGCCGGGCTTCCGCCAGTCGTCGTCTTCGAGCACGATCGAATCGAGCGCACTTATTATGAACTGCTGGACGTCGTTCGAATTTTCGCTGTCGGCGTAGCAAAGCACAACGATGTCCGCGCCGCTTTTTGGAAGGCTCGCGGAAATTCCCCAGCCGCTTTGCGCGGTCTGATTCCCTGGAATTTGGAACGAAAAGTTTGCGACGGAAACTTGGCGTTCGCGCCACAAAAATCCGTCGATTTCGCCGTCGGCGTTCAGCTTGTTGAGAGCGTCTTCCATTGCAAGATCGTTGCGCTGGAATTTTCCGTTCGGAAAAATTTTTATCGCAAGCCGCACTTTCATAAATTCATGCTCGAAAAAATATGAAAGCCCGTCGTCGGTCGCGTCGGAAAGAAAAAATCCTTCGGGCAAGTCGAGCGTCCATCCGTAATGGCTTGAAGAAAAAAGTTCCGCGCGCGAAGCGGCGCAAAAAATCGCGAGCGAAAAAATTGCCGCGAAAATCTTCTTGGAAAATTTCATATCGTCTCCGAAAATTCTTTGAGAAAAAAATCGGAAAATTGCGCTTGCAAAATCCGAATTTATTCTATATCATTTTAACAAAAATGAAAAGCGAAATGATACCGATTATTTACGAGGATTCTGAAATTTTTGTCATAAACAAAAGGCAGGGGCTTGCGGTGCAGGGA
>CAMWWZ010000077.1 GCA_947178095.1 uncultured Treponema sp.
GTTCGTACATTTCATCGTAAGTACGAGTAGCATTGTCACCCCAAACCTTTTCGAACTCTAACTCTAATGCATCGACTTCATTGATGCGCTCTGCACCTTGCCGCAAAAAGTTTTTACTGATAAATAAATCTTTGCTACATTTATCTAGAATTTCCCTAATCAGTTTCCAAGTTGAAATATGTTTTTCATCAAACCATTTAAAATTTCTGACGTGCAACTCCTCGTAATAAATTACACTATATCCTTCCGCAAAGATATTATTAATCTTGTCTAAAATAGCTTCATACACTTCATCTGAAACAAAATATATTTTCCCATCATAAGAGATACCACCAGCAGAAATTTGCAGTTTTAACAATTCACCACTTTCAGGCAAACTCACTCCGGACTTGTCAGCAAAACTATTAAGTTTCATCATATCTATTTCAGAATCTATTCGTATACCATATGGAAACTTTTTAAGTAAAAGTTCTTTGATATCAGTTGGACAAGTCACGATTTCATTTCTTTCAAACTGATAATAAACATGGCTTGTATTAAATTTCCCATATTCGTTAAATCTCCAATTCCATAATGATTTATGATTCATATACGCTAACACTTACCTTATTATTTCATAGATCGCAGATTTACGATAGACACATAAGTCTTCTCTATACGACTTCTTAACAAGTACCAGCAAGTTCTTGTGCCTGTAGTTGTACCGCCACTCGCATTCTTTCAAGTATAGCTCAAAAACGGCGGAATTGCAACCGTTGAACTTCGCAACGAAAGAATCCAGAATATTATCGCCTAATTGAAATTCATTCATTCCATAACACTCCTATCTAGACATTATAAGAGTTTTTAGAATTTGAGGGAGGAAGCCCGTGTTTGTTGTCTAAATAACGGCGAACATTTCCCCCGACCTCTTTGCGCTTTTCTATAACTAGGACTTTTTTTCCCGCATCTGCCGCCAACCGTGCGAAAGTTGCGCCATAAAGTCCAGAACCTACTACAAGATAACCGTATTGAGATATAAAGTTTTCTTTCATATCACGCATTTCTAACAAATATGAAACTATGATAACTTATTTTTAACAATTAATCAAGTATCTAATACTTAAATTTGAGTAATATGTAAGAATGGGATTTAAAGAGAATTTGAAAGCCGAACTTAATTTTCAAAATGTTCTTGTAAAAGAATTGGCGGCAAAAACAAAGATTAGCAAACGAACGCTTGACAATTATTTGCGTACCAATGCGAATGATCCGCCAGCAACAACTGCTGTGAGAATTGCAAAAGCACTTGGTGTTTCAGTTGAGTATCTCGTGACAGGCAAAGAAATGAAAGCAAAAAAATCATTTGAAAAATATAACGCCGATGTTATTGCAAGAGAATTGAAAAAACTCAGCAAACAAGAATGTTGCATTGTCCTTGATTTAATAAACTCTATTTGCACAAATCTACATTAATTTTTTTATCTTGTATCGAAAAAAATCCAATTTCAATTTTCTTCAATAATGAATCTTTTCACCCATTCCAAATTAGACATTCCAAAACATTGTTTCAAGCCCTTGCCGAATTTATTTCCGCAAAAACGTAAACGTATTTGCGGAAAAACGCATGTAAATTTACGAAAATATATACGCGTATTTCCTGAAATATTTTTACGTATTTCCGCAAATATTTTTGGGCAGACGTTTTTTAACAATTAAAAATCCGCACGAAGATTTTCAATTGTTAAAAACGCTCGTTTTAGATGATTAAAAACGGACATTTTCAATCATTAAAAAAACTCGTTATAGATAATTAAAAACGTGCCTTTTGAATCATCAAAAACCGATTCTTTCAATGATTCAAAACGGCAGGCGGATGCACAAATTGTCAAGTGTCGTTAAAAATTTTTTTTAGACAAAAATACAATCCGCGTTACACGCATTCAAAACCACGTCTTGCCCATCAATTTTCCTGCGCCCCATATTGACATAATTTGAAAAAAATGCTATCCTGTTCCCATCGTAGCAAAGACGCTGCGGACAAATGTTCTGCGGGATTCCCGTTTTCAGAATTTTTGTCTGCGCGTCTTTTCTTTTTTAAACTGGCTTTCATTCGTGCCGAGGTTTGCCCCGGCGTTTGCATTTATTAAATTTAGGAGATTATGATAAAAGCACCGCTCAAATGGCGCGGCACTTTTATCATGTCAAGTTTCCGTTGGAAACTTGCATATTTGATGCACATTCTCACACTGCGTTGCGAATGTGCGTAAAAAGTCAATAAGAAAGTTGAAACTTTCTTATTGACTTTTTATAGGAGATTATGATGGACGAAAATTTCAAGACTTTGTACGAGCCTTCTTTTGAACACGATTCGTGCGGAATCGGAGCCGTGGCGAACATCGACGGGCACGCCTCGCATTCGATTGTGGACGACGCGCTTTGCATTGTGGAAAAGCTCGAGCACCGCGCCGGAAAGGACGCTCAAGGAAAAACCGGCGACGGCGTTGGAATCCTCGTGCAAATCAGCCACAAATTTTTCAAAAAGGCTGCGGACGAAATCGGAATAAAACTCGCTGGCGAACGCGACTACGGAATCGGAATGTTTTTCTTTCCTCAAGACAAATTGATTTGCGCCCAGGCAAAAAAAATGTTCGAATATCTTTGCGAAAAAGAAGGAATGAAATTCTTGGCTTGGCGCGAAGTTCCGATAAATGCCGACGTGCTCGGCGAACGCGCGCGCGAATGCATGCCGAACATTTTGCAATGTTTCATCGAACGTCCTGCCGACGTAAAAAAAGGCTTGGACTTCGACCGCAAGCTTTACATTCTTCGCAGGCAGTTCGAGCAGACGAAATTCGAAACTTACGTTGCGAGCCTTTCGAGCCGCACGATTGTCTACAAAGGAATGTTTTTGGTAAAGCAGCTGCGGACATTCTACAGCGACCTTCAGTCGCCGGATTTTTCGTCCGCGCTCGCAATCGTCCATTCGCGATTTTCCACGAACACCACTCCGAGCTGGCGGCGCGCTCATCCAAACAGATTCATCGCGCACAACGGCGAAATCAACACGATTCGCGGAAACGTGGACAGAATGCTCACGCGCGAAGAAACTTTGGTTTCGAAAAATTTGAGCGAAGATGAAATGCGGAAAATTCTTCCCGCCGTTGACGCAAGCGGCTCGGACTCCGCGATGCTCGACAACACTTTGGAATTTTTGACGATGAACGGAATGCCGCTTCCGCTCGCCGTGATGGTCTGCATTCCCGAGCCGTGGAAAAACGACAAGTCTATGCGCGACGAAAAGCGCGACTTCTATCATTATTGGGCAACGATGATGGAACCATGGGACGGACCTGCCGCGATTCTTTTTTCCGACGGCGACATTCTCGGCGCGACGCTCGACCGCAACGGCTTGCGTCCGAGCCGCTACTACATCACGAAGGACGGCCGCTTGATTCTTGCAAGCGAAGTGGGCGTTTTGGAAATCGACGAAAAAAACATTTTGAAAAAATCGCGGCTCGAGCCGGGAAAAATTCTTCTTGTCGATACTGTTCAGAAAAAAATCATCAGCGACGATGAAATCAAAAATGAATATGCGAGCAATCATCCTTACGGCGAATGGCTCAGTCAAAATCTCGTTCATTTGCACGACCTCAAAATTCCCAACAAAAAAATTCCAGTTTATACACAGGAAGAGCGCGACAGAATGTACCGAGCGTTCGGCTGGAATTATGAGGACGTGAACGAAATGATTTTGCCGATGGCGAAAAACGGAAGCGAGCCAATCGCCGCAATGGGCGTGGACACTCCGCTCGCCGTGATGAGCGAAAAGCATCCTCCGCTTTTTTCCTATTTCAAACAAATGTTCGCGCAAGTTACGAATCCTCCGATTGATTCGCTTCGTGAAAAAATCGTCACGGATACGACCGTTTATTGCGGAAGCGACGGAAACATGCTCGAAGCGCAAAGCAAAAATTGCGGCGTTCTTGAAATCAACAATCCGATTTTGACTGGCGTTGACATGATAAAAATCAAGGCGTTGAACACAGACACGCTCAAAGCCACGACGGTTTCGCTTTTGTATTACAAGAACACTTCGCTCAAGGACGCGCTCGACGAACTTTTCGTTTCGCTTGAACGCGGCTACAGGAACGGCGCGAACATCATCATTCTTTCGGATCGAGGCGTTGACGAAAATCATGTCGCGATTCCTTCGCTACTCGCAGTGAGCGCGGTGGAACAATATTTGATTCGCACGAAAAAGCGCACCGCAGTTTCGATAATTTTGGAAAGCGCGGAAGTGCGAAACGTTCATCAGGCGGCGATGATTTTGGGATACGGCGCGCGCGCGGTCAATCCGTATTTGGCGCACGAATGCATCGCGGAACTCATCGACCAAAAACTTTTGGACAAGGACTATCACACCGCGATCGACGACTACAACAACGCGCTTTTGAACGGCATCGTAAAAATCGCGGCGAAGATGGGAATCAGCGCGGTGCAGTCTTATCAGTCGGCACAGATTTTCGAAGCCGTGGGAATTTCAAAAGAAGTCATCGACATTTATTTTACGAACACGGTGAGCCGCGTCGGAGGAATCACGCTCAAGGAAATCGAAGAGGACGTGAACTTCCATCACGACAAGGCGTTCGATCCGCTCGGGCTTGCGGTCAATTCGCATCTCGACAGCGTCGGCGTGCACAAAATGCGGCGAGGACCTACTTGCGAAGATCATCTTTATTCGCCCGAAACAATCATCGCTTTGCAGGAAGCCACGCGAGCGGGCGATTACAAAAGATTCAAGGAATACACTCAGCTCGTGGATTCGACGGAACATCCTCACACGCTCCGCGCGATGCTCGAATTCGATTTTCCAAGCGACGGCGGAATTCCAATCGAAGAAGTTGAGCCGGCGAATGAAATTGTAAAGCGTTTCAAAACCGGCGCGATGAGCTACGGCTCGATTTCCGAAGAGGCGCACAAATGCATGGCAGAGGCGATGAACCATTTGGGCGGAAAAAGCAATTCGGGAGAAGGCGGCGAAAAAGTCGAGCGGCTCGGCTCGAAATTCAATTCGGCGATAAAGCAAGTGGCTTCGGGACGCTTCGGCGTTACGGAAGAATATTTGCTTTCGGCAAAAGAGATTCAAATCAAAATGGCGCAAGGCGCGAAGCCCGGCGAAGGCGGCCACCTTCCCGGAAAAAAAGTTTATCCTTGGATCGCGCACACTCGCTATGCCACTCCGGGCGTTTCGCTGATTTCGCCTCCGCCTCACCACGACATTTATTCTATCGAAGATTTGGCGGAACTGATTTACGATTTGAAGAACGCAAACCGCGCGGCGAGAATTTCCGTGAAGCTCGTAAGCGAAGCGGGCGTTGGAACGATTGCGGCGGGCGTTGCGAAAGCCGGCGCACAAGTGATTTTGATTTCTGGGCACGACGGCGGAACTGGAGCGGCTCCAATCAGCTCGATTCACAACGCGGGCTTGCCTTGGGAATTGGGCTTGGCGGAAACTCATCAGACGCTCATCCAAAACGGCTTGCGTTCGCGCGTGGTAATCGAAACCGACGGCAAACTTATGAGCGGGCGCGATGTCGCGATAGCCGCTTTGCTCGGCGCGGAAGAATTCGGATTTGCGACCGCGCCGCTTGTTTCGATGGGCTGCATGATGATGCGAGTTTGCAACTTGGACACATGCCCGTTCGGAGTGGCGACGCAAAACGAAGCGTTGCGAAAAAAGTTCAAGGGCAAAGCAGAATATGTCGAAAACTTCATGCTTTTCATTGCGCAGGAATTGCGCGAAATTATGGCGCACCTCGGCGTGCGAAGCGTCGAAGAAATGTGCGGTCGTTCCGACTTGCTCAAGATAAAAGAAAAACTTCCTGCAAGCCGCGCGGGTGTCTTGGACATGAGCAGAATTTTGCAACGCGAAAATTCCGCCGAAAAAAATTCCGCGGACGAAAAAGAAACGCATTTCAATCCGCAAGATGTTTTCGATTTTAAATTGAATTCAACTTTGGACGAAAAAATTCTTTTACCCGAATTTGAAAAGATTCTCAAAAAGAACGACATTGGCGGAACGAAGCGCGGCAAAAATTGCGACACGCCGAACAATGAATTTGTCGAAAAGAAATTCAGCATAACTTCTTCGCCGATAAAAATCCAAAGCACGGACAGAACGTTCGGCACGATTTTGGGAAGCGAAATTCAAAAACAATTTGGCGGCGCGATTTGCGAAGACGCTTTCACCGTAAACGTGGGCGGAGGGGCCGGGCAATCATTCGGCGCGTTCATTCCGAAAGGCCTTTCATTGAAATTGGAAGGCGATGCCAACGACTATTTGGGCAAAGGCTTGAGCGGCGGAAAAATCGTTGTGCGCACTCCGAAAGATGCCGAATACAAATCCGACGAAAACATCATCATCGGAAACGTCGCACTTTTCGGCGCGACCGGCGGACAAGCGTTCATCAACGGCAAGGCGGGCGAAAGATTCTGCGTGCGCAACTCAGGCGCGACCGCCGTTGTGGAAGGATGCGGCGACCACGCACTTGAATACATGACGGGCGGCACAGTCGTAATTTTGGGCGAGACAGGAAAAAATGTCGCGGCCGGAATGTCGGGCGGAATCGCGTATATTTTGGACGCAAGCCACGAACTTTACAAAAAGCTGAACAACCAGCTTGTTTTGATGGAAGAGATTTCCGACGAGCACGACGAATCGAATTTGCGCGCGCTAATTCAACGCCATGCCGAAGAAACGGGCTCGCAAGTGGCAAAGAATATTCTTGAAAATTGGAAAGAATTTATTCCGCGCTTCAAGAAAATAATTCCGAGCGACTACAAAAAAATGCTTGCCGAAATCAGCAAGGCGGAAGAGCGAGGCTTGAATCACGCGGACGCGGAATTGGAAGCGTTCAAAAAAATGACGGCATAAATTTCTCGCATTTCAAAGTCCGCGCGAAAATTTGCGCGGACTTTGAAACGCAGATTTCAAAATGCTTGCTCAGGCTTCGTGAATTGAAAAAATTTCGGAGCGCGCGCGGTGATTTTCCATCCGCCATCATAGAATCCATTTTGATTTGCTGTGGGAGAAACAAAAATCACTTTCGCAGGATTTTCCGTGTCATAAAAAAATTCATTGGAACGCCATTCTTCGCCATTCGCGTAATTCGTTCCTTCCAAATCTTCGGGCGAAGTGAAAACCTTGATTTTGTATTTTCCTCGCCGCAAGTTCAAATGCATCGCCATTCCACCCAAAAGAAAATACGCGCCCTGATATTTGTGCGCAACGCCGGGAATCGAAACCCATTCGTAAGTCGCGCTGGTCGAAGTGCGCGTAACGTCATTTCCATTTTCGTCCTCGAGCAAAACTCGGCAGCGGATTTGATTTATGTGAAAAGAATTTTCCGGGCGATAAATTATCAGTTCCCAAGGATTGTGCCGAACGTCTTGAGCGTCCAAAGCGAAAATCGAAATAAAAAAAATCGCGGCGAATATAATTCGTTTTAACGGCATCACGAATTGAATTCTATCACAAAAAAAATTCGTGCGCAAGCGTTTTTCTTGAAGCCCTTTACGAATGCTTATCTTCGCGAGTTTCGGTATGCACAAAAAAAATTGCATCCGAAACTCGAAAGCAAGGAACACCTTGCGACCAGACGCTATTTCCAAGGGAAGCGAAAATTTCAGTTCAGCAATTTTCAAAAACTCGCCGTTGAAGCGCGGAAAAAATCCGCCGCTTTTTCTGAAAATTTGCCATCGAATATACAAAAAAATCCCGCTTTTTTTACCCCTGCCACGACGCAGATTATACCCCTCCCTGTCATAAATTTTTACCTCCCCCACGGCACAAAAATTTCCCCTCCCACGCCCCAAATTTTACCCTCCCATGTACGCCAAATCCCCGAAAACCGCCTAAAGAAAAAACGTGCGTTACAATTTTAGACAAAGGGGCGGGGCGTTGTGCCTTGCCCGCAAAAAATAAGGAGGTTTTTTCAATATGAAAAAATTGATTGGAACGGCGATGCTCGCGGCCTTGCTTGCGACTTCTGCCTTCGCGGAACTCAACATGGGAGCGTGGCTTCGCACATTGGTTGCGCCCGTCGCGTACAACGGCGACGAAATCCAGGCTGGCTGGGAAAACTCATGGGGCTACGGAATCCGCAACGCGCGAATCAGCTTCAACTTCACTTCTGACGATGAAAAAGTGGGAATGATGTATGACGTATTCGGCGACGGAGCAAGCGGATTCGGATCAGGCGACTACCGCGCGATGTGGTTTCAGCCTGTGGACTGGTTCAAGGCGATGGTCGGACACATCGATAATGGCTACGCGATGCGCGGCGACCTCTGCTACGGCTCTTGGGCATGGCTTCGTCCGAACAACTGGTTCGAGAGAGACGAAGGTTTGACTTTCAATCTCGGAAACCGCGACGGCTTGCAGTTGGAATTCTTCCCCGTGGATGGCTTGCAGATTTTGGCACACCTCTCGCTTCCTTGGGATGGCGGATTTGCCAAATTCTCCGACCAAATCAAGAACAGCCTCATCGGAGTGTCGTACACCATCGGCGACTTCGCAACAATCAAAGTTGCCTATCTCGGCGGATATAGCGATAAAGATAAGGATAGTGCTGGAACTTGGACACCTACTGGAAAACCTGGATGGCATTATAAGAAAGACGGCAAAGAGGCTTCGTTTGATAACGATGGTAAATTTTACGAAGCACTTTTGAATGGCGAGATTGAATATTGGAATCCTGGCATTTGGGCACCTTTTGGCGGTGCACAAAAGACTTTCGGCAACGCACAGATTGGATTTGATCTCAAAGGTGTCGAGAATTTGTGGTTGACGGTTGGCGCACGGGTTCAACTTGTTGACAAATATTACAAAGGCAATGAAATGGCGAAAGTGGCTGCGGGCGCAAGCTACCAAATCACAGACTCTTTCGGACTTTCTGTTTCTGCCGCTGCGCTTTTGCTCAAGGAAATCTCTCCGAAAATCCAGGCTGGTGTCGGAGTCAATGTTGGCTTGACAGACGTTCTCGGACTTGAAGCGGATGTTCGCTGGCTTGGCGACCTCGAGGCAAGCGAGCACTGTATTTCGTTCTGCGTCGGCTTGAACTGGGCTATGTCTAGCAATGGAAGCCTCGGCATCGGATTCCAGGGCACGACAAATGGCAACGGTTTCGCTGCTGGCGATACTGCACTCTCGGCGGCAAAAAGCGATGCGTTCTGCTTCGCAGTGCCTGTTCGCTTTGGTCTCTGGTTCTAGAAAAAAAACCGCAAGTGCGCAGCGCGCGCTCGCGGAGGCTCGCAAAAAGGCGCGGCATCCGTCGCGCCTTTTTTTTACGGACATGCGGAGACTTCCCGCATGCCAAGCCAAATGGACTAGAAGCTGTATTCGAGCCTCACAGGAATTGCGATGCTGACTTTGTCGCTGTCGCTGAGCAAATTGAAACCAACTTCGTTTCCATCGCCGAACGGAATGGCGACTACAGCACCGACTCCGACTTTGCCGTTCGAAAAGCCTTTCGTGAAGAACGCGCCGATGGAAATGTCGCCATAAGCGTCGCCCACTTTTGGGAAGCCCAATTCCGTGCGCACGTCGGCTTCGATCGTAAGGCTGTTTCCGAAGTCATATCCCGCGCCCACGCCGATTTCAAGGCCAGTCAAGTCTTTTTCGTCGTCTTTGTTAATCATCGCACCTACAAGCGCGTTGATCGAGAGCGCGTCAAATCCGCCATTGTACACAGCAGAAACAGTGATCTGTTGCTTGAAGTCAGTCGGAATGTACGCGCCGATCGAGATGTAGTTGTCTTCAATCATGAGCAAGTCCACAGCCGCGTTGATGATGCCGCAGTATTTGTTCTCGTAATCAAGCGTCCAGTTTTTGTTCTTGCCGTAGCCCAAACTGCTGCCGATGTACTGCGCTTTGATCGCGAGAAGATCATCGATCTTGTATCCCACAGCGTACTGGCTCACCTTGAGCACGTCCACGAAGTCGGTGGTCTTATCCATCTTGAAGCCCGCCGCGATGTAGAGCCCTTCGATCGGAGTGAGCGCGATTTCCGCTCCGTTCATGCTTCCGCCATTCTTGTATCCGCCGTAGTCACCGATTCTGCGGAACGTGAGGTCTTCGCCGACGTTGCCGGCTCCGGCGCGTATCCACTTGTACTGTCCGAATTCATTGTTCACGCGGAGCGTGTCGTCAAGGATCATTCCGACAGAAATCTTGAGCCAGTCCCACGGCTTCGACCAAACGTAGGCAACATCGTTGATTGCAGGCTCGCCGCCGTCAGCTTTAAATCCGAAAACGAAGCCGAAATTCTCTGAATCTCCCGCAACGGTAACGCCGACGCGAGGAGAAAATTTTTTCCAAGAAGCTCCGTACGACATCCTTGCGTCTCCATCGTAGCCGAAAGGAACCCAAACTCCCACTCCCCAACCACTTATGCTGATTTGTGCGAAAGCCGACGTCGCGAGCAATGCGGCGGCCGCGACAATTCCAATCAATTTTTTCATTTTGAAAAACCTCCCATAAAAAGTCAAGAAGAAAGTTTCAACTTTCGATTGACTTTTTACGCACATTCGCAACGCAGTGAGAATGTGCATTAAATATGCAAGTTTCCATACGGAAACTTGACATGATAAAAGACCGCGCAAGTTGTGCGGGCTTTTATCATAACTCCTTTAATTTTCAGCAACGAAAAAAATTTCAATTTTTGAGTTGCTGAAAACGCGATTTTGCAACGTAGTGAAAATCGCAGTGAATACGCGAGTTTTGAAAAAACTCGCATTAAAATAAGCAACGCCATTTTAGTTGCTTATTTTAATTGTCCTTATTTTTTTGCAGGCAAGGCACAAGTCGGCGGTGCGCTTGTCTTTGCAGGGCATAAAAAATGGGAAGCAGAACGCTTCCCATTTTTTGTCTAGCCCGATTTTTTGCGGATCAGACTTTCAGTCCGCTTAAGCATTATTTGCCCCGTGACGGAAAAGCATCATATTTTTTCCTGTAAACGTTTTTATAAATATCGTAATGCATATTATCCACCGCGGTAATCACAAGATCGATTTTATCCTTATCAACATTCTTATTTTTAAGATCGTTAAAGGCCTTAATTGCTGCATCAGCGTCATCGATTGACTTTTTGCATGTCTTTTTGTCGTCATCGTTGAGAGCGTTCTTGAGTGTCTCAACCGCATCGGTGTACGTCTTCATGCTCTCGGATTGTCTATCATTGAGTTCGCCTTTGAGGATTGTGTCACCCTTAGGGTCGCCGATTTTGGAAACTTTTAATCTAGCATTATCACGCTCATATTCTGATTTATAATCAGGAAATTCATGAAGCGTTCCATCTTCATCATACCAAATAGCATAGTTATATCCAACAACTCCATTGAGAGCCTTGTCCATGGCAGGTAGGTAGACCTCCTTTTCATGGAATTTCTTATCCGTACCGTAGTACTCCTTCAATTCTTTGAGATAATCAACCACATAGTTAATCTTCTCCAAGGTAGGAGTCCTATCCAATTCGTCGAAATACTTCAGATTCAACTCATCTTGCAAATAATCATCGAAATAAACCTCGAGACATTTCGCACAATCGCCGAGCATGTCCATCATAGCCTCGTGCGCTTTTTTGAGCGGTTTGATTTCATCGTCTGACACATTCTGATCATATTTGATCGAAGCGACGTATTTGTCGATTTGGGCTTTCAACAAATACTCCGGAGTTGTCGCGTCAACAACATCGTCGTCGCCGCTGCTACACGCGACGAGGCTCGTCACGAGAGCCATTGAGACGGCAATTGCCGCCAATTTAAACAGTTTTTTCATTTCTATACCTCCTATGAAAAATTAGAACCAGCAGCTGACTGCGATCGGCACAGCCCATGCGAATTTGTCTTCGTATCCGAGATTGCCGAGGAAGCCCGTTCCTCCAGTCGTTCCCTGGAAGCCGATTCCCACATAGCCGTTGCTTGAGATGCTGTACTGCAAGCCTACGAGGAAGCTGAACTGGTTTTTAACGTCATCTGTTTTGCCGTCCACTTCTCTGTCGCCATTAATCTTACCGCGGAAGTCCGCATTCAAAGTGAGCGCGTCCGTGAGGCCAAAGTCCACGCCAACTCCGAACTGGAAGTCAGGCTTGCGCGTTACGTCTTTTTCTGTGTATTTGGTCTCGTATGTCTGCATGCCGAAGCTCGCCGAAACCTTGAGGTTGTCGAGGATTTGATAGCTGGCTCCGAGCGCGACCTTGAGGAATTTGAAGTCCATGTCTTCTTTGTAGTCGCTTTCGGCGAGAGCAATCTTCGCACCGACAGTGACATAGAGGTTTTCGACCGCCGTCAAGTCGAACGCGACGTTGACGTCTCCCCAGTACTTACGCTCGCCAGAAGGATCCACGGCATCAAAATAATTCTCTTTAGCGTACCAGTCCCGACTAGTAAGCGCATCCAACAACTTTTGATCGTCGCTTCCTGGAGATGGGAACTTATCATTAAGAGCCGAAATAGCATCCTGAACATCCTTGGTTGATGCATAGTAGTAGGCTTTGTCTCCGACGACGACTCCATATCCGGCGTCATGGCCTTTGTTCTTGTAGTTGCGGCTACCGTCTCCGCGCCATCCGGCTTTGATTGTACCGATGCTACCAATCGTGTACTTGACGGCCGCGTCAGACTGCTCGAACATCTTGTAAGACTTGTCCCATGAGGATATCTGGCCGCCCATCGGAAGATTCCACATAATTACAAGACCTTCAACCGGCGTGAGCTCAAGCTGCATACCGCTCTTCGCACCGAGCTGGTCGAAAGTCAAGCCTTCGTCTTCGAAAATCCAGTTCGCAGGGCGAATCCAGTTCCAAGAGCCGTAGCAAAGGTCGCCACGGAATGTCGTGTAGTCCCAGCGTCCCAAAGAAATCTTGAGCCAATCCCACGGCTTCGCCCAAATGACCTTGTTGTCGCCAGGCTGAAGTCCACCATCGACATCGTTGTACACTCCCATGGAAAAACCGATTTTTCCGTCCTCAGACGTGCCGTTGATGTCAACGCGAGCAACACGTGTGCCCCAACCCCATGAATTGGTCATTCCGGAGTAGATGGAGTCTCCATTTCCTGCAGCAGGGGCAGCGATTGCCCGCAACCAAGACCCGAGCGAGATTTCCGCGAAGGCAGAAGTCGCAAGCAAGGCCGCGAGCATCGCCGTTCCAATCAATTTTTTCATATTGAAAAAACCTCCTTATTTTTTGCGGGCAAGGCACAACGCCCCGCCCTTTTGTCTAAAATTGTAACGCACCTTATTTTTTTAATAGACAAGAAAGTTTCAACT
>CAMWWZ010000078.1 GCA_947178095.1 uncultured Treponema sp.
GTGACACGCCGCTCGACAAAAACGGGCTTTTGGTTTTGGAAAAAAAAGCTTTCCATTATTTGCGGAACGTGTTGCGTTTGAGCGTCGGCGACATGATAAATGTTCGAATCGAAAATTCGTCGGAAAAAATTTCTGGCACGAACATGACGATTTGCAAAATTGACGACGCGCGAAAAAAAATTGTTTTGCAAAAATGCGCGGAAATTTCGTCCGAAGCATCCGCCGAAAATTTTGGCGAAAAAAATTTGTGCGCCTTAAACGCGAAATATTTTTTGTTTCAGTTTTTGCCGAAACCGCAAAAATTGGAATTGATTGTAAGGCAGGCGACGGAATGCGGCGTGAGTTTTGTCGTGCCGATTGTGGGCGAATACACGCAAGGCGGCTGCGAAAAAACTTTGCAGAACGCCACGCGCTACGAACGAATAATTCGCGAGGCCCGGCAACAAAGCGGCTCTGCCGTGGAAACGAAAATTCTGCCCGCGCAAAGTTTGGATGCGGCGTTGGAATTTTGGCGGCGTGAAACTTGCGATTTTTCGGCGCAGGAAAAACGCGCGCTTGTTTTGTATGAGCGTTGCGAAAATACGACTGCGTTTGGAAATGCGATTTTTGCGAATGGATCAGTTTCGGAAAAATTCGACTTGAAGAAAATAAAGGCGTGCGCTCTCGCAGTCGGATGCGAAGGCGGAATTTCTCCTGCGGAATTCGCGCGGCTTTTGGACGCAGGATTTTGCGGCGTGCATTTCAACACGAACATTTTGCGCTGCGAAACGGCCGCGCTTTACGGAATGGCGGCAGTTCAAAGTTTGATTGAAAATTAACGCGCACTCAATGTGCGAAAATTGCGACTTGCATTTTTCCTGCATTTCCAGTAAAATTATTTTGCAAAATTTAGAAGGCTTTTTTCAAAACTTTGCGATGCGCTTTCGATATTTTTGGAAAAGGAATGCACACAATCTGCGCTGAGATGTCGCGCAAATTGTGTGCGTCGAGTTTTTGCTTCGCCAAAAACTCGCTTATTGAATTGCCTGCTCGCGCAGGCGAAAAAATGGTTTTTGAAAACCTGAAGTTTCTCAAAAACCATTTTTCACAAGGAAGGAATTATGTCTTTGGAATGTGGCATTGTGGGCTTGCCGAATGTCGGAAAGTCCACAATTTTTTCGGCACTTACGGCGGCGCCGGCTGCGGCGGAAAATTTCCCGTTTTGCACGATTGATCCGAATGTTGGAATTGTTGATTTGCCGGACGAACGGCTGGATTTTTTGGCGAGCGTTTTTTCGCCCAAAAAGAAAACTTTCGCCACCGTCAAATTCGTTGACATCGCGGGTCTCATAAAAGGCGCGTCGAAAGGCGAAGGTTTGGGAAATCAATTTTTGGCGAACATTCGCGAAACGAGCGTCATTGCGCACGTTGTTCGTTGCTTCGACAATCCCGACATCATGCACGTCCGCGAAGATGCGAAAGTTGAAGCGGCCGTAGATCCTGAAAGCGACATTCTTACTATCAATATGGAACTCGCGCTCGCGGATTTGGAAACGATTTCCAAACGCGAAGAAAAAAATGTAAAAACCGTGCGCGCTTTGGGAAAAGATGCGGAAAAGCAGCTCGCTCCTTGGAAAAGTGGCGTGGAAAAAATCCGTCCGCTTTTGCAAGACGGCGTTCCAGCTCGCACCGCAGATTTGACCGATGACGAAAAAGCCGCGCTCTACGATATGCATTTGCTCACGCTCAAACCCACGCTTTACGTTTGCAATATCGATGAAGATTCAATTGAAGCTGGCACGAACAATTATGTCGAGACTGTGAAAAAAATTGCGGCGAGCGAAAATTCCGATGTCGTCGTGATTTGCGGAAAATTCGAATCCGAACTTTCGGAACTCGGCGATGATTCGGAGCGAAAAGAATTTATGGATTCGGTCGGGCTTAAAGAATCAGGCTTGAGCGTGCTTGCGAAAAAAACTTATCATTTGATGGGGCTGCGAACTTTTTTCACTGGCGGACAAGACGAATGCCGCGCCTGGACAATTCGTGCTGGCGACACCGCGCCAAAAGCGGCCGGCGTAATTCACACGGATTTCGAAAAAGGCTTCATCAAAGCCGAAGCATACACGATCGAGGATTTGCGCCAATTCGGAACTGAAGCAAAAATCAAAGAAGCTGGCAAATATCGTCAAGAAGGCAAAGATTACGTCGTTCAAGACGGAGACGTTTTGTTTTTCAAATTCAATGTTTAAATTCGTGTTGAAAAAAATTTTTGAAAAATTGAAATTCTCGAAAATCGCTTCGCCCGAAAGTTTTAAAGCTGCGCAAGATTCGATGTTGAACATAATAAATCGATTTGCGGTGCTGGACGAAAAGTCGAAAAATCTTGCGGAAAAATATCCCGAGCAAAAGGCAATAATTCACCGCTGCTTTGAAGACACGAAAAAAATCGAGCCGAGCGTTTCGGTTCGCGCGGGAAAATTCGAGCAAGCACTCGCGCTCCAAATTACAAGGGTGAGTTCTGCGATCGACAAAATTCTCACGAACGGCGACAAGCAAAAATTGAACAAAGAATTGGAGCTGCTCGAGCGTTGCGTCCGCGTCCGCACGAATGCCGACAACGGAGCGAGCGATGAATGAATTTAATTTTTGTCCGAAATGCGGCTCGAAAAAAATTCAGTTTGTCCAAAACAAAAAATGGATTTGTTCGGATTGCGATTTTGATTTGTATAACAATGTGGCCGCGGCGGTGGGCTTGATTATTTGCGATGCGGACGGAAATGTTTTTTTTGAAAAGCGCGCGAAAAATCCGCGCAAAGGATTTTTGGCTTTGCCCGGCGGATTTTGCAATCCCGACGAGAGCGCGGAAGAAGGCGCGATTCGCGAATGCTTTGAAGAAACCGGCTTGCACGTGGAAGAGGCTTCGCTGAAATTCATTGCGAGTTTTCCGAACACTTATGAGTACAAAAATTTTTTCTACAAAACGTGCGACATTTTTTTCGAAGCGAAAGTTCGGCTTGAAAACGGCGAAAATTTTTTGGATGCGATTCGCGCGGACAAAAAAGAAGTGAGCGAAGTTGTTACAAAAAAAATCGCTTCGCAAAAAGACATCGACGATTTGCCGCTGGCGTTTGACTCGGCGAAAAAAGCTTTGGCCGTTTGGCTCAAAAATAAAATTTGAAAAAATTTGGCAGATAAAGATAAATCATGAACAAAATTTTTATAACCGAATTGACTACATGTGGCGCGACTTTGATTTTCTACATTGCGATGCTTGCCACGCAAAAAAATCGACGCGAAAAAATTCGTTCGGCGGCGGGCGCACTCATTTTTAAAACCGCGTCTCCTTCAAAACGAAAAACGCTCTCGCTTTGGATTGTGATTCCGCTCGTGCTTGCTTTTGCGTTTTTGGTAAATTACAGCGCGTTTTTCGTGATTTTGATTTGCGCGCTTTGTTCGCTTGCGATTTTCATTTCTTGCCACGACGACGCTTGCAACGTGAACAACGGGATTTACGAAAATGGCATAATCGGCGGCGGCGAAATTATTCCTTACGAAAAAATCAAGGGCGTGGAAAATTGCGCGAACGTAGAAAACATTCCTGAAAATTTGATTTTGCAAATCGAACTTGTTGATTCAAAAAAAATCCAAATTCAATTTACGAATGAAAAAGAATTCAAATGCGCGTTGGAACAAATTGAAAAGCACATTTAAAAATCCGCGCTAAAATGCTGCACGAATTTAGCGAATTTTATTTTTTCTTTTTTTCAAACTCAACGCAAAGCCTGTCGATTATATCGACCGCGACTTCGGCCTTTGTTTTTTTGTCATATTCAATCGCGTCGCCCGCCGAAATGATTGCAACTTTATTGTAGTCGCTGCAAAAAGTTGTGCCTTCGTTTCGAGTTGAATTGAGCACGATGAAATCAAGATTTTTTTCGGCCAACTTGCGCCGCGCATTTGCCGCTTCGTCATTTGTTTCAAGCGCAAAGCCCACGAGAATCTGCCTTTCGCCCTTTGCGTTTCCCAAAGTATAAGCGATGTCGTGCGTGGGACAAAGGCGCAAAACAAGATCGTCTTTTTCGCGCTTGATTTTTTTTTCGGCGATTGTTTCAGGACGAAAATCTGCAACGGCGGCGCACAAAATTGAGGCATCGGCCTGCGGAAAAATCTCGGTTGCGGCATCGTACATTTCCTGACAGCTTTCCACGTCAATGCGTCGAATTTCTGCGGACGCTTTGAGCTGCACAGGGCCGCTTATCAGCGTAACTTGCGCGCCTCTTTTGCGGCATTCTTCTGCCAAAGCAAATCCCATTTTGCCGCTTGAATAATTTCCAATGAATCGCACGGGATCAATCTTTTCGTAAGTCGGACCTGCGGTAATCATAATTTTTTTGCCCGCAAGTTCTTGCGCATCGTTGAAAAAATTTTCCAACACTTCAACTATTGTTTCAGGCTCTTCCATCCGACCTTTGCCTTCCAATCCGCTGGCAAGAAATCCAGTTTGCGGTTCGATGAAATGATTTCCATACGAACGAAGTTTTTCGATATTCGCCTGCGTCGAAGGATGCGCGTACATATCCAAGTCCATTGCGGGCGCAATAAAAACAGGCGCTTTCATCGACAAGTATGTAGTCACGAGCATATTGTCCGCAACGCCATTCGCAAACTTTCCCAAAGTGGCCGCCGTGCACGGAGCGACGAGCATTGCGTCCGCCCACAATCCAAGGTCAACATGCGAATTCCAAGTGCCGTCGCGTCTGGAAAAAAATTCGCTCACCACAGGCTTGTGCGTCAAAGCGGACAAAGTTATCGGCGTGATAAATTCTTTTCCCGACGGCGTTATCACAACTTGCACTTCCGCCCCGCGCTTTATGAGTTCGCGTATAATCAGGCACGATTTGTATGCGGCGATGCTTCCCGTAATGCCCAAAACTATTTTTTTGCCATCCAGCATTTTTTTCTCCAAATAAAAAGTTGACGACATTTCAGGCAACTTTTTATCATATCTCCAATTTTTGAAATTTCTTCAGGGCGCATTTTTTGCTCGCGAAATTTTCGCGAACAAAAAACCGTGCTTTCCGCACTTCCGTTTTCACTTCATTCTTCCGTAAGCACTTTGTGCTTACTCCAGAACGCCTTGCGGCGGTGCTCCACATATGCCGCTCCGCGTCATTTGCATGAGCGGAAATTATTTAACTCGCCACTCACGTGGCTTGCGCATCACTTGCGCGAAATAACGTGGCATTCAATTTTCAATTCACAATCGCATCAATATTTGCACGACCGGCCATTACAAAAGGCAGCACGTCTTCTTCCGCGTCAATTCGAACGCGCACGAAAAACGGCTTTTTATTTTTCGCAGCAAAAACTGTTTTCGCCCAATCAGGATTTTCGTTCGCGTCCAACGCCTCGATTCCGAAGCCGCGCGCAATTGCAAGCAAATCAGGACTTTTCGAAAAAATGCTCGCGCTATAATTTTTTCCGAAAATATATTTTTGCTGCTGCCTCACCATTCCGAGCACGCCATTTTCCAAAACGATTACCGTTACATTCAGCCCAAGTTCCGAAAGTGTCGCCAATTCCTGAATGTTCATCATAATCGAGCCATCGCCAGAAAAGCAAATTATTTTTTTTTCGGGATTTGCCAAGGCCGCGCCAATGGCGGCAGGAAGCCCGAAGCCCATCGTGCCGAGCGAAGCCGAAGTCAAAAAAGTGCGCGTCTTCAAAACCGAAAAATATTGCGCCGCCCACATTTGGTGCTGACCGACATCCGTGGTAACGATGAGATTTTCTTCGCTCGTGCCGGCAGCTTTTGCCAACGCGGGAATTTCCGAAATGAATTTTCTTGGATTTACCGAAGCGGAATTTTTCGCCGCGCCGCATTCAATCGAAAAAGTCTCTTTGCGCAATTTTGAATTTTTTTCGACCCAAGCTTTTCTTGCCGCAATTTTTTCTTTTTTGAACGAAGATTTTTTTTCGCGCAAAAGTTCGTTCAACAAACTGAACGCGCTTTCAATGTCGCAAACCAGCGAAAGATCGGCGCGGAAAATTTTGTTCACTTCGGCGGCATCGATATCGATGTGAATGATTTTTGCATTCGGGCAAAATTGCGTTCGCAATCCCACGGCTCGATCATCAAAACGCGAGCCGCACGCAAAAACCAAATCGCTTTCGTGCATGGCTTGATTCGCGGCAATGCTTCCGTGCATTCCGAGCATTCCCAAAAACGCATCGTCATCTGCGCTCACTACGCCCAAGCCCATCAAGCTAGAAACCGCGCTCGCATCGTAAAGCCGCAAAAATTCGCGCACGAATTTTTCTCCTTCCGCAGAATTGCATCCGCCGCCAAAATAAAGCACTGGACGTTCCGCTTGCGAAAGCGCATTCAAAATCGAATTGAGCGTGGAAACGATTTCTTTTTTTTGCGCGTAAAAGCGCGCGGATTTTTTTTCAAAATTGATTTTTGGCCATGAAGAAAATTCCACGATTTCTTCTTGAACATTGCGCGGAATGTCAAGAAGCACGGGCCCAGGCCGCCCGCTCGTAGCAATTTCAAACGCCTTTGGAATCGCATCAAAAAGTTCTCGCGCGGATTTTATCATCATGCTATGTTTGGTAATCGGAAATGAAAGCCCGAACGTGTCCGCTTCCTGGAAAGAATCCGTTCCAATCATCGAAGTGTTCACTTGCCCCGTAATCGCAATAATCGGAATTGAATCGCAGCGAGCATCGGCAATCGCAGTAAGAAGGTTCATCGCGCCAGGCCCGCTCGTTGCCATGCAAACGGCAGGAAGCCCCGTCGTGCGCGCCATTCCCTGCGCGATAAATCCAGCAGCCTGTTCCTGCCTCACAAGAATATGCCTGATTCCGCTTTTCGAAAGCTCATCATAAAGCGGCAAAATCCAACCGCCCGGAATTCCCGCGACGGTATTTATTTTGTGCATCTTCAAAAGTTCGCAAATAATTTGTGCGCCATTTTTTTTCATATTTACATTATAAGAATTATTTTGCGGAATGTAAAGTGCGAAAAAGATTGCGCTGATTTTAAAATCCGAATGTCGGACTTCGCATCACTTTTCAAGAAAATAAGTTTTTTATATAATTACTTTTATGTTCAAAAGCAAATTGAAAAAATTGATTTTATTTTTCGCGCTTATTTTTTCATTTTCAACTTTTGCGGAAACATTTGCAGGCAACAGAATTTTTTCATTGGATTTGGGATATCTTGGAACAGGTTTAAAAAACAATGGATGGGGTCTCGGACTAAATTACGAAATTGCTATTTTTGATTTTCTGGCCGTGCGACCAGGCTTTTCGCACATGACACTTTTTCCAAGCGGTAGCGACACAATTTGTGCGACAGTCGGAATAAATTTCGATTTGCTATTTTATCCGTTTTTCAGAGGGCTTGAAGGTCCTTATGTCGCAGGCAGATTTGGCACAGAATTTGCAATGTTCCCAAACAACGAAAAAATGAAAACTGAAACCGCGCTCATGGCGACTCCTTTTTTGGGCTGGAAATTTTCAGTGCGAGAACTTGTGTTTTTTGACATATTTTTTGGCTACAGATTTTTGTTGAACAAATCCCAATTTTCAAACGAAGAAGTCGCAAGCCATTACGGAAACAAATTCCAATACGGCATAAAAATAAAACTCAACTTGAGAAAAATTTATTCCGCGATTTTTAACAAAGAGGAAAAAGAAAAAAATGTTGATTTTCAAACTGGTGAAGAAGAGATTTTGTAGCAGGGCAAATATTTTTATAAAAAGCCAATTCTATCGCAAGTCGGATTTTAAATCCATTTAACACGAAGCAATGCGCAGAATTTTTTTAAACTTGCGATATTTTAAAGTTTTATCGCAACCACAATTTGAAAAATTCCTATTATTTTTCAGAATTTGCGATACTTTTATCGCAAGTTAAATTCACAAAATTCTTATTTTTTTCAGAATTTGCGATATTTTTTATCGCAAGTTGGCAATAGATTGCAATATTTTTGAATTTTATCGCAAATTCTTATATTTTTATCAGAAATTTTTCAAAATTTATCGCAAATCAAATTTTCACAAAATTTTTTTGCTTTTTTCGAACTTTGCGATTTTTCTTGAATTTTTTCAAAATTTGCGATATTCTTATCGCAAATAAAATATTTTTCGGCATGCGCATACGCACAATAAACGCAGAGGACAATTTTTATGAAAAAACACGCAATGCAATTTTTAGCGATAATTTTAATTTTCATTTCAAATTCGAATGCCTCTGATGCAAAATGGAAATCTGTTCAAGATGTTGATTTGTCCGAATCTATTGCGGATGAAAACAATAATTGTGTGGCTTCGGTTGAAAAGTTTGATCTTAAAAATAATTTTTCGCTTATAATAAGGCCTGTAATTAAAACAGAAAATGAAAACAAAATTATTTGCACACAAATATATTTGCAATCCAATGGCAACCTGCTGCTGATTCTTGACGGTGAAGATGCTATCAGCTTTTTTCGCAGTGCTACAAAATATCTTTTCAGATATAAGAATATCGATTTTGACAATTATTTTTGCCTTACAAAATATGACGGCGCATACTATTATTATTTGTTTGACAAACGAAATGGCAATATGATTTTAAATGAATTTCTCGGCTCTGCCGATTTAGATCACGATGTAATATTTTACTTAAATGAAAATGACGAAATGATTTTGTACGATTTGGAAGCAAACAAAAAATATAACATTGATAAATATATTGACTATGGCAAATATGGCTCGATGTCATACTGGAAAGATTTTAAAATTGTGGACATCACAGAAGAAAATTATTTGGTTTTATTTTGGGGCAGGCGTGACAAAAATGGAGATGAAGTGTCTCAATTGATAACCGTGCCAAAATGATAAAATATTATTGTTGATGTGATGCACAAAATCAGATGACAAAACGCTTCGCTTTTGTTATAATGAAATCGCATTTATGCAAATTGAAAATATGTCAAATTTGTTTTCACACGATGCGGCGGATTTTGTCGGCGCGAAGCCCGAGGCGGTTTTGAAAAATGTTTTCGGTTACTCGGAATTTCGCGCGGGGCAAAAAGAAATCATTCAAAACATTTTGTCGGGTCGCGACACTTTGGCGGTTATGCCGACTGGCGGCGGAAAATCTTTGTGCTATCAAATTCCCGCGCTGATTTTTTCGGGCGTTACGATTGTGGTTTCGCCGCTCATCGCGCTTATGCAAGACCAAGTGGGCGCGCTCAAAGAAGCCGGCGTGAACGCGGTGTTTTTGAATTCCTCGCTCGAATACGATGAATATGTCCAGACAATAAAATCCATAAAATCAGGCGAGGCAAAATTGATTTACGTTTCGCCCGAAGGTTTGGCGACTGAGCGAGTGAAAAATATTTTCCGCGAGGCGAATCTCAAAGTGAGTTGCATCACGATTGATGAAGCGCATTGCATAAGCGAATGGGGACACGATTTTCGCCCGAACTATTTGGAAATCGCTTCGTTCCGAAAAGAATTTCCAGACGCGCCTTGCCTCGCGCTCACTGCGACGGCTACAAAGCAAGTCCGACAGGACGTTCTCAAAAATCTTGATTTGAAAAACGCGAGCGTTTTGGTTTCCAGTTTCAATAGGAAAAATATTTTTCTTCAAGTCCAGCCGCGCATCGACGGCACAAGGCAAATAATTTCGTTCATAGAAAATCACAAGGACGAAAGCGGAATAATTTATTGCCTTTCGCGGAAAGAAGTTGATTCGCTTGCTGAAGAATTGCAGGCGCAAAATTTTTCCGCGCTTCCTTATCATGCGGGCTTGAGCGACGAAGTGCGAAGCGAAAATCAGAAAAAATTCATCCGCGATCAAATTGACATAATGGTCGCCACGGTCGCGTTCGGAATGGGAATCAACAAGCCCAACGTTCGCTACGTGATTCACTTTGCCTTGCCAAAATCAATCGAACAATATTACCAGGAAATCGGGCGGGCGGGAAGAGACGGCTTGCCAAGCACCGCGCTTCTTTTGTACAGCGCGGGCGACGCTCATCGAGTGCGATATTTTTTTCGCGAAAAGGACGAGGAAGAATCTTTCAAAAGCGAAAAACTTTTGCAGGCGATGCTCGATTTTGCCAACGCGCGAAAATGTCGCCGCCAAGTTCTGCTGAATTATTTTGGCGAAAAATACGAGCCAAAATCTTGCGCGGAAAACGCCGCGAATTCCGAAAACCAATTTTGCTGCGACATTTGCGAAGGCGGGGGAATAAAAAATCAGGACGTTACAATTCCCGTGCAAAAATTTTTGTCGTGCGTTTATCGCGTGCACGAGCGTTTCGGCGCGGCGCACATCATCGACATTTTGCTCGGCTCGCGAAATCAAAAAATCACGAAGAACAATCACAATTTTTTGAGCACGTGGGGAATCGGCACGGAACTTTCCAAGCAAGCTTGGTTTGAACTTGTGGACGCGATGGAAAATGCCGGCATCATAAAACGCACGGGTGATTACAATGTAATTACCGTGACTTCGCTCGGAAAAGAAATTCTTTCCAATCGCGACAAAGTTGAACTTCCTGTCCGCATCGATTTTGATTCGCAAAAAAAAGCGAAACTTGCGTTTCCAAAAAAGCAAGCCATTTTGCGAAAACGCTCGGAAATTTCCGATTCGCTTCAAAACGACGCGCAGACGCAAAATCTTGCGGCGCGGCTAAAATTGTGGCGCAAAAAAACCGCCGAAGAAAACAACATTCCGCCGTACTACATTTTCAGCGACAAAACTTTGACGGAACTCGCGAACAAAAAGCCCGCGACGCGCTCCGAGCTTTACGCGATTCATGGAATCGGCGAAGTCAAAGCAGAAAAATTCGGCGACGCGATTCTCAAAGTGATATCGCTGGACGATGCGTAAGAAGGTGCGCTTGGAAATCGCGACCATTTTATCCAAAATTAAATTTCACCGCCTCAATTTTCAGGCTTTATTCTCTGAAAATCAATTTCACTTCGTTCGGATAAAGTTCCGTGATTTTGTAGCGCATCAATTCCTGTTTGGCGGAAAGCTCGCGTCCCACTTCGAACGGCTTCGAAAGAAGCGCGAACCTTGGAATACGTTCGAACGCGCGGAAACCGTTTTTCGCGCAAATTGTTTCGCGCACAATTCCGTCAATGAATTTGTAGGCTTCCTGCGTTTTCACCAAATCTTCGAACGTTTCGAATTTCACGTTGCAACTTTGCGCCCAAAGCACAAGCTCTTCCTGATTCGGAAGAATGAGCGCACCCAAATTGCGCTCGTCTTGCCCGATGACAACGGCCGTGGAAATGTAAATCGATTCCGTGAGTTTTGTTTCCAGCGGAATTGGCTCGACATTTTCGCCGCCACGCAAAACGATCGTGTCTTTCACGCGCCCCAAAATTTTCAGTTCGCCAACCATTCCGATTATCGCAAGGTCGCCCGTATCAAGCCAGCCGTCCGGCGAGATTGCCTTCGCGGTGAGTTCGGGTCGATTGTAGTAGCCTTGCATCACCGTCGGACCTTTGATTTGCAAAACGCCTTTTTGACATTTCGGCAAAACATTTCCTTCCATATCGACAATTCGCGCCTGCACGCCGTAAAGCGGAGTTCCGATGCTTCCGAAAATCGGCTTGTCGATGAATCGCACGGAAACAATCGGCGAAGTTTCGGTGAGGCCGTAGCCTTCGACAATGTTCACGCCGATTGCCCAAAAAAATTCGTCCACCGATTTTGGATACGAGCCGCCGCCGACAACTCCAGCGCGGAAATTCGTTCCGAGCATTTTGCGGATTTTTTTGAACACGAGCGCGTTTCCCAAAAGTTTTGTCGGCCAAAGCAAAAGCCACGGCAAAACCAAAATCGCCCACCAAAAAGGCATGAATTCTTTTTTAAAGCGAATGTTCTGCCTGAAAAGTTTTCGATGCATTCGGCTGTGCAAAATCGCCGCGTGCACAAAAAAAGTGTACATCGCGAGCGTGATTCCGCCCGTGCGCCGCATCTTGCGATTTATTCCTTCGAGCACGCCTTCGAAAACTCGAGGAACTGCCGGCAAAATTACTGGATTCAATTTCGTGAGGTCGCCCAAAAGCACATTGCCGATTGGCTTGGAATAACAAAGCGCGCATCCTTGGCTCAAAATCACGTATTCCACTTCGCGCATGAAAACGTGCCAAACCGGTAAAATGCAAAGCGCGCGCTCGTTCGGACGAAGCCAAATTCTGTCCGTAACTTCGATGAGCTGCGCCAAAAAATTTCCATGCGTTATGACAACGCCTTTCGGAATTCCTGTCGTGCCGCTCGTAAAAATAATCGTGGCAATGTCATCCCAATTTCCTTTTTCCAATTCCGATTCGACTTTGCCAGAATTTTCATCGCGGAATTTTTTTCCTTCTTCAAGCATTTCGCCGAATTTCAAAAGCGCGATTCCGCAATCTTTCGCCAAAGAAACAATTTCCTCGTCCGGCGCATCAAACATAATCAAAGACTTGAGCGCAGGCAAATCATTTTTCGATTCAAGGATTTTTTTTGCGGCGGAAGAATTTTCGGCGATGCAGATTTTGCATTCAACAAAAGAAAGAATGTATTTCAAATCTTCGCGGCTTGCGTCCGTGCCGCGCGGAACGTCCACCGCGCCCACGGCAAGAATTCCCAAACTCGCCTGCTGCCATTCTTTGCGGTCGTCGGCAATCAAACCGATTTTTTCGCCGCGCCCGACATTTTTGGAAAGCAACGCGCCGCCAAAATTCATCGCGCATTCCCACATTTGACTATATGTCAAAAAATCGAATTCGCCGGAATCGTTGCGCGAATATTGCGCGGGCACATCCGGATTTTTTATAACTACATCGCGAATAAGGCGCGGAACGGTCTTTCCTTCAACGTCCATCATAGAGAACCTCTCGTTTTGCCAAATGAAAATCAGGCGTTCTAAAAATTCAAGTTTTCGAAAATACTTGTTTAATTTATATTGACAAAAAATAAAATTTTGTCAATATAATTATATTATAACGCAACTTGAACATAAAATCAATATCCACTATAATAATTTTATGGCTTCGAAAAAAA
>CAMWWZ010000079.1 GCA_947178095.1 uncultured Treponema sp.
CTTTTTTATCGCAAGAATTTTTTGCGGATTTCGCTCCAAATTTCTTCTGCGATTTCGTCTTTTCCGAGCGTCGCGTCCAGTTCGATGATTTTCATTTCGCGCTGCGATTTGAATTCTTCGATTGTCTTTTTGTAGCGGACGGCGGTTTCGTCGAGCATCTTTTTGTTTTCGTAGATTTCCTTTTCTTCGCCTCGCGCGTCAATTCTCTTGAGCGAATCTTCGCTTTTTATGTCGAAAAAAAACAGGATTTCGGGAAGCGGAAAAGGGCTGTTTATTTTTTTTGGAAGCTCTTCTCCGCATGTCGCGCCTTGGTATGCGAGGCTCGAAAAAATGTATCTGTCGCAGACTACGATTTTTCCGCTTTCGCATTGCTCGACGATTCCGCCTTTTGCCCAAAGGTGTTCGGCGCGGTCGGCGGCGAAAAGGTAGGCCGCTGTCTGCGCTGCGACATTGATTTTTCCGCCGAGAATTTTCCGCAGGAATTTTCCGGTTTCGCCTTCGGTCGGTTCTGCCGTGAAGAATAATTTTTTGTCCTCGTCTCGCTTTTTGAGCAATTCGATTTGCGTCGAAGTTCCGCTTCCGTCGATTCCTTCGAAAACGATGAAATTTTTCTGTATCATTTTGCGCCGCCTTTTATTATATTATAGATGTGTACATTTTATTGAAATTGCGTTAATATAATAAGGTATACCAAAATGCAGAATTTTGCAATTGCCTTTGGATTTTTTGTTGCGAGGCGCAGGTGACAAAATCTCGTTTCATAAAGATTGGCTTGTGCGTATTAGTTTTCCTCTTGCTCGTGGGCGCGTCGAATCTGCTGCTGATGCCTGTTTATGACAGGGTTGGCGGCGGCTTCCGGAATTTGCTTCTTTCGCTCAATAGCAAGGCGGAGGATGAAATCGGGCTTCGCTTTTCATACGAGTCTCTTTCGCCTTCGATTTTGGGAAGCGTGGATTTGAACAATATCTCGGTCGTGGATGCTCAAAGCCAAAAGACCGTGATAATGGTGCGCCGCCTTTCGCTTTCGTATTCGATTTTGGACTTGCTCAACGGACGCTTTTCTTCCGCGCTGAAAAGCCTTTCCCTTCGCGATGTGGAAATAGACTTGCTTGAGGGCGAGAACGACTTTTGGCTGAAAAAGATTTCTGGCGCGAAAGATTCCAAAGGCTTTGACTTTTCGTCGCTCGAAAATATTTTCGAAGGCTTTGACTTTTCGTTTTTGGATGCCGTAAGGGTTTACAGGCTGCATGGCCGCTACAGGAACTCGCGCATGGCTTTGGATGCGAATGTCAAAAAGGCGAATTTCCTCGGCAACAGGCAAGGCGGCGTGGATGCCACTGTTCTCGGCGATTTTGACTTGGCGTTCGCAGGGCAGAATGTTTCCGGCGGCTTGGACTTTTCCACGACGCTTCCAAAGGGCGTGAGCGGCGGAAGCGCGGTCCTGCGCTTTACGGATGTTTCGGCGTTGGGATACCGCGTGCGCTATTTGGGCTTTCTCGCCGACTACAAGAACCGCGTGTTCAATCTGAGCATGCTTCCCGGCACGCAGAATGTGTTCGTCTCTGCGAGCGCGTCGCTTGAAAGTGGCGACATTCATGCCGAAGTCAGGGCGGACGGATTCAACATCTCGCGCCTTGTCCGCGCCCCGAAACGCACGGAGGTGATGGACAGCCTTTTCGCGATGAATTTTTCTCTTTCCGCCAATGCGGACTACAACTTGAAAAGCGGAGGGCTTTCGTACTCTTCGAAAGGAGACATCTTCGTTCCGTCGGGGGCGATTCCTGCCAAAAAGTTCGCCGACGACATCCTTGTTTCGTACAGCTTTTCGGGCGACGAAAAGAAAATCAATGTGCCGTATTTCAGGACGACCAGCGAACGCTACAACTTGAGCTTTGAAGGCGGATTCGATTTCGTTACCTTGCAGCCGGAAGGAAATCTCTACGTCGAATCATTCGTCCTTCCGAACGGCGGCGAATTTTCCAGCGAGCTCTACATCGAGCCGCAGGAGCGCGGCTTTATGTGCTTTTCGCCGCAGCTGAGATTCGGCGAGCAGACGCTTACGGCCGCGCAGATTTATGTCATTCCCACCGAGGATTCATGGGACGTTACGTTCGAGGTTTCCGACTATTCGCATCCCGACTCGGAAATTCCCGGAACGTTTTCGTTCTACGGAAGCTACGAGCAGGGCTCGAAGGAATTCCAGGCTTCCGCTTCGATGAACACGATTTACATCGACACCGTGATTTTCCTCGCTGCGTTTTTTGCGGACGAGAGCGTGCGCCCGATGCTTTCCCGCGCGGCGGATTCCGCAAAGCCTTATGTATTTTCGTGCGACGCTTTCGCGTCAGGGCAGGGCGGCGAGTTTTCGTTCAACGTGCCTTACGCATTTGCCGCAAACACAGTCCGCGACGACCAGATGTTGATTTTCGCCGCCGCCGGCAACAGGGAAGGCTTGCGTGTTTCGGATTTTGACTTGGCGTTCGCGGGACAGCACGTTTCGGCGGAAGTTGACAGCCAGTTTTTCGTCGAGCAAAAGGAAGTTGCGATGAACGGGCGGCTCGAGCTCAATGACATGCCTTACAATTTCAGCGGGCTTTTGGGCGAAGGCTGGGCGAGCGTCAGCGCGGACTATGGATTTACGCTTTCGCTGAACGCGGACAATTCGGGATTCGTCACGGGAATCTTTTCCGTCGAGGATCTGCCGGTGACCGTGAGCGAGAAGACTTTTTCGCTCACGAACGATTCTGCTTTTTCGTATTCCGCAGAAGACGGTCTTCTTCTTGACATCAGGCGGTTTGAAGGACGCATGCTTGGAGATTCCTATCTCAGCCCGGCAATCGCGTTCTCGGCGAGCATGAATTCGCAGGGAATCGTATTCGAAAGCCTCTCGTATTCCGACTCCGTTTCGACGCTTTCGGGCGGCGGAGACATGTTTTGGGTCGGAAATTTGAAGAATTTCGAGGGCGTGAATTTCTCGTTCAATCTTGCGAATCCCGCTGGCATAGAAAGGGTTTTCCTTTCCGGAAGCGTCTCGAATCCGATGGGCGCAAGCATGCTTTCGCGCGACGAACTTTTGGACAATTTGTTCGTTTCTGCGAACCTCAATGTCGATTCTTTGCGCTCGCAGCGTTTCGTGCGGAATTCGCGCGAAGCCGATTCTATGAACGCCGAGATTTCCGTGCAGGGCAGCTTGGGAAATCCTTTCGTGAAGATTTCCGTTCCGAGCGCGGTGTTCGCGGTGCAGGACAAGTCCGTCGCTTTGAGGGCGGAGGCGGTGCTTGAGAACAAGGTTTTCCTTGCGCACGATGTCTCGCTTGACATGGGCAGAGTCCAAGTCAAGAACCTTGAGATTTCGTTCGACATAGCGAAATGGCTCGGCGACATGTCGTTCGATTTTGAGGCGACTGCGCTGAAAAAGCGATTCTCCTCAAAAATTTTCGCTACGGCAAAGTCATTGAGCGATGCGAAATCTTTTGTTCCGGAAGTCATGGAAATCTCGTTGGACACGGCGGCGATTCTCGAAAACGGCGTAAAGAAATACGGCGCGCTTCATCTCGGAATCATGAAGATGCAGGACGACTTCATAATATCCTCGAACGAGAATCTCGGAATTTCCGGAACTTATTCGAACTACAGGAACGTCAGCCTCAAGATGGACAATTCGTGGCCGATGAAACTTGGTGCGGAGGGCGTGGTTTCTCGCGACGAGCTGAATTTGGTATTTTCGGACGTACGCGCCGACCTCGCGAAAATTTTCAAGTCGCTTGACTTGGAGCTGATGAAAATATACAAGGGCAATTTGTCCGGCGGATTCGCCATCATCGGCACGCCGCGCGATCCATATTTTACGGGAAAGCTTGACGTCGCGAACGCCGAATTCAATTTTCCGCAGTTCTTTACGAGGCACGCCGCTACGGACAAGATTTCCCTCATAATGTCGGGCTCGGAATTCTATACCGAGCCAACGCGCTGCACTTTGCGCCGCGCTCCCGTGGACGTTACGGTGAACGTTCAGATGAACCGCTTCGCCTTCGAGAATCTTGACGTTCGCGTGCGCATAGTCGGAAACACGTTCGCGCCGCTTAACATAAACTATCCGGAAATCCATATCAAGGGAAACGTCATCGGCGATGTCGGGATAACCTACGACGGCGTTACCGTCGGCGTTTCGGGCGAGGTCACGGCGAAGGACGCGAACGCAGAATTCGGCGCGACTAGAATCAACGAAATAATCGGCGGCCTGATTCCGAAACTCAAGAGCGATGACAATCTGTATTCGCCGCCAGTGGACATCTCGCTTAAGGTGACCGCCTTGTCCCGAGTGCAGATTTCTTATTCCTCGTTCTTGCGGGCGGTCGTAGTTCCGGGAAGCGAGATCGACGTTTCGTATTTGAGCGACCCCGAACGCCTTTCGCTCGACGGCGATGTTCCGATACGCAGCGGCGAGATAAGCTATCTCAATTCGAATTTCTACATAAAAAGCGGAAGCATCCATTTCAGCGAAAGCGACGAAAGCTTCGACCCGCGCATAACCGTGACGGCGGAGACTAAGACCCACGACGAGAACAACGACAATGTTACCGTGACGCTGCTCGTCGATAACCAGCGGCTGAGCGAGCTTTCTCCGCGCCTTACGGCAAGCCCCGCGAAAAGCGAGCGCGAGATCATGGAAATACTCGGCAACATAATCACCGCCGAGTCCAGCAACGCGGCGAATTTCGCGCTCGCCACGGGCGACTACGCCTTGCAGATGGTTTTTACAAGAAAATTGGAAAATGCATTGCGCGATTTGCTGAAATTTGATATATTTTCTGTAAGGACTATGGTCGTCCAGAATGTGCTGAAGCAGGGAATCGAGCAGACAAGTTTTTCCAATCCTGCCGGTAACTATTTGGACAATACGACTGTTTATTTTGGTAAGTACTTGGATAACTCTATATTTGCCGATGCGATGCTCCGCCTTGATTATGACGAAAACCGTGTGGGAGACAAGTATACGGTGAACGGACTTTCGTTCAGGCCTGAAATCGGCTTCGAGCTGGACAGCCCGTTCGTGAATATAAGGTGGAGTATGTCGCCGGATTTTGAGGATCTTGTGAATCTCAGGCTTGTCCAAAATACGGCTCTTACATTGTCCTGGAAATTAGATTTTTAACGGCATTCCTTGAATGGCGTGTTTATTGGAGTTGCAAAAAATGTTTTCAAAAAGTAGGGTGGCTTTTGCATCGGTTTTGCTTTTCGCGCTTTGTTCGTTCGCCGCGTTCGCGCAGGAAGAGAGCGACGACTGGTATATGGACAAGCCGATCACGAAAATCACGTTCAACGGGCTCAACAATATAAAGAGATCCGAAGTTTCGGGGCTCATCTCAAGCTACATCGGAAGGAACGTCGGCGACTGCTTTTCCGATTTGCTTAACCGCCTTGAGGCCTTGGACTATTTCGAGGAAATCGAGCCGGGCGCGACACACGATTCGGGCGACGGAGTTATTCTCGTCATAAACGTCGTGGAAAAGCCCGTGATTTCTTCGATAAGGTTTCACGGCAACAAAAAGGTCCGGAATCCTCCGCTGAGGGAGGCTCTCACGATAAAGGTCGGCGACATTTTCGTGGAATCGGAAGTCCTCATCGAAGAGCGGGCGTTGCGCGACGTGTATTTGGACAAGGGCTTCACCGACATAAGGATTTCGCACACGACGCAGGAAACCGACGCGGGCATAGTCATCACGTTCAACATTTCGGAAGGAAACGAGACTTCCGTGGTCGCGATAAATTTCGAGGGCAATTCCGCGTTCTCGTCGAAAAAGCTCAAGGGCAAGACGAAGATGAAGGTCGCGGGCTTCGTGCAGAAAGGCTCGTTCAAGGAGTCGCAGCTGGAATTGGACAGGCAGGCGATAACGCAGTTCTACATGGAGCACGGATACCTCGATTTCAACATCATCGACGTTACGCGCGACATCGCCCGCAACGAAAAAAAAGACCGCGACGAAATGACGATCACGTATTATGTCTACGAAGGTCCGGTCTATACTTTCGAAGGGCTTTCCTTTACCGGCAACAAGGTTTTCAGCACGGATAGGCTGAAATCCTTGGTTACGATGAAAGTGGGGGAAGTGTTCAACGCGACGAAATTCTCCGAAAGCCTTATGCGCGTGAGCGATTTGTATTACGAAAACGGCTATACCGAAAATTCCTTCCAACCGGCGGAAAACCGCAATCAGGCGGAGCGCAAGGTTTCCTATGTCCTCAACATAACGGAGCGTGACAGAAGCCACGTCGAGAACATAATTGTCAAGGGCAACACGAAGACGAAGGATTTCGTGATCACTCGCGAGCTTCCGATTGAAAGCGGCGACGTCTTTTCGAAGGCGAAAATTACGAACGGACTTCGCAACCTCTACAACTTGCAGTTCTTTTCGAGCGTTGTGCCGACGATCGAGCCCGGAAGCGATTCCAATTTGGTCGATATCGTCATTTCTGTGGAAGAGCAGCAGACCAACAGCATTGAATTCGGCGTGACGTTTTCGGGCGTTACCGATCCCGACGACTTGCCGTTCTCCCTTTTCGCGCAATGGTCGAACACGAATTTCCTCGGATTGGGAAAAAGGGTTTCGGCCGGCGTGACGCTTTCCGCCGACGAGCAGTCCATAAATTTGGGCTATACGCAGAACTGGCTTTGGGGGCTTCCGGTTACTTGGAACGAGGCGATTTCGTTCTCCCACGCGCGCGCGAAGACGTACAGGCTTGGTTTCGACCACAGCGGCCGACCTGTCTACGGCGACTATTACATGGAATACGAGAGGTGGAGGCTGAGCGCGGAACATTCGCTGGCATACCGCTGGATGCCGGACTGGGCGGTGCTTTCGCTTTCGGGAGGCCTCACCGATGCCATAACGGACTTCGTGTATGACGAGGATTTGTTCACTCCGCTTGACCCGACGATCACAAGGTATGCCAACAATTGGGGGCTTACGAATTCCGTATGGACTAAATGGTCGATGGACGCGCGCGACATAAACTACGACCCGTCGAAGGGATGGTTTTTCAGCGAGCGCGTAGCCTGGTATGGAATCCTTCCGATTGAAGTGGACTACTTTTTGGAATTGGACACGAAACTCGAAGGCTATTTGACATTGTTCAACATTCCGATAACGGAAAAATGGGCGTTCAAGATGGTGCTCGCCGGAATATCAAGCCTCTCGCTCCAATTCCCCACGCCCAATTCTCAAGTGAGCGACATAAACAAGCTTTACTTGGACGGAATGTTCAACGCGCGCGGATGGACGGAAATCTACAACTCCGACAAGGGCAGCGCGATGTGGAGCAACAACTTGGAGCTTCGCGTTCCTGTAGTGCCGGGAATGCTCGCCATTGACGGATTTTTTGACATAGCCGTGATAAAAAACACGCCGCGCGAATTGTTCGGCGCGGGCATCGAAGACTTTTATTTCAGTTTCGGGCCTGATGTCCGCATATTGATGCCTCAGTTTCCGTTGCGACTGCTTTTCGCGAACTGCTTCCGCATAAAGGACGGCAAAGTGGATTGGGGCGACACTATGAAATTCGTGCTTTCGTTCAACTTGGTCAACAGATAAAAAATAAAAAGGAGAATTTTGACATGAAAAGAGTTTTCGCATTGTGCGCCGTCCTGTTCGCGGCGGGCGCGGTTTTCTCGCAGCAGCACATAACGAATTTCGGCATCGTGGACACGAATCGCGTCTACGAACATTTTTTCCGCAACTCGTCTGGCATAAAGGCCTACGAAAAAAAGCGCGAGGACTTTCAAACCGAAATCAACAAGCGCACGGACGAGATACGGGGCTTGCAGGACAAGTTGCAGGAGGCGAAGGAATTGGGATTGGATTCCGAGGCGAAAAAGCAGGAAAATTTGATTCGCTCGAAGTCCGCCAGCCTGAAGACCTTCACGCAGACGAAGCAGACCGAATTGAACAATCTCAAAAAGTCTCTCACGGAAAACGACGATTTTTACAAGGACTTGAACCGCATAATAAAAAAAGTCGCGGAAAACGAAGGGCTTTCTATGGTTTTGAATTTGCAGCAGAACAACGGAATCCTGTGGTATAGCACTGCGGTGGACATCACCGACAAGGTAATCGCAGAACTGGGTATGTAAGATGGGCGAGCAGACTCCTTTGATGGAGCAGTATGAGAAAATCAAGCGGGAACACAAGGACGAAGTTCTGCTTTTCCGGCTCGGAGATTTCTACGAAATGTTCAACTCCGACGCGCAGGAAGTTTCGCGTCTTTTGAATTTGACTCTGACCCACAGGGGACCATCCCCGATGTGCGGCATTCCTCACCATGCGGCGAAAATCTATATCGCGAGGCTTTTGCGTCTAGGAAAGAAGATCGCGATATGCGAGCAAGTCGGGCCTGTCGCGGCGGCGGGCGGTCTCACCGAGCGAAAAGTCATAGAAGTGATTACTCCCGGCACCGCCATTGAGGACGATTACCTCGAGCGCGCTTCCAACAATTTTCTTGCGAGCCTTTGCGTGGTTAAAGGCCGCGCCGCGTTCGCCTACATAGACGTGAGCACTTCCGATTTTTTCGCGACTAGCTGGCAAGCCTCGCTTATGTCCGACAATTTGGCGAAGGAAATGACGAGGGTTTGTCCGAAGGAATTGCTTTTGCCTTTGTCGCTCCGCGAAAGCGAGACCGTGGTCTCCGCCTTGGAAATGTTTCCGTCGATGCTGGTTTCGTATTATCCTGATTGGCATTTCAAGAACGAGACCTCGTACCAAAGACTCACGCGCCAGTTCAAGACGCAGAATCTCGCGCCGTTTTCTTTGGACGAAAATTCTGCGGAAGTGGCGGCAGCGGGATTTTTGCTCGACTATATCGACAAGACTGCGGGCGCGAGAATCGACCACATAAGCGGCATAAAAGTCTATCACGAAAGCGAATATGTTGTTATAGACGATGCGTCTCGGCGCAACTTGGAAATCATTTCGAATCTGCGCGACGGAGGCTCTTCGTTCACGCTTTTGGAGACTGTGAACTTTACGCTTACCGCGATGGGAAATCGCACGATAAGGCAATGGCTTTCGTCCCCGCTCACCGACATAAGGAAAATCCTCGCGCGACAGCGGCATGTGAGCCTCTTCTTTGAAAACGAGGACTTGCTTGAATCTGTTCGCTCGGGGCTTTCGAAGATTCTCGATGTCGAGCGGCTCGCTGGCAGGATCGCGATGGAAAGGGCGCACGCCAAGGATTTGGTGGCTTTGGCGGCAAGCCTCGAGTCATGGCTTTCTGTTCAGGAAAGCCTCGTGCGCTACGATTTCGGCACGATTGACGGCGCAGCCTCTCAAGAAATCGCCGCTTTGATTCGCCGCGCCATATGCGACGATCCTTCTACCGTATTGACGGAAGGTCGGCTCATCCGCGAAGGGTATTCCGAGGAGCTCGACCATTACAAAAGAGTCGGGCTTGATTTCAGCGAGAATTTGGCGGAATATTTGGAAGAGGAAATCGATGCCACAGGAATCCAAAATCTGAAAATAAAGAGCAATGGCGCGTCAGGATATTTCCTTGAAGTTACGAAGGGAAAGATTTCCAACGTGCCCGAGCATTTCATAATGAGACGCTCGCTCACGAATTCCGACCGCTATACGACTGCGCGCTTGCAGGAATTGGAGCGCGAACTGAACAACGCCGAGGCGAACATAATAGAAACCGAAAAAAGGCTTTTCCTCGATTTGCGCGCGCACTTGTCCGAATACGTTCCGTCCCTTATGTCGCTCGCGCATGAAATCGCGTACACGGACGCCGCTGCATCGTTCGCGAAAGCCGCGAAAGTAAACAGATGGATTTGTCCGCAAGTCGATGACGGAATGGAATTCATTGTAGAAGCTGGCCGACATCCTGTCGTGGAAAAGCATCTTCCTTCGGGCGAGTTCGTTCCGAACGATTTGGCGATTGCAGGATTTTGCGAGGATGATTTTAAAGGCGAGTGCTGGACTTCATTTTCGCTGATTACGGGGCCGAATATGGCCGGAAAATCGACGTACTTGCGGCAAAACGCGCTCATCGCGCTGCTCGCCCAATGCGGAAGTTTCGTTCCCGCGAAAAGCGCGCGAATCGGCCTCGTTGACAAAATCTTTTGCCGCGTCGGTGCGAGCGACAATCTTGCCCGAGGCGAATCTACGTTTTTGGTTGAGATGACGGAAACCGCGAGAATTCTTCGCGGCGCGACTCCGCGCTCGCTTGTGATTATGGACGAAGTGGGGCGCGGCACTTCCACGGAGGACGGGCTTTCGATTGCGTGGGCGGTGAGCGAGCATCTTTTGAACGCCGTAAAATGCCGCACTTTGTTCGCCACGCATTACCACGAGCTCACGAGGCTCGAGCATTCCGCGATTCGCATGATGTGCATGGACGTGAGCGAAATCGGAGATTCCGTGGTTTTCCTCCGCAAGATAAAAGAAGGCGCTTCCGAAAATTCCTATGGAATACATGTCGCGCGGCTGGCGGGCGTTCCGCAAAGCGTGATTTCTCGCGCCAATGAAATCCTCTCGTGGATACAAAACCGCGCAGGCGAACATCCGCTTGTTCCCAAGGACGGCTTGCCCGACCCTGCGGCGGAAAGCGAAACTGCGCCTTCAAAAAATGCGGCTTTTTCAAGCCCCGGGCTTTTCAGCGACGAAGAAATTGTGCTCGACGAAATTCTTTCCGCTGACACCGACAATCTCACGCCGCTCGCCGCCTTGCAGCTCATCGCGCGTTGGAAAAAGAATTTGTCCGGCGTTTAAATCACGTTGAATTATTCGCGCATCGATGCATGTTGATTCGTGCGGAGGGTTTCATACCCCGACGCTTGCGTCGCAATAAAGGGGATGAAACCCGACTGCGATACCTTATGAGAACAACATACCTCGATGCTTGCATCGAGGTATGTTGATTGAAATGGCTTTCGGAAAATATTTTTGCTTTTTTTTGAAAATAAAATGTTTTTGCCCTAAAAAGTTCGCGAAAAAACATATATTATATGTGTGAATGATTTTCTTGAACGCCCGCTTCGTGGCAAGTCATGGCCTGGTTTTCGAAAGGCTGCGTGTTCGACCTTTTCGCAAATCGCGGGCTATATGCTCGCGCTGGTTTACGGCGCGGAAGAATGCCTTTCGTGCCATAAAGCCACTTTTGCCATGCCTGTATGCGCGAAATGTCGGGAAACGTTGGAAAATTACGTTCAGTTCAATTCCGAAAGGCGGTGTTCGAAATGCGGAAAGATTTTGATTTCGGAAATCGGAATCTGCATGGAATGCCGAGAACGCGCCTCTTTGAGTTCGCTGGACGCGCTTTATCCGATTCACTCGTACCGGCAGTGGAAAAAGGATTTGGCGTTCGCATGGAAGATTGAAGGGCAAAGGAGGCTTTCTCCTTTGTTCGCCGATCTTCTTTACAAGGCTTTGCGCGACCTCGGACTTGAAAGAACGCCTGTCGTTCCTGTGCCGCCGCGCGCGGACAAGCTTCGAAAGGAGGGCTGGGATCAAATCGACGAGCTTTCTACTTTGCTTTCCAAAAGGCACGGCGTGAGAATCCTCCGCGCGCTTGAAAGAAAGGATTCTATCCAGCAAAAAAAGCTCGGCCGTGACGAAAGGCTCGGCACTTCAGGCGCGCTTTATGATTTGCTTCCGAGATTCAAGGATGGCCTTGGCAGTCCTGAAAAAGTCGTGCTTTTGGACGACATCGTGACGACTGGCGCGACTATGGAAAAATGCGCGTGGCTTTTGCGGAAGGCGGGCGCGAAAAAAGTCTATGGGCTCGCGCTTTTTTCGGCTTCTTGAATTGTTTTGCGCCAAAACTCGCGGCTATTTTGCACGAAGTTAAAATTTTTTGCAGAATTGTATTTTTCTTGTTGATTTTTTTTTCGCTTCAGTTTATAATATCGTAATCAGACTTGGAGGAAGTATGGCTGAAGAAAGCTCTCAAATTCAACTTGTGACATTCAATTTGGGTGAAGAACTATATGGCGTGGACATTATGGATGTCAAAGAAATCGTAAAAAGGCAGACTGTGCGTCCTCTGCCAAATGCTCCGTATTATGTGGAAGGAATTTTCAACCTCCGCAAAGAGATAATTCCAGTTATGAACCTGCATAAGCGTTTCCGATTGAAAAAAATGGAATTTGGCGAAGACGTGGAGGATGAGGGCGGATTCGTGATTTTGAACATAGATGACAATCGAATCGGCATCATCATCGATCGCGTGGAGCGCGTCGTTACGATTGAAAAGGACGAAATCAAGGCGCCGCCTCAGATGCTCAGCGGAATCGGCACGGAATACATACACGGCGTAATACAGAAGAACACGGATTCTCCGTACCTCATCATGCTTGACATTCGCCGCCTGTTCAACCCGAAAGAGTTGCAGAAGATTAAAGACATGCAAAAAAGATGATTCAAACTTTCAGCTCAACCATACGCCGAAAGGAAATGGACGCGGTTCTCACTTGCATGGTCGATGAAAAAATCGGCCCGGGCGAGATTAACGCGCGTCTGATTCAGACGGTAAAAGAATTTTTCTCATGCGCAGGTGCTGTGGCTTTGCGAAGCCCGGACGTTGCTTTGAAATACGCGCTAAAGGCTTTGAATTTGGAGGCGGGTAGCGCGGTGATGATAAGCGCGCTCGCTCCGTCATGGCAGATTTTCGCCATCGAAGAGTCTGGATTCAAGCCGCTCGTCCTTGACGTGGAAAACGAAAGCGCGCAAGTTTCCGCAGAAATCGTTTCGGAAGGAATGAAGGCTGGCGGGCGCGTTTTAGTTTTGACGGAATCGCTTGGAATTTTGCCGGATTTCGAAAGCATTTTGGCTTTGGGCGTTCACATCTGTCACATATACACATCTCCGCGCCCACGAGACAGGCAGAAAT
>CAMWWZ010000080.1 GCA_947178095.1 uncultured Treponema sp.
CCTTTCCTGCCACCCGGGAAACAACTACGCGCTTTTCGGGCTTGCCGACTGCTACAAGGCTTTGAACCAATACCACAAGGCGATCGAGATTTGGGAGCAATATCTCACGCACGACGACCGCAACATCACGGTGCTCACGCGCGTCGCGGACGCATACCGAAAAATCCGCGACTTCAAAAAATCAAAGCAGCTCTATCTGCGCGTCCTCGACATGGAAGAAAGCAATCCCTACGCGCTCATAGGGCTTGGGCACTTGCACTATGATTTCAAGGAATACACCGACGCGCTTTTCTATTGGACGCGGATGCTCGACGAAAACTCGAATTCCGTGGACATCCGCGTGCTCACGAGCATCGGAAACTGCCACCGCAAATTGAAGACGTTCGACAAAGGCGTGCAATATTTCGAGCGCGCGCTGAAATACGATCCTGAAAATTTCTACGCGCTCTACGGGCTTGCCGACTGCTACCGCGGAATGAACCAGCAGTTCCGCTCGATAGAATATTGGAACAAAATCCTTGAAATCGACCCGAACAACAAGGTGATTCTCACCCGCGCGGGCGACGCATACAGGAATTCCGGCGACTACAAGACTGCCGAAGAATATTACAACAAGGCGATGAGCATCGAATTCGACATCTACGCGGCTTTGGGTCTCGCGCTTTTGCGAAAAGGCCAAGGCAAGTACGAAGAAAGCGTCGAGCGGCTCGAAGCCCTCGTCAAGAACGACCCGAAAAACCACAGGCTTTACATCGACTTGGCGGACAGCTACGAGAAGATGGGAAAAAAGCAAAAGGCGATCGAAACCCTCGAAGCGTTCCAAAGGCAGGGAATCCGAAGCCACGCCGTGAGCGACATCCTCAAACGCCTTAAGAATTCGTGATGCAAAAAACCGCGCTCACGGGGCTTTTTCCCGAAGAAATCTGCAAAGTTCTCTCTCTCGACGCGCCTTTTCGCGGAAGGCAAATCTTCAAATGGATTTATTCGGGCGCGGAAGATTTTTCCGAAATGACGAACCTCTCGAAGGAATTGCGCGCGCGGCTTTCGGAAAGCGCGTCTCTCCGCTCGACCTCCGTGAAAAGAATTCTCCGCGACGACGACGGCACTGTAAAGCTCCAAATCGAGACTTCCGACGCGCTCGCCGTGGAAACCGTGCTTCTCATCGACAAGGAAGGACGCAAGACCGCGTGCGTTTCATGCCAGGCGGGATGCGCGATGGGATGCGCGTTCTGCAAAACCGGAACTCTCGGACTCGCGCGGAATTTGACGGCGACGGAAATTGTCGAGCAATTTTTGTTTTTGGAAAAGGAAGTCGGGCTTCTTTCGAACATCGTTTTCATGGGAATGGGCGAGCCGACTCAGAATCTCTGCGAAATCCGAAAAGCCGTCGCGCTCCTTTCAAGCGAGGAAGGACGCGCTCTTTCGCCGAGGCGGATCACGATTTCCACCTGCGGAATCGCGAAAGGAATTTACGAGCTTGCCGACGAAGGCCCGAAAGTACGCCTCGCCCTTTCGCTCACCACGGCCGACCAAAATTTGCGCGAAGAGCTGATGCCCACGGCAAAGGCGAATCCGCTTTCCGAGCTGAAAAAGGCTCTCGCGTACCATTGTGAAAAGACGGGATTCCGCGCTACGCTCGAAGTCGCGCTTTTGGCGGGAAAAAACTCGGACGAAAAAAGCGCGGAAAAGGTCGCAGAATTCGCGCGCGCGATTTCCGCAAACGTGAACGTCATCGCATGGAACGAAGTGGAAGGCCTGCCCTTTTCAAGCCCGAGCCGCGAAGAATGCGACGCTTTCTTGAAAATCCTGCGGGATTCGGGCGTGAACGCAACGTTGCGGCGGCGGCGCGGAAGCAAAATCGGCGGCGCGTGCGGACAGCTCGGAAGCACGCAGAATTTTCGGCAAGAAGTCTGAAATTTTTGCAATTTTTTGCTTGCAAAAATTCGGCTTATGGTTTAAAATGTAAATTAAAGAGAAAATAAAAAGTTATTTTCAAAACGGAGTTTAAAAAATGCAAAAAAAGATATTTGTTGACGGAATGTTTGAGGATGACACGGCACAAAAAGTCGCGGCGGCGGTAAAAGCCGTGGCGGGCGTTACGAACTGCGAGGCAAATCCAATGAAAGCGCAAGTTCTCGTGGACTTTGACGGCGCGGACGAAGGCGCGATTGACGCGGCGATAGCGTCCGCAGGCGTGACCGTTCTCGGCTAGGACAATTTCGCCGCATCGCAAAGACAAAAAATCCATAAAATTTTCATTTTAAAATTTAAAGGAGCAAAATATGGGAAAGACCATAGCGCAAAAAATTTTCGAAAGCCATCTTTTGGAAAAGCCTTTCAAGGACACATACATTCTCAAATTGGACAGGGTTTTCTGCCATGAAATAACCACGCCGATCGCCATAAACGACTTGGTGGAACGCGGAATGGACAGGGTTTTCGACTGCGAGAAAATCAAGGCGGTGATCGACCACGTCACGCCCGCGAAGGACAGCAAGACCGCCGAACAGGAAAAAATCCTGCGCGACTGGGCGAGGCGCAACGGAATCAAGGACTTCTTCGACATCGGCGCGAACGGAGTCTGCCACGCGATTTTCCCCGAAAAAGGCTTCGTGCGCCCGGGCTTCACGGTCATCATGGGCGACAGCCACACCTGTACGCACGGAGCGTTCGGAGCGTTCGCAGCGGGCGTGGGCACGACGGACTTGGAAGTGGGAATCCTCAAGGGCGTGTGCTCGTTCAAAGAGCCCAAGTCGATAAAATTCATCTTGAACGGAAAATTGCGCGAAGGCGTTTTCGCGAAAGACGTTATTCTCTACCTTATCTCGAAAATCGGCGTGAACGGCGCGACAAACTGCGTCGTGGAATTCACAGGCCCTGTCGTTGACAATTTCAGCATGGAAGAGCGGATGACGATTTGCAACATGGCGGTGGAAGCCGGCGCGACGAGCGGAATCTGCTTTCCCGACATGACCACGGTGGAATACCTTTGGCCTTTCATCGAAGGCGAATTCTCTTCAAAGGAAGACGCGCTCGCAGAATATTCCAAGTGGAAGAGCGACGCGGACGCGCAGTACGAAAAGACGCTCACGCTCGACCTTTCGGACCTCGAGCCGTTAGCCACCGTGGGCTACAAGCCCGACCAAGTGAAAAAGGTTTCCGAACTTCAAGGCACGAAAGTCGATCAAATCTACATCGGCTCTTGCACGAACGGAAGGATTTCCGACCTGCGGATCGCGGCGGAGATTCTCAAAGGAAAGCACATCGCGCAGAACGTCCGCGCCATCGTAAGCCCCGCCACGCCGAAAATCTACAAGCAGGCTTTGGACGAAGGCCTCATTTCGATTTTCATGGACGCGGGATTCTGCGTCACGAATCCGACTTGCGGCGCGTGCCTCGGAATGTCGAACGGAGTGCTCGCCTCGGGCGAAGTGTGCGCGTCCACCACGAACCGCAATTTCAACGGGCGCATGGGAAAAGGCGGAATGGTGCACTTGATGAGCCCTGCGACGGCCGCAGCGACGGCGATCGCGGGAACAATCACGAATTCGCAATTGTTCAAAAAATAAAATTTTTAGGAGAATATGAAAAAAAGTTGCCTGAAATATCGTCAACTTTTTTTCATGACAAGTTTCCGTTGGAAACTTGCATATCAAATGCCACTTCTCATTTCATTACGAAGTGGCATAAAAAGTCAAGAAGAAAGTTGCAACTTTCTTCTTGACTTTATTTAGGAGAAGAAAAATGAAACAGTTCGGTGGTCCGGTTCTTTTTTTGGACAGGTCTGACATCAATACGGATGAAATCATCCCGGCGAAATATTTGACGGAAAACACGAAGCAGGCTCTCAAGCCCTACTTGCTCGAGGATTTGAAACTCGACGGATTCGACTCGAAGACCGACGTGGCCGGGAAAAAAGTCATAATCACGCGCGAGAATTTCGGATGCGGCTCAAGCCGCGAGCACGCTCCGTGGGCACTCGAAGTGAACGGAATCTACGTCGTGGTCGCGCCGAATTTCGCGCGCATTTTCAGGCAGAACATGTTCAACTGCGGGATGCTCGCCGTGGAAATGGACAAAAAATCGATCGAAGACATGTTCCACACGTTCGCCGACAAGGACACCGAATGCAAGATCGTCATCAACGACGACGACACGGCGAAAGTCAAGCTAATCGCTGGCTCGCTTTCGAAAAGCTACCCTTTCAAACTGGACGGCTTCGAAAAAGCCCTCGTGGAAAAGGAAGGCTGGATAGGCTACGCCGACAGCAAGTTCTAGAATCTTTCAGGCGCGGAAAGCATTTATTTTGGAGGGATACAACGTCGCAGTGCGATGCACTGCTTAACGAGTTTTCTTCGAAAACTCGCAGATGATTTTAATTATTGAGGAAATTCTATCTAAATCACCCTCTTTCCCCAGCACCGCTTGGGGCTGCCGCCCCAAGCCCCCGCTGCGCACTTGAATTTATCCTCTTATTCCGCTACCCTATTAAAATATGAAAAGTAGAAAGATTGCAGCAATCGTCGCGCTCGCGTTGTGCTCGGCGTTCGCGCTTGTCGGTTGTCGAGGCAAAAAAGACGTGTACGCGCCGGACAAAATCATCTATGCGGTTGGAACCAATGCGGATACAGTGGAACGATTGCTCGCAGAATTGCGCGAGGACAACACGAAAACAGACGAGACATCTAGAAAAAACGCGGCACTCATAACGGCGGTGAAAAAGGACGACACGGCGGAATTGAAGCGGCTCATCAAAGCGGGCGCGGACGTGAACGCGAAGGACAAAAACGACTGGACGGCTCTTATGTGCACACTGCAATCCAACCAAATAAGTGCCGCCCGACTGCTCATAGCGGCAGGTGCGGATGTGAACGCGGAGGACGACTACGGAAATACGGTGCTTGCCTTTGCTGTAATTTGTCATGCGGAAGACATAATAAGACTGCTCATTGCGGCCGGCGCGGACGTAAACAAAGCGAACAATGTCGGCTCGACGGCGCTTATCGATGTTTCGTCACGCGGCACTTTGGACATAGCGAAAATGCTCATCGAAGCGGGCGCAGACGTGAATGCGGCAGGCGACAGAGGACAGACCGCGCTTATCATGGCGGCATTTGGCAATCGCGCGGACATTACCAAGGTGCTTTTGGAAGCCGGCGCGAACGTAAACGCCGCAAGAAAGGACGGCAATACCGCACTCATGTATGCGGCAGAACGAGATGCGGAAGATGTCGCCGAACTGCTCATTGCCGCCGGTGCGGACATAAGCGCAAAGGACAGTGACGGCAAAACTGCGCTTATGCTTGCAAAAGAACACGACGCGCAAGACGTAATCGCGCTGCTCAAAGCCGCAGGCGCAAAAGAATAACTTGGAGGAAATCATTACCATGAAAAAGAAAACCATCATCGCCATTTCCGCGCTCGCGCTGTGCGCGCTTTCAGTGTCGTGCAATAAAGAGGACAAGACCGAGGCGCTCTTGAATGCTGCCTACACCAATAATGCCGCCCAAGCGCGGCGGCTCATTTGGACTGGCGCGGACGTGAACGCGAGAAGCGAGAGCAGCGATCACGATACCGCGCTCATAGAAGCGGCAAGGAGAAACTCGGCAGCCGTTGCAAAATTGCTCATCAAGGCGGGCGCGGACTTGAACGCAAGAAGCGACGACAGATGGACGAAAGGCTGGACACCGCTGATGTTTGCGGAAAATGAAAAATCGACGGACGTTGCCGAACTGCTGATAAAAGCGGGAGCGGACTTGAGCGCAAAAGACGATTACGGCAAAACCGTGCTGATGCATGCGGCATCTTCCAACGCGGCGGACTTTGTAAGGCTGCTCATAGAAGCGGGCGCGGACATGAACGCGAAAGACGATGGAGGCAAGACCGCGCTCATGTATGCGGCAATCTTCAATGCAACGGACGCGGCGAAAGTTCTCATGGAAGCCGGCGCAGACAAAGACGCAAAGGACATTGCCTACCGCACCGCGTTTGAGCACGCTGTATTTAAAAATGCGGCGGGCGTGGCGGAACTGCTCATCAAAGCCGGAGAGGACACAAGCGGAAAAACAAATGGAGACTTTAACGCGCTGATAAACGCGGCGATAAACGATTCCACGGACGTGGTAAAGCTGCTCATAGAAATGGGCGCGGATGTGAACGCAAAGGACGTTGACGGAGACACGCCTCTAATGTGCGCGGCGGGTCATGGTGCTGAAAAAGCCGTCAAACTGCTCATAGAAGAAGGCGCGGACGTGAACGCAAAGAACGATGAGGGAATGACAGCATTTATGTATGCTGTGCTCCACGAAGCAGTAACTACCATGCAGATTCTAATACAAGCCGGCGCGGATGTAAACGCACAGGACAACGAGGGCAAGACCGCGCTGGAAATTGCGATAGAACATAGCGCGGAAGAAGACTTCGTGGACGCATATCTCAGAGGCACGCTCTTCGAAGAATAACTTGGAGGAAACCATGACCATGAAAAAGAAAGCATTTATCGCCGCGCTCGCGCTGTGCGCGCTGGCTGTTTCGTGCAATAAAGCGGACAAGACATCCGCGCTCATTGAGACGGCGGAAAACAATGATGCCGCCAATCAACTCATAGAAGACGATGCGGACATAGAAGCGCAGGACGATGATGGCATGACCGCGCTCATGTTCGCGGCAGATAAGAATGACGTTGACGAAGCGAGGCGGCTCATAAAATCAGGCGAAGACGTGAACGCACAGGATAAAAGAAGCAAGACTGCGCTAATACATGCGGCAGAGAAAAACGCGATGGACACGGCGCGGCTGCTCATAACGGCGAAGGCGGATTTGAACATAAAGGACAAGGACGGCAGAACCGCGCTCATGCATACGATGCTACATCGCTTCGACGAGACGGATATGGCAGAACTGCTCATCAAATCCGGCGCGGACGTAAACGCAAGTAGCAACGACGGCGCGACCGCACTCATGTATGCGACAGAGCAGAACAACATGCATATCGTGAAAAAGCTTATCGAAGCAGGCGCGGATGTGAACGCAAAAGGCGAGTACAGGACAGCGTTAAGAGACGCGGCGCGTATAAATGCGGTGGACATAGCAAAGATACTCATAGAAGCCGGTGCGGACGTGAACGCAAAGGACGATGATGGCGGCGGTACGGCGTTGATGGTTGCGGCGTGGCACGACACGCTGGACGTGGCAGAATTGCTCATAGCGCACGGCGCGGACGTGAACGCAGAGGACGATGATGGCGTTACGGCGTTGATGCTTGCGAGGAGTCGCAACGCGCTGGACGTGGCAGAATTGCTCATAGCGTGCGGCGCGGACGAAATGAACGGTCGCACCATGCTCATGACGCTCGCGGCAAACGAGAGATTACTAGCCTCATCTCAATTACCTGACAGGGACGACCTGGACGAAAGAGATTATGACGGCAGAACCGCGCTTATGTATGCGGCAGAAAAGAACAACATGAATGCCACGAAGCTGCTCATTGCCGCCGGCGCGGATGTGAACGCAAGCGACAGCGACGGCAATACCGCGCTGATGTTCGCGGCAAAGGAAAATGCGGCGTATGTTGCCAAACTGCTCATAGATGCCGGCGCGGATGTGAATGCAAGCGATTTAGATGGGTATACCGCGCTGACATGGGCGGAAGAATATGACGCGGAGGACGTGATCGAGCTGCTCAAGGCTGCCCGCGCGAAAGAATATAATGAGAGAGTGCGGAAGCTCATCGAATCCGGTGCAGACGTGAACGCAAAAAACGAAAACGGCGGCACCATGCTCATAGAAGCGGCAATCAGAAATGCTACGGAAGCGGCAAAAATTCTCATAGAAAAAGGCGCGGACGTGAACGCAAAAACTGATACCAACTATACCGCCCTGATGTTTGCGGCATGGAATTGTGCGTCAGACGTTGCCAATCTGCTCATCAATGCAGGAGCGGACGTAAACGCAAAAAACGACGCCTTTAAGACAAAAGGCTGGACACCGCTGATGTTTGCGGCAAGGGAAAATGCGCTGGACATTGCACGATCTCTCATTGAGGCGGGCGCGGATATGGACACAAAGGACGACACAGAAGATACTTTGACTGCGCTGATGTTTGCCGCACGTCATAACGCGGTGGACGTGGCAGAACTGCTCATAACGCACGGCGCGGACGTAAACGCGAAGAATGCTTGGTCTATGACCGCGCTGATGTATACAGTGTGGAACAACAATGCGCCAAATATTGCAAGGCTGCTCATAGAAGCAGGCGCGGATGTAAACGCACAGGACAATCAAGGCAAGACCGCGCTCGTTCTTGCGAAAGAATCCCATTCGACAGACGTGATAGAACTGCTCAAAGCCGCTGGCGCGAAAGAATAAACGGGAGAGAGACATGAGCATGAAAAGAAAAACAATCATCGCACTTTTCGCGCTCGCGCTGTGCGCTGCGTTCGCGCTTGTCGGCTGCTTTGGCAAGAACAATGCGGGAAGTACCGAAAAAAGCGGCGCGGATGCACCCGAAGATGCGCTCATTGAAGCCGTGCAGAAGAATGACATTACCGAAGTGCGGCGGCTCATCGAAGCAGGCGCAGATGTGGACGCAAAGGACATTGTGGGAAAGACACCACTCATGTTTGCGACAAAAAACAATGCACTGGACATGGCGCAATTACTTATCACAGCAGGCGCAGATGTAAACACACCGGCCCCAAACGGCGAGACCGCGCTCATAATAGCTGTAGAAAAAAATGCGACGGACGTTGCCAAACTGCTCATTAAGGAAGACGCGGACTTGGATGCAAAGGGGTATTCGAAGCAGACGGCACTAATGGTAGCGACGCAAAGGAAATCCGAGGAATTTGCAAAGATGCTCATAGAAGCTGGAGCAGACTTGAACGCAAAGGACGCACACGGCAGAACCGCGCTCATGGATGCGATACGAAGGGAATCCGAGGAATTTGTAATGCTCCTCATCAATGCGGGCGCAGACTTGAACGCACAGGACGATGAGGACAAAACCGCGCTGATGCTCGCCGTGCAATGGAATTACGAGAAATTTGCAAAGATGCTCATCAAAGCCGGCGCGGACATTGACGCAAAAGGCTATCACAAAGAAACGGCACTGATGTATGCGGCAAGGAGCAACGCGACAGACGCTGCAAAAACGCTCATCGAAGCCGGTGCAGACGTAAACGCAAGAAGTGATAACAGATGGACTGCGCTCATGAATGCGGCACGGAAAAATTCGGCAGACATGGCGAGATTGCTCATAGAGAAAGGCGCGTACATTGACGCAGAGAACATGTACGGCGAGACCGCTCTCATGATAGCAAAAGAATACGACGCGGCAGACGTGGCGAGACTGCTCATAGAAGCGGGCGCGGAAGTGAACACAAAAAACATTGAAGGCAAGACAGCAAGCGCATATGTGGAGTCAAAATCGGACGCGCTTTTTTTAGCCGCGGAAAACAATGATGTCGAAGAAACTCGGCGGCTCATAGAAGAAGATGTGGACGTAAATGCGATTGACGACAAAGGCAAAACCGCACTGATGTTCGCGACGGAAAAAAATTCGGTTGACGTGGCTAAGATTCTGATTGCGGCGGGAGCAAACATCAACGCAAAGGAGAACGAGTACGGTGAAACTGCGTTGATGTACGCGGCGGCGGAAAACGCGCTGGAAACGGCAAGGATTCTGATTGCGGCAGGTGCTGACGTAAATGCGACGGGCGACGCGGGGATGACAGCACTGGGATTAGCGGTGGCGCACAATGCGGTGGAAATGACGCAGATGCTTCTGGCGGCAGGCGCAGACATGGACGAAGTGTCCATTTTCGGTACTATGCTGATGAACGCGGCAATACATAACGCGCCGGACGTGGCGAAACTTCTCATAGAAGCAGGTGCGAACATAAACGCAAAGAATTATGGAGGCAAGACCGCGCTCATGCTTGCGGAAGAGCACGGCGCGACAGATGTGATAGAACTGCTCAAAGTCGCCGGCGCGAAAGAATAAACAGGAACGCACATTAAAGAAAACCGCGTGAAATTCTTTCTCGCAAACTTGCGAGAAAGGTCAACTGGCAGAAATTGTCGCAACGCAATGCGTTGCTTCCGAGCTTTCTTCGAAAACTCGCAAATATTTGGTGCGACAAGGCTTTAGAACGAACGGAAATTTGTTCCCAGCAATTGACGAGAACATAAAAACCGGCGGAAATTTCCTCTCGTCAACTGACGAGAACATAAAAACCGCCGGAAATTCCTTCTCCGCAACTGACAGAACGCAAAAACCGGCGGAAATTTCCTCTTGTCAACCGACGAAGAGGCATCAACCGCATGAAATTCCTTCCCGTCAACCGACGGGAACGCATCAACCGCAGAAAATTCGTTCCCGTCAACTGACGGGAACACATCAACTGCCTGAAATTCCTTCACAGCAATCGCTGGCAACGAATTTGCTACAACAAATTCCTTCATGACGCTCGACAAGTACAAATTTGGCGCAACAAATTTCTTCCCAGCATTCAACAAATACGAATTTTGTGCGCAAGATTCATTCCCGCCAAACTGCGGCTATAAATTTGGTACGCAAAATTCGTCCATGAGACCACGCTTTGACAATCAGCCGCCGCATGCGCTATAATATCACAGAGAGAACGGCATCAAGGAGCAATTATATGAGCATGAAGAAAGCGTTTATCGCCATCGCCGCGCTCGCGCTGTGCGCGAATGTCGGCTGTTTTAGCAAGACTGCGACCGAAAAGTCGGACGCGCTCATTGCGGCTGTGGAGAAAAACAATGTTGCGAAAACCCGGCGTCTCATCAAAGCGGGCGCGGACGTGAACACGCAGGCTCGTGATGGCATGACTGCGCTCATGTATGCGGCGCAGGCAAATGCGGCAGACGTTGCGCGGCTACTCATCGAAGCGGGGGCAGACGTAAACGCAAAAAACGAATCTGGCATGACCGCGCTCAGGTATGCGACACGGAACAACGCGGCGGACGTGGCGCGAGTACTCATCGAAGCAGGCGCAGACGTGAACGCACAGGATGATATGGGATGGGTAGTCATCATGTGGGCGACGCAAAACAACGTGGCAGAAATGCTTATTGAAGCAGGTGCGGACGTAAATGCAAAGACCGATACAGGATGGACAGCCCTCATGAAGGCGGCGTACAGGAACGCGGCAGACATGACGGAACTGCTCATCAAAGCGGGCGCGGACGTGAACGCACAGGACAGGGGCGGCATGACCGCACTCATGGTTGCGGCAGAAAAAAACGCGGCGGACGTGGCGAAACTGCTTATTGAAGCCGGAACGGACGTGAACGCAAGGAACAGAGACGGCGAGCCCGCGCTCGTGCTCGCGAGAAAGAACAATGCGGCGGATGTAGTGCCGTTGCTCGTCGCCGTCGGCGCATCGGAAGAAACATACGATCCAACCGCGCTCATTACGGCAGCGGCGAAAAACGACGTTGCGCAAGTGCGACGCCTCCTTGAATCCTGGGCGAACGTGAACGCACGGGATCGGGACTATATGACCGCACTCATGCATGCGGCGCAGAACAACGCGGCGGACATTGCACGGCTGCTCATTGAAGCGGGCGCGAACGTAAACGCGACCACTTATTTTGACAAGACTGTCCTCATGTGCGCGGCGCAGAACAACGCGGTAGCCGTGGCACAACTGCTCATTGAGGCGGGCGTGGACGTGAACGCACAGGACAGGGGCGGCATGACCGCGCTCATGTACGCGGCACAGAACGAAGCGGCAGACGTAGCGCAACTGCTTCTCAATGCCGGCGCGGAGGTGAACGCAGGGGAGCAGAACGGCAATACCACGCTCATGATTGCGGTAGAGGCAAACGCAAAGGCTACAGTTCAAGTGCTCATTGCCGCCGGCGCGGATGCAAGCGCAAGGGACGAAAGCATGGACACCGCACTCATGCAATCGGCAAGGAACAACGCGGCTGACATCACAAAACTGCTCATTGAAGCCGGCGCAGACGTGAATGCACGGAACAGAGGCAACATGCGTGCCATCATGTATGCGGCAGAGATAAATGCGGCGGACGTGGCACGACTGCTCATCGAGGCGGGTGCAGACGTGAACGCGACAGATGACATAGACAAGACAGTCCTCAAGTACGCGGCAGAGAACAATGCGGCGGACGTTGCGAGGCTGCTCATCAAAGCGGGCGCGGACGTGAACGCAAAGGACTGCTTCGACAAGACTGCGCTTATGATTGCGGCGGAGAAAAACGCAATTGATGTAGCAAGGATTCTGATTGCTGCAAGCGCAGACATTGACGCAAAGGACGATGATGGCAGAACCGCGCTCATGTGGGCGGAAGAACGCAACGCGACAGACGTAATCGCGCTGCTCAAAGCCGCAGGCGCAAAGGAGTAACTTGGAGGAAGCCATGACCATGAAGAAAGCATTTATCGCCATTTCCGCGCTCGCGATGTGCGCGCTTGCAGTGCTGACGGCGAGTTTAAGCGCGTATCAGAAAAAAGCGTATGCGGATGAAG
>CAMWWZ010000081.1 GCA_947178095.1 uncultured Treponema sp.
CCCCCCCCCCCCCCCCCGCGCCCCCCCCCCTCTCTTTCCTGGCGGTGATGGAGACGCTGGTGATAAAGTAACAGAAGTAACCAAAACAATTTCCTTTGATGACGAAGAAAAAACAATTCTCGAGACAAGCGATATTTCAGAAGATATAGCTTCAATAAAAATCACAGTGACAGGCATAACTGGCTCTGCTTCAGACTGGTGGTTTTGGGCAAATACAGACGGCAGCACTGGCGACAAAATTGAATGGAAAACGGGTGAAGGCGAGGCTTGCATTTATGATGTTACAATCACAGATGCAAATAAAATTAAATACATCAAAGAAAACGGTCTTGCAATAAAAGGTGCGACAGGACTTACCGCAAAAGTTACCGTAAAGATAACAAAGTCGGAAACCACTGGCGATGATAAAACAAACAACGATGCAGAAGATAACGGTGGCGGAGCAACAACCGGCGGCGACACAACTGGTGGATCTACGAGTGGTGGTATTACGACTGGCGGCAATGAAACTGGAACAGATAGCGGAAACTCTGGAACTGGCGAAACAACAACTACCCTGCCGACGAAGGTAACACTTATTGATTTTGTAAGCGACAATTATGATAGCACTAAACGCGAAACAATTATGACAAAATCCGAAACAAGTGCTATTTGGACTTGCCAGCTGACAGTTTCAAACCAATGGCCGAACTTCAATGTCAAAGCGACATTCGGAGAAAATGATGTTTTGTACAAAGGCGGAGAACTTAAACTTGCTGAATCGGGGACAATTACAAAGGACGGTTCAAACGACATCTGGTGCGATGTAGGCAAAGAATGCAATGGTGCTAAAATTTCGGTAACTGTTAATTTTACTGGCAAAGAGCCGAGCATAAAAATTACTCTTGACGAAAAGGGCACTGAAATTACATCAACTACCCTGCCGACGAAGGTAACACTTATTGATTTTGTAAGCAAAGATTATGATAACACTAAACGCGAAACAGTTATGACAAAATCCGAAACAAGTGCTATTTGGACATGCGAACTGGAAACTCAATCCGATTGGCAGAATTTCAATGTTGTAGCTATTGTCGAAGAACAAGAAATTTGGTACAACGGTAACGCAGAGGTTACACTTGATACCCCATTTGACTTGACATCAAATAGTGAAGCCGTTTGGTGCAATGTTGGCAACGGCAAGATTGCAGTTACAGTTGATTTTACTGGCACTGCGCCGACTATAAAAATCGAATCTGCGGACTAAACAATCCCATTTTCCCCAACGCCGACGCGCCTTCGCGCAAATGTCGGCGTTTTTGACTTACCGCGAGCCTTCAAGTCTCGCAAGGACGCGGCGGCTTCCGTCATCGCGGGCGAAGCGAGCAAACACAAGCATGCTCTTCGCCCGCGCCATTTGTTTTATTCGTGCGCATCAAAAGCGCGCGGCAAAAGCCATTCGCGAAAGAGCAATCTTCTGCGTGCAAGACATTTCGCACTTGGCTTTTTTATGTTAGGAAAAACTATGAAAAAATTCGGAAAAATAATCGCAATAGCATCGGCACTGCTTTTTGCCACAAGCATATATTTCTCGTGCTCCAACAGCGCAGACGAGCCCAAAAAAGAAGAGCAACCAGGCGGTACAACTGATGACAACAAAGGCGACGACGACTCAGGCACATCAGATCCCGTTTCTTCCGCCGGCGCAATCACGGAAAGCGAAATCGACTTCGCCAAATTGGGCATAAAAGTCAAGGCGAGCACGGCGACATTCCCGCAGGATTTCGTGCGCGGCTTCGACGCGAGCACAGTCTATGCGATCGAAAAAGCGGGAATGAAATATCTCGACGCGGACGGCAAAGAAAACGACATATTCAAAGTGCTCAAGGCGAGCGGCGTGAACATGATTCGCCTGCGCATTTGGAACGATCCTTCAAAAGACGACGAGGCTTCAAAGCAAGGCGGAAACAATCTCGAAGTGACAAAGGCTTTGGCAAAACGCGCCACGGATGCCGGAATGCAATACATGCTCGACTTCCATTTCAGCGACACTTGGGCAGATCCGTCGCACCAAAAATGCCCCGACGCTTGGAAAGGAATCACCACGGCAGACGAGATGAAAGCGGCTATTGCGAATTTCGTCGAAAGCACTTTGCAGGCTCTCAAAGAAAGTGCCGCGCTTCCCGCGATGGTGCAGCTCGGAAACGAATGCGAGGGCGGAATCCTGCTTACAAACACGGCGAACACCACAGTCCAAGCGAAAGCCGGAAGCGACAATTTCACGGCGTACATCAAAGCGGCGGCGGAAAAAGTGCGCGCGGCAGACAAAAACATAAAAATCGTAATGCACGCTTCGCGCGGCGGAGATGCGAGCGTAGTAAGTAACTTCATCAAAAATACAAGCGGCATCGATTTCGACTACATCGGGCTTTCTTACTATCCTTTTTTCACAAGCCACGGCACGCTCGAAAATCTCAAGACGAACATCAAGGCAATCAAAAACAAAGGCAAAAAAGCCATAATCTCGGAAACATCGTTCTGTTGGACTTGCGACTGGGTAGAAGGAAAATGCGACAAAACGGACAATCAACTTTGGTACTATGACAAAGACAACAACGGCCTCGTGCAGGCGGCGAAGTCGCTCGTGGATTCAAGTGGCAAACTCGTAATGGGGCTCAATACCATGACGGAAGGCGGCAAGACCGTCATCGCGCCCACGGTGCAAAACCAGTACAACGCGGTGGCGGCGGTGATGGAAGCCTCGGCGGAAGCCGGCGCGGACGGCGTTATATATTGGGGCGGCGACTGGATTACGAACAGCGCGGGAAGCGTTCCGTCCGCAATGGAAAACCAAGCCTTTTGGGATTACGACCACAAGATTTTGGACAGCGCGGCGGTGTTCAGCTACGGAACGCAGAAAAGCAACACAGCCGCCAGCAATACGAGCGGTGGCGGAAACAGCGGAAGCAGTGGTGGCGGAACTTTGGTAGAAAATTATGCGTATACAGCAGACGGAAATCTAATCGAGGTTTGTTCCGCATCAAAATTTGCAGGCATTTCCCCGAAATCAATCACAATTTCCATTGCCAATGTGGAAAAAAATGATACAACTGACGACTGGTGGGCTTCTTATTATAACGGCGAAAGTGCATGGGTTCCTATGAAAGATGGTTGGGACGATTCCATAAAGGGATATAAATCGACCATAACAGATTCGTCAACAATATCCTATTTCAAAGAAAATGGAATAAAAATCGGAATGCTAAAAGGACTTACCGCCACAGTAACCGTAAGTTACGAATAATTTCGCAATGCTCAATGCCGCTCGCGTAGCGGCGTTGAACGAGCGTTTCATCAAAAAACGGAGGAAGCATGGCTACAAAAAACTTCTCGAAAATCGCGCTGCTCGCGCTCGCTTTGACTTTGGGCTGCTCCAATGCGAACGCGGAAAAGACGAACGTTTTTTCGCTCGGCTCGCAGACTTCCAAGGATTTCATGCGCGGATTCGACGCGAGCACTGTTGACTTTTTGGAAGAAAACGGTGCGGTGTATTTCGACGAGCAAGGCCAAAAGCAGGACATCTTCAAGATTCTAAAGGATCACGGAGTGAGCCATGTGCGCCTCCGCATTTGGCACGATTCTTCAAAAAACGACGAGGCAGGCGACAACAATCTCGAGCGCACGATCCGCGCGGCAAAGCGCGCAAAGGCGCAGGGAATGGCTTTGCTTTTGGATTTTCACTACTCCGACACTTGGGCGGATCCGGGAAATCAAAGGCGGCCTTCCGCATGGGACGGCGCGTCCACAATCGAAGAGCTTTCGAAGAACGTGCACGACTACACAAAGCGCGTCTTGCTCGAAATGAAAAATGCGGGCGCGTGTCCAGAGATGGTTCAGCTCGGAAACGAAATAAATCCCGGATTTTGCACGACGCTTTCGGACGGCTCGAAGCCCGCGTTTTCGGTTTCATCGTGGGACAATGACGACGAAGGCAACGAAAACCTTGCCGCGCTTCTTTCGGCGGCGAGTTCCGCCGTGCGCGAAGTCAATCCCGAAATAAAGCGGATGATTCACCTTGCAAGCGCGAACGTGAACGGCTGGACGGACCTTTCATGGTGGTTCGACAGAATCGAATTCGACGACTACGAGCTAATCGGCTTGAGCTGGTATCCCTTCGAAAACCACGGAACGCTCGCGGATTTGCGCTCGAACATCAGCAAGCTGAAAAAAAGCAAAAACAAGGACGTGCTCGTCGTGGAAACTTCGTGGCCATGGACTTTCGACAAATCGGGAAAGGACGGCCAAAGCAATTATGTTTGGTACGACAAGGGCGTGGAAGCCGCGTCGCGCCTTTCGGATTCGAAAAATTCCGCGCTAAAAAATGTTTCATTCACAAAATGGAAGGGCAAAAAATGCGTCGCGGCTTCCGTGGAAAACCAAGCCGCGGTCTTGGCTGCCGTGATGGAAGCCGCGGAACAGGCGGGCGGCTGCGGCGTGTTCTATTGGGGCGGCGACTGGATTTGCGACCCCGCCGGAAAAATCGACAACAACTGGGAAAACCAAGCCTTGTTCGACCTCGAAGGAAAATGCCTTCCGAGCATGCGAGTTTTCAGCTCAGGCTCTCGCTAAAGATTTTTCGCGGCGATGATTTTTTCGCCTTTTTGAATTTTATCGAGACCTTGCCATCGACGCATTCGGCGGCGGCTTCTCCCGAAAGAATCTGCTTGCCTTCGAGAATCATCGTGGCAAGCGGATCTTCGATTTCCTTCTGCAAAAGCCGCCTCATCGGACGCGCTCCCATCGCGGGATCGTAGCCGTGCTCGATGAGGTACGAGCGCGCCGAAGGCTTGAGGCTGAGCGAGATTCCGTTTTCCGAAAGCCGCGCGTTCAAGTCCGCGATCTGCAAATCCAAAATCGCGCTCACCTGCTTTTTGTTCAGCGCGTCGAAAACGATTATGTCGTCGATGCGGTTGAGCAATTCTGGACGCATGAATTCTTTCAGAGCCTGCATCGAGTTCGACTTAATCTCGTCGTAGGAAAGAACGCCCGAAACCTGCGTGGCGAATCCCGCGCGTCCTTCCATCGTGATTTCGCGCGCGCCGGCGTTGCTCGTCATCAAAATCAGAGTGTTGCGGAAATTTATCTTGTGCCCGAGCGAATCGACCACTTCGCCCTCTTCCAAAATCTGCAAAAGCAAATTGAATACTTCGGGATGCGCCTTTTCGATTTCGTCGAAAAGCACGACGGAATAAGGATGAGTCCGAACTTGCTCGGTGAGCTGGCCGCCGCTTTCGAAGCCGATATAGCCCGGAGGCGCGCCGACCATTTTGCTCACGTTGAACTTTTCCATGTAGTCCGACATGTCAATTCGTATGAGAGCGTCCTCGCTTCCGAACAAAAATTTCGCAAGGCTTTTCGCAAGCTGAGTTTTTCCCACACCAGTAGGGCCAAGGAAAACGAAAGAGCCGAGTGGACGGCGCGAGCTTGAAATGCCAGAACGCCTGCGGCGCACGGCGGAGGAAATGCTGTTCACGGCATCTTCCTGCCCGACCACTTCCTTGTGCAGCTCGCTTTCCATTTTCAAAAGCCGCTCTTTTTCGTCGCCCGAAAGCTGCTCGAGCGGAACGCCCGCCATCAAACTCACGACACGGCAAATGTCGTTTATGTCAACAATCTTTTTTTCGCCGCCGCTCCTTTGCATCCATTCGGAGCGGAATCTTTCGAGAACGGATTTCAATTCCAAAACCTTGTCGCGCACTTCGGCGGCGCGTTCGTAGTCCTGATGCTCGACAAGCTGATTTTTTTCATTGACGAGAGAATTGATTTGCCTTTCCAAATCCGCAAGTTCCGTGGGACGCTCGCCCTCCGCGATTTTTTTCTGCGCCCCCGCCTCGTCCAAAATGTCGATCGCCTTGTCGGGCAAAAATCGTTCGGGCAAATATCTGTGCGAAAATTTTATGATCGCAGGAATCACATCGTCGGCATAAATCACGTTATGGAATTCCTCGTACTTTGATTTCAGCCCCAAAAGAATCTGCTCGGATTCCTCGTCGCCAGGCTCTTCCACGGTGACGGTCTGGAAGCGACGCGCCAAAGCCGCGTCCTTTTCCATATAGCGGCGATACTCGCGAATCGTGGTCGCGCCGATGATTTGGATTTCGCCTCGGCTGAGCGCGGGCTTTAAAATGTTCGAAGCGTCAAGCGCGCCTTCGGGTCCGCCCGCACCGATTATCGTGTGGATTTCATCGATGAACAAAATTATGTTTTTGTTTTCGCGAATCTCTTTCATAAGGCGCTTCATGCGCTCTTCGAATTCGCCGCGATATTTCGTTCCGGCAATCAACGCAGTCAAATCCAAATAGACGATTCGCTTTTTGAGCAAATTGAACGGAACTTCGCCAAACGCGATGAGCGCGGCAAGCCCTTCGGCAATCGCGGTTTTTCCCACGCCCGGATCGCCTATCAAAAGCGGATTGTTTTTCGTGCGCCGCGAAAGAATCTGCACCACGCGCTCGATTTCCGCCTTGCGCCCGACGACGGGATCTGCCAAGCCTTTGAGCGCGATTTCCGTTATGTCGCGCGAGTATGCCTTCAAAAAACTTTCGTGCGAATTCTTTCCTTCGCGGCCGCCGACAGTCTGCCTGTCATAGCCATGCTGATTGAACATTCGCTTGAAATCCGCATCCCCTCCCTTCGCTTCGGAATCCCAAGAACTCGGAATTTTTTCCCGCGCTTCAAATGCCGCTTCACGCACGCTTTCGAATTCCACTCCGGCCTTTTCGAAATACCGGCTCGTGACGCTCGCATTTTCTCGGATCGCCGCAAGCACGAGATGTTCCGTGCCGATGTAGCTGTCGCGCATAGAACGCGATTCGAATTCCGCCGCCTCGAAAAGCGTCAAAAGCCTGCGGCTCGGAGGCAGTTCCGAAAAATCGTTCGGGCGCGGAGTGCCGCCCATGAGACTTTTTTCGAGTTCCAATTGAAACGTAAGGACATTGATGTGGACGAGGCGCAAAAGCATGTAGCCCACGCCTTCGGCATTTTTTAAAAGCGCGAGCATCAGATGTTCGGGAAGAAGCTGCATGCTTCCACTTTTTCGTCCTTCGTCTTGAGAGAGCGCAACTACAAGACGCTGCGCACGCGGTGAAAACGCTTTCATAAAATTTCCAAAATTCTCCAAAATATTTTAATCGCTATTTTGCCAATCCAACGAATTTCCCGACGCGCGAATCACGAGAGCGACATGTCTCTCAAAGCTTCCTGAATGACGATCGAGCGAAGCCTCTTTTCCTTGAGCGCGTCGTCCGAAGCGACATCGCTGTCAAAAGTAAAGTCCGTATTCCGCATCAAAAATCCCAAATGCCCGCTTTGAACTTTGTACAAAAGCGACGAAATTTCGTAGTCTTCCACGCCTTGAAAAATTTTCAAATCCACGCCCCATTTTATCGCGGAAATCAAATCGATGGATTCCCGCAAAGAAATCAAAAGCGAATAACGCATTGTGGCGTAGGCGCGCAAAAACAAATCCCGCACTTCGGTGAATTTATTATCGGCAACTTCGCCGCGAATCTTTCGCTCGAATTCGCAAATATATTTTCCAAGCGAAGTGATTTCTGCGATCTGATCGATTTCGCTTCCGCTAACGGACTGGCGCAAAGAAATTTGGTAGAAGCCTCCGAGCGACGAACCAAATTGAGTTCCGCTTCCGAACGAATCCCTTATGGAAAATCCGCGCTCGTCGCAGACTTTCGCCAATTCGGGAATTTTTCCTGCGAACGAAATCGAAGGCAAATGCGCCCGAATCGAAAGTTTCATTCCGCTTCCCGACTCGCACACTTTCGCGGTGAGATATCCGAATTCATGGCTTGCGGCAAATTGGACTTTTTCCTGCAACTGCATGTCGATGCCGTGCGAAGAAGCGTAAGCCGCATCGCACGCAAGGCCGGGCGCGAAACTTGAAATGCGGACGTGATCCGTGCAATTCAAAAGACAACTTGAAACGCCGTCAATGCGCATCACAAGTCCCGTTCCGAAATTTTCCTCGAAAAGCCCGCGCTCTCGCAAAATGTCCGCGCCAAGCCTCGGCAACGTGGAAAGCATCATCGATTGGTATGCGTCCGCGTCGTCAAAATGATTGAAAGAATCGAAGATTATGTTTTGCACCTGAAGCGCGCCTTCTTCATCGAAATTTTCGGGAAAAGGAAAATTGGCAAGATTTCGCGCGAGGCGCACTCGGCTTGAAACAATCACGTCGTCGTTTTCGGCGGCGGAATTGTACCAAGCGTCCCCTCCATTTTTGGCGCGGCTCATCGCTCGCCTTCCTCGCCTTCGTCCGTCAAGCCATGCGAAGTCGCCACCGCCTTTTTTTCAATCGCCAAAAGATAGTCGCGGTAGAACGCCGCCTTTTCATAGTCCTCGTTTTTTACGGCGGCTTCGAGCTTTTCGCGAATTACTGCGCGGTCGGTCAAAACCGAGCGGAAGTTCGAAAGGCGGCGCGGCATCGAGCCAGTGTAGCGCGAAGTGATTTTGCGCTTGGAAAAATATTCGTCGATTTCGGTTTTGAAAATCGCGTAGCATTCCGGGCAGCCGAGTTTTCCAGTCGCCAAAAATTCCGAGCAAAGCTGTCCGCAGACCGGGCACGCGCTGTCGCTCTTCAAAGCCCGCTCGCGCTTTTGCTTGCTCATCTGCTTGAAAAGCGATCCGATTTGCCTTTCGATTTCCTGGCTTCCGGGAGAAATTCCGCAGTTCGCCGCGCACGACTGGCACAAATTTATTTTCTTTATTCCAAGGCGGCTTGTCTGCTCAACGTAAATCACAGCCTCGTTTGTCTTGCACACATCGCAAATCATTTCCACTCCAATTATCTTGTCGTTCGCAAAATCTCAAGCGGACGCTGCTTTCCGGCTTTTCTCGCGGGCAAAAGCGACGCCAAAAGCGACAAGCCCAGCGTGAGAAATCCGATGAAAAACAATTCGCCGAACGGAATTTCGACGGGAATTTCCTTGAGATAATACGCCTCGTCCAAAAGGTGAATTTCCCGAAAATTCATTATATCACCTTTCGCCAAAAAATACAAACCCTGCGCCAAAAAATTTATCGCTTTTTCCGAAAAATGAATCAAGCCGTTTATGTTCACCGAAAGAAAAAGCCCGAGCGGAATTCCGAAGAGAAGCCCTGCGATGCCGCAGGAAATTCCGACGAGCAAAAACGAAGCGGAAATGCCGCCGTTGCTCGCGCCGAGGCTTTTCAAAATCGCGATTTCTCGCCGCCGCTCGAGCACGAGCATTATAAGCGCGCTAGAAATGTTCACGCAGGCCACGAGCACAATCAAAAGCTGGATAAAAACCAAAAGGATTTTCGTGGAGGAAAAATATTCCTCTTTCGCCCTAATCAACTCATCCCAGCTGTATACGCGGAACGCTACGCCAAAAATATACTGCACATTATATTGCAGCGAAGGAAGTTCCGCAGAAAAAGCGTCCGCAGTTTCGATCATCACGGCGTTCATAGTTTGCGCCGCGCCCATGATTTTTTTTCCGTCCTCAAAATCGATGAAAAGCCAAAGCGAATCAAGTTCCTGATAGCCGCACGAAATCACGGCCTTAATTTTGTACGAAGAAATCGAAGGACGAATCGAAATCGAATTGCGTGAAGAATCCGCGCCGCTTTCTTTGCCCGGATTCGAAATAATGTTCACAACGCGAATAGTGTCGCCCGCCTTCACGCCGAGCCGCTCGGAAATTCCTTTTCCAATCAACGCGCCTTTTTCGCCCGCCGCGAAATCCGCGATGCTTCCGTCCTCGGTGAAAAAAAGTTTTTTGTAGGAAGCGTCTTCTTCAAAAATATTTTTCGGAATCGCGCGGAGAGTCACGCCGCATCGATTTTTTCCCGACATCGCCATCGCAGGGCAAGAAATCATCGGATAGGCGGCGGAAATTCCCGGAATGCTTTTCGCTGCAAGAGCCGCGTCTTCCAAAAGTTGCGCGTTCTTGGAATAGCACACGGCTTCGAGATGCGATGACGAAAGCGAAACAAGCCGCTCGGTTATTCCTTTCATCATTCCGTTGGAAATCGTGATTATCGTGACGAGCGGAACGAGCGAAATTCCGATGCACAAAACCGCACCCGCAAGACTTTTTTTTGCGACGCTCATTCCAGACGATTTTGAAAAGAGAATCCGCCTTGAAAACAAAAACGAGGATTTGAAATTCATTTTTACTTTCGCGCTCCGTCGATTTTCATTTTTTTCAAAACGCCGTCCTCAAGCTTGTAAAGCGTTTCGCCGCGCGCCGCCAAATCCATATCGTGAGTTACGACCAAAAGCGTCTTGCCGTAATTTTTCGCCACTTCAAAAAGCAGGCTTCCAATCATCGCGGCATTGGCAGGGTCGAGATTTCCAGTCGGTTCGTCCGCAAGAACAAGGGAGGGGTCGTTCACAAGCGCGCGCGCCACCGCCACCCGCTGACGTTCGCCGCCAGAAAGTTCCGAAGGCAGATGATTTTTCCTGTGCGAAAGTCCAACGTCATCCAAAAGTTTTTCCGCCTTTTTCATGGCAGCGGCTTTTTGCATTCCCGCCATATACGCCGGCAAAAAAACATTTTCAAGCGCGCTGAAATCTTTCAAAAGATAATGAAACTGGAACACAAGCCCCACAAAATGCGCGCGATATTCGGTGAGCGCATCTTCGTCCATCGATGAAATTTCATTTCCGCCGACATTCACCGTGCCGCCGCTCACCGTGTCGATGCCGCCCAAAATATTGAGCAGCGTGCTTTTTCCGTTGCCGCTTTCACCGATGATACAAACGCGCTCGCCATTTTTCACATTGAGCGAAAGTCCTTTCAAAACGCGAAGAGTTTCGTTTTCGCTAGCGTAATTTTTTTCAAGCCCTTCAATTCGGACAATCACATTTTCATCGCTCATTTCATCCTCCAATTTTTGTTCTCCGTCAATTTTCGTTCAACACTTCGCTAATTGAAGTGTTCAAAATTTCGCGGCTCGCAGCCCATGCCGAAAACGCTGCGGAGAAAATTCCGAACAGCGTGATGAAAATAATTTCGTGTGCGTACATTCTGGCAGGAATATTTGCGTAAACCGCGAACATCGGATTTTCCGAAAGTGCCGCCGCGTTTTGCGGAGAAAAAATCAGCACGAAAAAATATTGCGTGTAAAAAAGCGCGGACGACATAATCGTAAAAACGCTTTTTATGTTGACGCAAAAAAACAGCCCGAGCACAAGTCCTGCGATCGCGCCGCGCAGCCCAATCAAAAATCCGCGCATGACGAAAATATTTTTCACCGAAGAAATTTTCGCGCCGAGCGCGCTCATCGTGGAAATCTCGAATCTCCGCTCGAACACGATTCGCCGCATTGAATTGAAAATGTTTATCGCCACCACGACGAAAATCAAAACCACGAGCAGCATGAGCATATTTTTTTCAATTCGAAGCGCGCCGAAAAAACTTCGATTATATTCTTTCCAAAGAGAAATTTTCGCGTCGGGAAATTCAAGCCGAATTTTTTTTGCAAGCGCGCTTTCGCTCGCAGAATTTTTCGTCTTGATTCCGTAAATCAAATTTTCGACATTTTCAGTTTGCGAAGGAAGCGCGACAAAAGCGTAGCTCGAATTTATGTCGGAATATCCTGTGCGAAAAATGCCAGCGACAAAAAATTTTTGCGGGCGCGAAAAAGCTTCCAAAAGTGAATCGCCCGAATCCGTCGCGTAAAAGTTCACTTCTTCGCCGACGCGCACATCCAACGAACGTGCGAGCGTGATTCCCAAAACGCACGGCGCAAGAGCCTCGCCGCTTTCGGAAAAAGCCGCGCTCCGCAAATCGAACGCGCCGCGCACAATCTTCGCTTCCCGCGCGAAGCCCGAATCTTTTTCCATCACGTCGGTTTCGATCGCGCGGACAAGAGCCGCGCTTTGCCTTCCGTCCGCGCTCACCAAAAGCGACTCGCTTTCCGTGAACGCCACCGTGCATTCAATTCCGTTTTCGTCCACCGCGAATTTTTCAAACACCTCGCGCTCTTTTGCGCCGAGATTTTCCGCGCGGACATTGTACGAAGAAATTTCCATTATCGCGTCGATGAATTCGCGCTGAAATCCATTCATCACGCTGATTACGATTATGAGCGTCATCACGCCGAAGCAAATTCCCAAAGTCGAAAGTTTCGAAGTGAACGCTTCCGCGCCTTTCAAGTCCACGAGCGAAAATCGTTTCGCCACAAAATAAATCCACCGGAAGTTCGAACCAAAACTCGAACGTTTCAATTTGCGCCCCTCCCCTTTCCGTTTGAAAACGTCGCAGAAATTTTCACGCCGTTTTCATAAAAATCGCGGACGACAAATCCGCCGTCAAAATAAGTTGTCTGGACATAATTTTCGCTGTCCGTGTAAAC
>CAMWWZ010000082.1 GCA_947178095.1 uncultured Treponema sp.
CACATATAAAGAATAGACTATTCCGTATATCGCGCATAGCCTATACCGCATATAAAGAATAGCCTATAAATTTTGAATTTCTGAATTGTGAAAGAAAACGGAGGAAAAGCGGTGTCGGTGAAACTCACGGGGCGCAGGAAGGAAGTGCTCATGACGGTCGTCTCGAACCTCGTGCTCCAGGCGGTGACGGCGGTGTGCGGCTTCGTCCTTCCGCCACTGATTGTGCGCACGTTCGGCTCCGAAATAAACGGCATGGTCTCCTCGATAACGCAGTTCATCGCCTACCTGAGCCTCGTAGAAGCAGGGGTGGGCGGAGCCGCCATCGCCGCGCTATACCGCCCGCTTGCCGAAAAGGACACGGGCAAGTGCAGTGCCATTCTTTCCGCGTCGGCTGAATTTTACCGGAAGTCAGGCATTCTTTTTGTGATTCTAGTATTCATGCTCGCATTCTTTTATCCGCTTGCCGTGGACAAAGAAGTTGACCGAATGCAGGCAGGGCTTATGGTCCTCGTGCTTGGGATTACCAGTGCGGCGGAATTCTTCCTGATCGGGAAGTACCGCGTCCTGCTCACGGCGGACAAGAAAATGTACGTGATTTCCATCGTGCAGTCGGCGGCCGTAATCCTGAATACTGCCGTGGCTGTCGTCCTCATCCGGCTTGGAACTGGAATCATCCTTGTGAAGCTGGCAAGTTCCCTTGTCTTTCTAAGCCGTTATGCAGCTATCGCGCTGTATGTCCACAGGAAATATGCCGACATACATTTTCATTCCGCTCCAGACGTAAAGGCAATCTCACAAAGTCGGAACGTCATGGTGCATCAAATCGGTGGGCTTGTCGTGTTCAACTCGCCGCTCGTCATCATCACGCTTTTCTGCTCGCTCAAGGATGCGAGCGTATACGCCGTCTATGCGATGGTGTTCACCGCAGTGGGAAACCTGCTCGGATCTCTCAGCAACGGATTGCAGTCGTTTTTTGGGGAATCTCTAATCAAAAATGACATTAAGAGAACAGAAAGCGCATTCGGTCTATACGAAACCCTGTTTTACGCCTCAACAGGATGGGCTTTTTCCTGCTCATATATACTCACAATCCCGTTTATGTCGCTGTACACGCGGAACATGACGGACGCAGACTATGTGCGACCGCTGCTTGTGCCGCTTTTCGTTGCCGTGGGAGCGGCAAATTATGCCCGGAAGCCATGCGACCTCCTGATTATGGCGGCGGGACACTTCAGGCAAACGCAGTTCCGCTCCGTGCTTGAGTCGGCGATAAACATCGTCGCCGGCATCGCGTTCACCGTCCGATTCGGAATGTGCGGCGTGCTTTTCGGCGGAATATGCTCCTACCTGTATCGGACGCTGGACATAATCATCTATTCGAACGTCCGCATTTTGAAACGGAATCCCCTGCGTTCGTTCGCAAAAATTGGTATATGCCTTGCGCTTTATGCCACAATGTCAGTTTTCCTCAAACACAGGACCGTTCCTGTGAACAACTATGCGGAATGGATTTTATATGCAATTGCCATAGGACTGATTTATGCTGTTCCCGTAGCAGCTGTACTTGGCTTTTTAAAAATGCGAAGGAGCGCAGTATGAAGATACTGTTTGTCGGATATAAATATCTACATCACTCAAAGTATGGCGGATATGATTGGATTTCTAAATATCCCGAATCTGATTATTTTGACATTCGTACCGTTCCATTTCTTGGACCAAGATGGCTGGAGAAAAGAGGAGGAAGGTTTGTTCCTGCGATTGCGACCGCCTTATCAATTGTCTTAAGCCGTAAATATGATGTGGTTCATTTCTTTTATGCAGACAGATGTTTACCTAATCCGCATTTTATCCGAAGAAAGACAAAAGTCATAGCGACGACTCATCTGCGCTCTAGTGATTATTCAAAAAAGTATATCAGCAAATTGAAACGGTGTGATGCTGTCATTGCATTAAGTTCTGAAGAAGAAAGAAAACTGCAAGGCTTTGGAATTCACGCTGTTTTCTTGCCTCATGGATTCTCTATTCCCCAGTTCACATATAAAAAGCCGAAAGACCTGTCCGGCAAAAAGGTGAACATATTTTTTTCAGGCTCAAACTATCGAGATGAACAAACATTTTTTTATATTGCCGCACAAATGCACTCACGTCGTCCCGATATTATGTTTCATGCAGTGGGACAATGCCTTGTCTGGAAAAAGCGGATGAGCAGCATGGAAAATATAACGGTATATTCCTTTTTATCAGATGATGATTATTATTCATTGCTTTCTGAATGCGATTATAATTTTCTTCCCCTGACTTTTGCGACGGCAAACAATGCCCTGCTTGAAGCACAGGCACTGGGAATCACTTCTATTCTTCCCAAAATAAGTGGAATTGAAGATTATGCTTCGGAAAAATGCAATTTGTTTTATGAATCTGCGGAGGTGCTGTGCTCTCTTTTTGCAAACTTGAAAAAGAACACGAGCAATAACGAGCTGATTGGTTTTGCAAGGCAGTTTGAATGGAAAAATATATATGAAAAACTTCGCCTTTTATATGAGGATGCAAAATAATGACTTTGTATATACTGGTTTATTTCAGCGCGCTTGTCGTTTCATTCTGTTATGCAAAAGCGAAAGACGGCTATGCGTGCATTTTGTTTAAAATTCTACTATTTCTGCTTTTATTTTGCCCATTGGCATTCCGCTATGATATTGGTACAGACTACTCCAGTTATGCAAATATATTGAAAACGGCATTGCAACATGATTATATGCCGGGCTTTGAAATAGGATGGTATCCAATCATATATCTTATTAGACTGCTTCATTTGGATATACATTTTTTCTTTGTTATTCCAGCCTTTCTTTCAGTTCTTGTCATTTTATATGTAATTCCTCGCAAATACGTTTGGATTTGTATACCCGTATATTTATGCTTCAGCTGGATAAATTCATTCAACATTGTAAGACAGGCTTTTGCTTCTATTATTTTTTTGTTGTCAATCAATGCTTATTTGCTAGGCAACAAAAAAATAATGGTATTTTGGGGAATCGTTTCATTTTTATTTCATACGTCGCTTATCCTGCTTTGTATCATTTTATTTGTTATGCCTTTTGTAAAAAAGCACATTCCAAAAACATATACAAGTGCGATCGCATTCATTATTTTTATTTCTATACTTGCTATTGGAAATGTCGGAACACGTTTTTTCAATATCGTAGTTTCGTATACACCATATAGTGGCTATTTGAATTCAATTTTTGCGCAGAAAGCCAAACTTGGCTCTGGAGTGGGAGTTCTTCTGAAAGAATGTATATTGCTTTTGTTTATACTCGCTAATAAAAATAGAAAAAAAGGTGCAGATAGAAGAAATTACGCTTTAAACTGGATATTTCCAATGACGATGGGGGCTGCCATCATTTTGGCAAGTCAAGTACGAATTCTTGGACGTATTGCCAATTTGTTTGATTCTATATACATTTTTTTGGTTTTTACTTTGGCACAATCCTCAAGTAAATATCGAAAAATTTTCATCATTTTTATTTTCTTAGCTTCGTCGCTTTTATTTTTTAAAACTCTTGTAGACAACCCATCCTCTCTAAAAAGCGGACTGGGCATTACGCCATATCAATCAATTTTTTCGAGGTAAGCATGAAACAAGACTTCGACATCGACTTTGTGCTTCCGTGGGTGGACGGCAGCGACCCAGAGTGGATTGCAGAATTCAACAAATACGCGCCAAAGGAAAAGCGACTTGACATTGACAGTTCGGAAAAACGCTACCGCGACTACGGGCTTCTGCGCTACTGGTTCCGCGGCGTGGAGAAATTCGCGCCGTGGGTGCGCACGGTGCATTTCGTCACCTGCGGGCAGAAACCCGACTGGTTGAACTTGAACAATCCCAAATTACACTGGGTGAAGCACTCTGACTACATTCCGCAGGAATACCTGCCCATCTTTTCTGCAAATCCGATTGAGCTGATGATGCACAAAATCCAGGGACTTGCGGAGCATTTTGTCTACTTCAACGACGATTTTTTTCTGACTGCGCCGGTGAAGCAGGATTTTTTCTTCAAGAACGGGCTGCCGAGAGATAGCGCAATACTTGGTACAATCAGTCTTACAGATATTGGACATATCCTTTTGAATAACAATGACTTGATGAATAAAAAATTCAACAAATCGTCTGTACTGAAAAAGCATCTTGCTAAATGGCTGAATCCTGTCTATGGCGCAGACATGATTCGTACTGTGTTGCTGCTTCCCTATGCAGGATTCACGGGATTTCATAATCATCATTTTGCCTCTCCATATACAAAGGAACTTCTAACAGAAGTATGCACACAGTTTCCAGATGCAATTGAAACAACAATGAAATCGCGCTTCCGTTCACAAAAAGATGTCAATCAGTATCTGTTTCAAGATTATAGGTTTTGCAAGGGAACTTTTTATCCATCAAATCCTAATCGCAAAAAAAAGATGCTTACTTTGAGTGATGCAAACGTAGAGGTGGTCGCGAAATATATAAACCGGCAAAAATATTCCGAACTGGTCATCAATGATTCTGACGATGTTTGCTTTGAAAACGCACGGGCAATTTTGCAGACCGCTTTTGAATCAATTCTCCCTGAAAAATCAAGTTTTGAGGTCTGATTATGATTTCAGTCTGCATGGCGACCTACAACGGCGCGCGCTTCATTCGGGAACAAATTGACTCAATCCTTCCGCAACTCGGCACGGAAGATGAGCTGATAATCAGCGACGACGGGAGCACGGACGGAACGCTCGGAATTCTTGCGAAATACGCGGCGGCCGATTCGCGAGTTAGGGTGCTGTACCATGAGAAAAATCCCGCCTATGCAAAAATCAAGAATTCGCGGAATTTCTACTATGCCACGGATAACTTCGAGAACGCGCTCAGGCAGGCAAAAGGCGACTACATTTTTCTTGCCGACCAGGATGACGTGTGGCGGAATGACAAAATTCAGAAAATAATAGGGGAATTGCAGAATTTTGATTTGGTCATGAGCAATTTCTCAATTATTGATGAAAATGGGCAAATGACAAAGGAAAAATTCTATGCAAACTCCCCCATTTCAAAAAAACTGATAAAAAATATCATTGACAGTAATTTTTTGGGAAGTGCAATGGCATTTAATCGTAAGGCATTGTCTAATGCGCTTCCATTCCCTAAAAATTTATTATGTCATGATTTATGGATTGGCTGTCTTAATTGCAGGAACAGCGTATTCGTTGACGAACCATTGCATTTTTATAGACGCTATAATTCAAATGTTTCTACGACAACAGGAAAATCAGGCAATTCTTTTTTTTATAAAGTTTATTGGCGAATATTATTTTTTGCAAAGGTTAAAAAGAGAATTTTGCAATTAAAAGGAGCGGAATAATGCCTAAAATCCTGTTCGTGTCAAACACCGCGAATTTTCAGAAATTCAACCTGCCTTTTATGCGCGACTTGCGTGCCAAGGGCTGGCAGGTGGACTATGCGTCTCCTGCCGACGAGCCTGTCACGGAGTGCGACAGTTTCATCAACCTTGGCATGCCGCGCTCCCCGCTTCATGTCCTGAAAATCCTGAAAGCGATAAAGATTCTTCGGCGGCATCTTGAGAAATCCGGCTATGACATAATCCATTGCCACACGCCGGTCGGGTCTGTCGTGGCGCGTCTTGCCGCAAAAAAACTGCGGAGACAGAAGAAGGTTAAAGTCATCTACACGGCACACGGCTTTCATTTCTACAAGGGCGCGCCGCTGTTGAACTGGCTTGTGTATTATCCTGTCGAAAAGATATTGTCAAGATATACGGATGTCCTCATCACCATAAACGAGGAGGATTATCGGCTGGCGGAACGCAGATTTCATGCGGGAGAGATTCTGAAAATAGACGGGGTGGGCGTTGACCTGAAAGAATTTACGCCATTGGAGGGAAAGCATGAATAAGTCCGAGTTGAGGAAAAAATACGGGTATGATGAAAAAGACTTTATACTGATCTACATAGCGGAGTTCATTCCGCGGAAGAACCATACATTCTTGCTCAATGCCATTCCCGCGCTCAAGGAGCGGATTGCCGGCTTGAAGGTCATTCTTCCCGGCAAAGGAATACTGCTGAAAGACATGAAGAAGCTTGCCGTTGACCTTGAGATAGACGACATCGTGAAATTCTTGGGGTACAGAGAGGACATTGCCGACTTGTGCCGGGCGAGTGACGTTTATGTTTCCGTAAGCCTGCAAGAGGGATTGCCCGTCAGCGTAATAGAGGCGATGGCTTGCGGCTTGCCAATTGTTGCCAGCGACATTCGTGGGCATCGTGATAGCGTGGATAATGGAAAGAACGGTCTTTTGTTTCCGCTCAATGACGGCAAGGCTATGTGTGATTGCATTATGAGCATTTATGAATCAATAGAGTTTAGGGAATACATTTCCAAAAACGCAATGGAGCGTTCAAAGAAATATGATTTGAATGGGATAAGAAAAAGAATGGCGAAAATTTATGATGAGGTGGAAAGTGGGGCATGATTTTTGAATTTGCTTGGATTTGGTATTTTTTAATGTATGAATTCTCAGAGATTATTGCATTTTTCAGGGATGAGTTTTGATAAAGAAAGGTGCGCGATGAGCAAAAAAATCTTGGAGGAGATGTTGTCTTTTATCTAGTCAAGAACCTTTATTTATTATTGATAATTTTAAATGAAAAATGAAAGAGAATGGAAAATAGGAGGCTTTTTTAGTGCGACTGAATTCAAGGTAAGTATTGTTGATTTTATGGCAAGTGAAAGATTGCTTTTTTTTGTTCTGTGCTGTATAATACGAATGTTTGTCATTCTATAAGTATGGAGATAGCATGTTTGATTCAAATAAGTCATTCTTAAAAAGGATTGAAATAAGTGGTTTTAAATCTATTGGCACAAATGAAAATGCGCAGAAAATTGATTTGGACAATATAAATATAATCATTGGCGCAAACGGAGCTGGAAAGAGTAATTTTGTTTCGTTTTTCAAAATGTTGAATTATATGATGACAAATAATTTGCAGACATTTGTCAGTAAAAATGGCATTGCGGACGATATATTGCATTTCGGCTCTAAAAAAACTCCTGTAATTTCTGCGAAGTTGTTTTTTGAAAATGAGAATTTCACAAATGGGTATGATTTCACTCTTGTAAAATCGCTTGACACATTGATTTTTGCGGAAGAAAAACTTGTCTGCAATGATGAAGAACATTGGCTTTCTGGTGGACAAAGAGAAAGTTATTTTGTTTCGGATTTTTTGGAACATAACAACGAGCGCGCGTTGAAAAGTATATTGACGAGATGCAAGGCATACCAGTTTCATGATACATCGGAATCATCTCATATACGCAGTGCTTCTAGAATTGAGCAAGGAAAGGCACTTCTTAGCGATGGGGGGAACGTAGCGTCTTTTTTGTATATGTTAAAAAGCTCTGAAAAATTCAATAAATATTATGTCAGGATAGTAAAATATATTCAGTATGTTGTGCCTCAGTTTTCGGATTTTGTTTTGCAGTCAAGTATAAAAAATTCTGAATATCTTAATTTGGAATGGAGACAGAACGGGGAACCTGAATACACTTTGGGAGTTAATCACTTGTCTGATGGCTCGATAAGGTTCATTGCGCTTGCAACTTTACTTTTGCAACCGCCAGAACTATTGCCGAATGTCATTTTGATCGATGAGCCGGAATTGGGGCTTCATCCGCAAGCGATTGACATTCTTGCTGCTATGATTAATATAGCGGCGGAAAATTCTCAGATTATTATTGCAACTCAATCCGCAAGGCTTTTGGACAGTTTCGGTCTTAATCAGATAATCGTGGTTGAAAATGACAAAATGTCAAATTCTTCGTATTTCAAACATTTGAATGAGGACGAATTTACTGATTGGTTGGAGGAATATAGCAATTCACAGCTTTGGGATAAGAATATCTTGGGAGGACAGCCATAATATGTATAAAAAAATTTTTGTATTGACGGAAGGCCAGACGGAAACAAAATTTGTAGAAGAAGTTCTTAAACCCTATTTTTTTGAAAAAGGAAAACTGTTGCTTCCGTGCACGATTGTAACTAGCACCGATAGGCGCAATGGAAAAATCCATAAGGGTGGAATTTCAAATTATGGCAAAATCAAATCTAATTTGCAGCCGCTTTTAAAAAAGGTGCAAAAATCATCGGATGTGTTTGTTACGACTATGATTGATTTTTATGGTCTTCCGACAGATACGCCTGGTTTTAATTCATCTGTTTTGATAAATGAGCCCTATAAGAAAATTGAAAATATAGAAAAAGAAATATATAAAGATGTAGAAAAAATATATTCATCGGAGTCGCTTAGGGAGCGACTTTTCATTCCATATATTCAATTGCACGAATTTGAAGCGTTGCTTTTTTCTGATGTCGAAAAAATAAAGACGGAATATGGTGTTGAAAATTATGATTTTTCAGAGCTCTATGATTGTGTCGCTAAAATAAAAAATCCGGAATTCATAAATAATGGGGCGGAAACAGCACCATCAAAAAGAATCATAAAATGCGCATCATCTTATGAGAATAACAAGCCGACTGTGGGTGTGAGCATAGCAAAAGCAATTGGGCTTGTCACTCTTCGCCATAAATGCGCGCATTTTCACGAATGGATAGAAAAATTGGAGAATTTATAATAAATAAGAAACTGACTTTGCATATTAAGGAATTATGTGAGCACAAAAAAACTTGCAAGAGTTCTTTGTTTTTATTCACGTGCGTGGTGCAGGGCATAGTTGAAATCGGGATCCGCCGCTACCGTTTGGAGGTGGTCGCGCATTAGTACAATACGCTGTACTGAGCGGGCAGGACGCTACTGCTGCCTTCTGCCTGATTCGTATGCCTATAACAAGCATCGGCGGGTTGTGTTTCATCTAAACAAGGCTTTCAAGTCGGTTTGCTACCGAATTTTCGTATGCCTGCACATTTCTTTGGTATTTCACAATGTGCATTACATCTTTCTTGTATAGCCCTCTCCGTAATTTATCCAAAGGATAAATCCTTGCCCGCAGAATAAAAAAACGCCCTTTTCACGTTCGTGCCGATCTGGTATAATAGGCAGGCAGTGAAAAGGGGCGTGGCTCAGGACTGTGAGCCGTTCAGGTTTTGTCTTTCGCTACTGGCGGACGAAATTCGTCTGCAAGATTTTTTCCTTCAGTTTGACGGACGGTCGGAACAAAACCTTGGGGCGAGTGATGTTCGTCGCCGAGACCTCGTTTTCTTCCCGCGAGCTTTTCACTTTAGAATAAAATAATGAGAAAACTTTTGTGTATGATTTCTCATTTATTAATAAGCGGATGTGGTGCAAGTATAGATTTTTATATCTTCCATACAAATAATATATGTGTTATAATATTCTCTGATATTATATATTTATAAAAGGAATGCTATGCAACTTATAGGAATTTATTTGGGAAGTCATAAAAATCCCGTTAGTAAAAATCTTAAAGAAAGTTGGTATCCATTTGGCAATTTTGACAATTGTCATGGGGTAAAGGATTTTTCAAATATTCTTAAGCAAGTAAAAGAAAATCAAACATTCATCAATGAATTTTATAATGTTCGACAAGGGAGTGGAGAAAATAAACCTAGTATAAATCTTAATTGTATTGTAGGAAAAAATGGCTCTGGTAAGTCTTCTGTCTTGTCCTTGTTGTATAGAATAATCAATAATCTTGCTTGTAAATTAAAAGAGATTCTTCCAGATTATAATAAAGATTATTCTCCGATTTGGGCATGGGGATTTAATGCGGAACTTTATTACGAGATAGACGAAAAAATTGGATGCGTTGAAATTTTTGATAATGATAAGCCTACATATACTGAAGAAAGGACAGGGGAACTGCCTGTTCGGTTAGTAATTCACCCGAAAGAAGAAGATTTGTTGTCAAGAAAAACCAAAAAAAATTTCTAGAAAAATTAGGCGAATCTATTTTTTATACCATCGGAACAAACTATAGTTTATACACAAATTCGGTTGTCCGACTTAATTATGACGAATCTCAAGAAGGATGGATGAGCACAATTTACCACAAGAATGACGGCTATTTTACTCCGATTGTGCTTGTGCCGTATAGAAATTATAACGGCAAAAATTCAATTATAGATACAGAAAAAGAATTGCGACTTGCCAACGAACGAGTAAATACTTTTGCGATTTTGTTGAAGGCTTCTGATGGCAGTGATTTTATTGAAGGTTTCTTGCCAGAAAAAGTGGTTTATGAATTGAAAGATGAGAGATTGTATATAACAGAAATTAAAGATAAAATTGAAAAACTGCGTCCTGATGACTATAAGAAAAACAATTTTAATAGGACTGCTAATGAATTGAAGGATTTTATTGGACAGGAATGGAAAAAATATTTTGAAATTAAAAAAATCTTGAGTGATGCCAGTTCAGACTTGAAAAATAAAGAACTGAAAAAAATTATTTTTAATAATATTCTTCGTTATTTATCTTACAAAACAATTAAAATTTGTATCTACTACGATAGATATAAAAAACTTTTCAAAGAAAATGGAAATAATGTTTTTGATGCCTACATAGTTAACAAGGAAGACTGTAAAACTAAAATAAGAAATATAATTCGTAGAATTTGTAATAACAAAAAATCGACATATTTTATAAACCTCAAGAAGAATACAGCGCATGACTACATTTATAATGATACGGAACCGACGGATTTTATAAATCTAAAAATCAGGCAGTGTATAGATTTTCTTGAAAATGGAGCTTTTTATTTGGAAAAAATAAACAAAGGGAAGGGAGAAGTTCTTGTAGATGATATAATCAAAAAATTTTTTAAAAAGAAAGAAGAGAAGCCGAACTATGATTCTGTTTTTCTAAAACTTCTCCCGTCTGTTTTTAAGAAAAAATATGTATATAAAAAAATCGGTTCTGATGATGAAACGACTATTTCTCAAATGAGTAGCGGTGAGCAACAACTGCTTTATTCATTGAGTTATGCTGTCTATCATATGAAAAATGCCGCAAGCAATAAACTTCAATCAAAGGGGGAAAACAATTTAATTAGCATTCCCTATAAAAATATGAATCTTATTTTTGATGAGGCGGAATTATATTATCATCCGGAATATCAAAGGCAATTCATTGATAAGTTGCTAGGAATATTGAAGCGAAGCCATTTCGAAAATGACATAGATTCAATAAACATCACGATTGTCACGCATTCTCCGTTTATGTTAAGCGATATTCCTGATTCGAATATCCTTGCATTGAACAATGGAAAACGCGACACCACTTTTGAAAGCAAAACGCTCGGTGCAAATATTTACGATTTGCTTTCAAACCAGTTTTTTATGGAATCCGCTATAGGAGCGCATGTTGAAAAGGTTATTAATGAAATAATAGACGATTATAATGTATTCAAAAAAATAATAGATAATGAATCCGAAGAAAAAAATGATGAAAATAAAGAAAAATTGGTGGAAAAATATAAAAATGAGAGCAATGAAAATTTCTATGTAAAATTCGCACAAGAAATCGGCGATGAATATTTAAGGGATGTGATACAAGATATGATTTTGCAGATGCAGGGAAAGAGCTATAGAGAAAGAAAAATCGAAAGTTATAATCGTAAAATTAAGCAATTGGAAAATAAAAAATGAAAAGAATTGAATATGAGAATGTTAAAGATTGTGAAAGAGAATATTTAAGGACGCTGGGCTTTTTAGATGAAAATGAAGAATTTACGAACTTATATAACTGGTTAAACAACAATTGGAAAATTATTAGAGAAAACAAAGATTTTCCATTCCTGATTTTATTTCCAAAAGAAATAAATTATTTTTTATTTTTTGTTTTGAAAAGCATGTTGATTATTTTAGTTGATTTTTTTAAATAAAAT
>CAMWWZ010000083.1 GCA_947178095.1 uncultured Treponema sp.
ACCATGCAATTATACCACAGCATGGCTTTCTGCGCAATATAATTTGCACACCTGCGCGGATGACACCGAATCACAAGAACAGGTTATATATCATCACGTGTACACATGAGTATCTGTCACATGCGCACGTGGCACACCCTTTCACTGGTGTTAAAGACTCCCTTTCACTGACGTTAAACACTCCCTTTTACTGGCATTAAACATTCCCTTTCACTTACGTTAAAGATTCCCTTTTACAGTAGTTTTCACATCCCCATAATAGACTATAACGCTCTCCAATACTAGGCTGTGAAGGCCTGTCACAATAGGCTTTGCGTTAGTGCCATATAAGGCTACTACGTCTTGCGTTTGCGCTTAATTTCGGCTAGTCGCTTGCGTCGAGATATGCTGATTTTCAAAAGCGAGCGAGATTCATTTCCCTAGATTAAAAATCGCCTTGCGATTCTGTCAAAAACGCTTTGTGCAAAAAAAGCGGCGGAAGCCGCCGCCTTTCATTCCGCTTCACCCCGTCTCAATTTACAATCAATCTCCAATTCGGAACTTAACGCCTGCGTACACTTTTAAATGCTGCGCGGAGTTAAGATCGTACCAATCTACATCGCCGAATTCTTCCGCTTTTTTATTGACCCAAGTTTTACAGACCCTGCCCGCTCCGATTGAATAATCCACGCCGAAATTCAAAGCAAGCGCGAACTTTTCTTTTTGAACGAGCCAAAGGCTATAGCCCGCATCGATGTGAACACCAAACTCAAGCGTGAAAAACAAGTCGCAAGTGTCGTCCACCGATTCGCTTTTCATTCTCAAAAAATCAAACTGAACGCCCGGAGAAATGTGGAAGGAATGCCGCGACTCTGTCGCGCCAAATCTGAAAACAGGACCTAAGGCAACGCTGCCATTGAAGCCGTGGTCGATGTCGTGCTCCGAACCGTAGTCCACATTGAAAAAGTTGTCATAACCAAGCGCAACATTCAGCCCAATCGAAAACGGCTTGATTTCTCCGAAGTAAAAATTTCCGCCTATGGAAAAGCCCACAGGAATTTTTTCGTAAAGCGCGTCGTGCGCCTCGGCATCAATGCGATTGAACGGAGTCGCGTACAAGTTCGCATCAAGTTCCACCACCGCAAACAAATGCGGCACTATCGCAAATGCCACTGCAATTGCCGCCGCAATTTTCTTTGTAATTTTCATTTTTTCCTCCTAATTTTGAAAAACTGAAATTTTTCAAAAGTTTAATTTTCAAAGCGCATTCAATATTTCCGCGCTTTCACCATTTTAGTCTGCAACGCAAACTTCCCCCACCACACATCACACAAAAAACACCGCGCAACCTTTGCGGAATTTTTAATTAGTTTTTTCCTTTTCCTGCCTCCTCTTGTATTCTAGGATGTCGCCGGGCGTGCAATCCAGCGCGGCGCAAATCGCCGCCAACGTGGAAAAGCGAATCGCGTTCACCCTGTTGTTTTTGATTTTGGAAAGATTCACGTTCGTGATTCCAACTTTTTCGGCGAGTTCGTTCAAAGACATCCCGCGCTCCACCATCATTCGATCAAGCCGCAAGATTATTTTTCCTTCCGCAGTTTCGATTTCTTCGTCAGAATTCACAACAAGCCCTCCACTTCGCGTTCAAGTTCCATACCTCGGGCGAAAAACTGAGACAAACAAAGCACCACAAATCCAAGCGCGAATCCGTGCAGCTGAACGCTCGCTTCTAAATCCGCTCCGAGAATCAACCTTCCAGCGGCAAGCGCGACAAAACCGATGACAGGAACGGCAATGCAAAAAAATCCGATTTCCCGCACCATTCTGATGACATCCGCATTGAAGAGCGTCTCGCCTCCAACATCCGCGCTTTTGAAAATCAGGCGCACATTTCTGAAAATCATTCCCATGCAGAACATCGTAAAAACGCCCACAATCAAAAGCAGCGTCAATGCCGCAGGAAGAGCCTCGCCGGATTTTCCCGCAATTGCGATTGCAAAGCCGTTCGTTCCAATCGAAGCGTCGCCGCCATTCGAAAAAAGCACCGCGTCCACCGCCGCGCTTCCCTTTGCGAGCGAAAAAACTGCTAGCCCACCGCACAACGCCGAAAACAAAAAATAGCCAATCTCGGCAACGCGCGAAACAATGCCGATGACGCCGTTCCATGTTTTGATTTTCATTTCGCACCTCCAATACGCCTATTTTGCCACAATTTTTATCGTTTGTCAATAAATTATTATCGAATTTTAATAAAAATATATTGTTTTTCGATAAAAATTTGCGATTTTAGCAGGAAAAGCGTCAAAATCTTTGGCATGCGTCAGGATTTTTCAAAAAATTCGTGATGAGATAAAATGGGAAACGCGGCGTTGAAAATATCCCGCCGCTTTATTTTGCGGAATTTTTTTCGCGTTTTGAAAATTGAGGGCTACGGGCAAACGCTGTGCGAATCGAACGCATCTTCCACGGCGCGGGAAATCCGTTCGAGCACATCCGCGCGAAGAGAATTTTTATCGATAGAAATCAAACCGTCTTTGTCAAAAAGGTCGAGCGCGTCAACTTGCAGCGCGGCGGCAATTTTTTCCATCATCGGAAGCGACGGAAAACTTTTGCCCACTTCAATCAGCGCGATATAGTTCGGGGCGGTTTCGGCTTTTTCCGCGAGCGCGGCCTGCGAAAGTCCAAGCCGCTTGCGATGAAATTTCATGTTCCTTGAAAGGCACATCTGAATGTTCGTCATTTTTTCCTGTATACAGCGTTTGTGCCAAATGCACAATCCACATTGACAGTTATATTTTTTCCAAAATAAACATACTTGACAACAATGTGTAAATTATGTTAAAATCGGATTTAACATAACTATAGGTTATGTATATTTTTTAAAGGAGTTTCTTATGAAGAAAACTTTTTTGGGGCGCGGAGCAATTATTGCCACCTGCGCTGCTATTTTTTTGCTTGGTGCGTGCAGCCAAACCGAATTTGACGGACGCACAGACACCGTATATTCGCTCGATGCACCGAGCGTAACAGCCAAAGCGTATCCGGGTGTGAACATCGTTTCATGGAAACCTGTGACGGGCGCAAGTAGTTACAACCTTACTATCTACGAGGATGAAGTAAAAGTAGGGGAATTCAAAAATCTTAAAGCTCCAGTTTGGCACAGTGCGTTTTTGAGCGAAAGCGACAATCAATTTAATGATAATCAAGTAGTCGGCACTGGCTTGATAAACGGCAAGAAGTACACGTACTATGTGGAAGCCGTAAGTTCTACAAACCCGGGAACGGCGGAACGTGAAGTGTATGCCAAGAACAGCCGAGGCGAAGCGTCCGCAACGGCGATCGTTCCTCCAGCGGGTACAAGCGCACTTTTGCTCCCTGCATTCGAAGGCGGCTATGACGGAAAAGAAGTCAATGTTGAAAATGCGGAAAAAAAAGTGAAAGACGACAAATTCGTTGTCTCTTCAGAAAATATTACGGTAAGTGCCGACAAAAACAACATCTATGTCAATTTCCCTGCGAAAGCATACCTTGGCTATGGTATTTCTCTTCTTGGCAACGACCTTCCGAATGAAGCTGACGTAGGAGGAACTTGGGGAAAATGGGTTGCAAACAGCCAGGCCAACAATACGACCATCGCTGAAAATATCCGCGTCTTTAATCCAGGCGAGTACAAAGTTAAAATCAGCGTAAAATCATTTACTAATGTTTATGTCAAGGGTAATCAAATTTATAACAACTATGATTACGACAACTATTTGGAAAGTGTGGTCGAGTCAAAGGCAACTGTTACGATTGAATCATTGGGTTTGACTGTCGATACTAACAATGTAAGCGCGGCCTACCTTTCTGACGGAAAGACCGCTCGCATCTCATTCGAGCCTGCAAAGAAAGACGGAATTTATGTGCCGACTTCTTTGTACAAAGTATATCGCCACGTAAAAGGCGAATATGCGACCACTGAAGTCACCGGCATCAAAGAATCTATCTCTGAATCTGCTACCAAAACGTATTATGTCGATGATGCGATTACCGACAACAAGCAGGTTTATGAGTATATCGTCGTTGTTACGGACGGTACGAAGTACGGCAAGTCTAAAACGGCAACTTTGGGAGTCGTCACAGCTACTGGTCTCACTGAAACAGGTGCTGTTACGGCAGGATATCTGTACAACATAAATCATTTCGCTACCAGCGCAGACAACACTGTCCGAATCTCATTCACGCCCGCACAGAAAGACGGCAAGCCTGTACCGACCACTTCATACAAAGTATACCGATCTGAATCTGGCAAAATCGACCAGACAGAAATCACTAGCGATACCAACAAGATTATATTGGACGACGCGGATTCCAATACATACGTTGTCTACGACAAGGTCACTGATCCGGCCAAGGCTTACACCTATACTGTTGTAGTATTTGACGATGGAAGATTCGCTGCTATAAAAGGAGATCTTAAAAAGGCAGAAAAAAGAACGCTTTCACTTGTCTCCTCTACGTCAGAAAGTGAAACAAATAAAAAACCAGTTGCACAGGAAGTTTTCTCTACTTGGAATGATCTCAAGTGGACTATCGTTGCAAAAACTTCTGTCTCTGACGATATTAAAAACATCACGAAAGTTACGGCTTACCTTTTGGTAACACCGACTACCCAAATCGAACCGAAAGCAAATGAAGTCATTGATCAAGGCACACCGATAACCATGACAAGGGACACCGAAGAGAGCACTAAGACAAAATATGTGTATACTTTCTCAAAGAGTGGTCTTTCTAGCACAGATGCACAGGTCTTTGTAGTCGTGAAGGCGGAATGCGATGGCTATGAAGATGCTATCTCTGAAGTTGGAAGCAGAACGATTTACAAACGGGAATAACTAACCGCTCGCAAGTCGCGCCAACCATAGCGTGACTTGCCGCAGCCACTCGCGTCGCGAGTGGCTTTTTTTTCATTCCAAAAATTTTATTTTTTTTTAAGAATTGCACTGATTTTTTTTCAAAAATTCATATATAATAGTTGATGTCAAAATCGCACGAAAAATTTTGTGCATTTGGAATTTGAATTGACGAAAATTCGGGGAAAGAAATTCGTCGGGCAAATTTCATTTTAAAAATCGCGGGATAAAATGGCAAAAAAAGGAACGACAATTTTCAAATGCGCGGAATGCGGATATTCGCAACCAAAATGGCTCGGGCGATGCCCAGAATGCGGCGGCTGGAACACGATGCGCGAATTCATCGAAGATTCGAACGCGACGTTCGCAACACAAAAAAATGGGGCAGCGCAAAAAGCCCGCCCAATTCCTTTGAGCACGGTGCAGGCGCAGGAAGGAGAAAGAATCCAAACTGGCATCGCGGAATTCGACAGGGTTTTGGGCGGCGGCGCGATGAAGCGCAGCGCGGTTTTGCTCGGCGGCGAGCCGGGCATCGGAAAATCCACGCTTTTGTTGCAGGCGGCGGCTTGCGTTTCAAAAAAAGTCGGCGGCGCAATCCTATATGTGAGCGGCGAAGAAAGCGCGTCGCAAATAAAAAGCCGCGCCGATAGGCTCGGTTTGGATTGTTCCAAAATCGAAATTTTGTGCACGATGCGGCTGGAAGACATTCTTGAGGCGCTCGACAAGCTCAATCCGATTTTCGCCGTAATCGATTCAATTCAAACCGTTTATTCCGTGGAAGGCGGAATAATTCCCGGCACTGTAAATCAGCTCAAATATTGCGGCAACGAATTGATCGGCTGGGTAAAAGAACGCGACTCGTTTTTGGTGATGACGGCGCATGTCACGAAAGAAGGAAACATCGCAGGTCCGAAGGCTTTGGAACACATGGTTGACACCGTGATTTCATTCGAACACAACAACGACGAAGTGCGTTTTTTGCGCGCGTTGAAAAATCGATTCGGCTCGGTGGACGAGCTCGGCATTTTCGAAATGAGCCAAACTGGACTAAAAGGCGTCGTCGATCCAAGCGCAATGTTCATCACGCGGCGCGAAGGAAAGCAGCCCGCAGGAATCGCATGCGCCGCAGTTTTCGAAGGAAGCCGAGTTTTTTTGGTGGAAATCCAGGCGTTGACAGTTCCAGCCAAAGCGAATTTGAGCCGAGTGTATTCCGAAAAAATCGACAGCGCGCGAGTGGCAAGAATTGCCGCCGTCTTGGAAAAACGCGCAGGCTTGCGATTCAGCGACCAAGACATTTATGTGAACGTAGCAGGCGGCGTGCGGCTCGGCGAAAGCGCGATCGACGCTGCTTTGGCGGCCGCGCTTTATTCCGCGCGAACGGACATCGCATTGCAAAACGGCACGGCGTTGGTGGGCGAGCTGAGCCTTGCCGGAGAAATCCGTCCAGTTCCGCGCGTAAAGCAGCGCGTGAAAACCGCGAAAAGTCTGGGCTTTGAAAAAATCCTCGTTCCCGAAAAATGCGAAGGCGCGATTTTTGTGGCGAACGTAAAAGGCTTGGTCGAAAAAATTTTCGGCAAATGAAATTTCATTCAAGAGGATTTCAACATCGCAGGAAATTTCGTCCGCGCCGACTTTTCAAATTTTCATCGTAAAATTGGAAAATCGGCGTTCAATTTTTGTTCGCGCAAATTTTTGCATTTTTTGAATTTTCAGTCTTTTCCGCAACGAGCAAATTGTGATAAAAATAATTTTTGTAATTAATCTTTTTTTGCCGGCAATATTCGTCAATTTCCGCTGATAAATTTTCCCAATATTCCGTATTTTTTTCTTTGTAAATTTTTTTGTAGCCATTTAAATATTGCGGATATTTTTCGGAAACGTATGAAAAAATTTCCTGCTTGTAATTCGCCCTTAAATTCAAATTTTCAAACCAATATTCACACACAAAATCCTGCGTCGCTTCGATGATTTTTTTAAAATCAGTTATATACGGAAAAATCGGCGACATAAATAAAATCGTATAAATTCCGTTTTTTCGCAATTCTTTTAAAGAGAAAATTCGCCGCACAATTCCGCTCGAGTTGTCCATGTCTTTTTGAAAATCATCATCCAACGTGTTGATTGAAATTGCGACCGTCAGATTTTTCAGCTCTTTCAAAATATCAATGTCTCTTAAAATCAAATCGGATTTTGTGGAAATTGAAACAAAACAATCCGCCTGTTTTAACTGATTTAAAATATTTCTCGTTATTTTATATTTTTCCTCGAAAGGATTGTAGCAATCCGTCACGGAAGAAAGGAAAACCGATTTGCGATACAATTTTTTCGCATCAATCGGCTTTTCGCAACGTTTTACATCGATGAAATTTCCCCATTTTTCCGTGTGCCCCGTAAAGCGTTTCATAAAACTCGCGTAACAATATTTGCAAGCGTGCGGGCAACCGACGTAAGGATTTATTACGAAATCGCTTGCCGGCAAATTCGATTTTGTGAGAAAATCTTTTGTAACAATTTCCTTTTCGATTATTTCCGACAAAGCCTGCCGCCTTCAAATGAAAATTGCAACGCCGTTTTAAAAATTAAAAACATTGTCGCGCGATTTTTTAAAACGCGAAATTATGTCCGCGCCGATTTTCTAAAAGTCTAATTATTTTATTTTTCCGTAAATGCGCAAATCGTAAATTTCACCGTTTTTTGCGACGGCGTTTTTCATCACGCCTTCGAGAACAAAATCATTTTTTTCGAGCACTCTTCGCGAAACAATGTTCGGCTCGTAAACCAATCCCGTGATTCGCGTAATGTCCAGCGCGGAAAAAGCAAGTTCGCAGATTTGCCTCACGGCTTCCGTCATAATTCCTTTCGAATATTTTTCCGCCAACAAAATATATCCGATTTCCGAATCGCAAGAATACACGTCCGACTTTTTTTCCACAGTTATATTTCCGACGATTTCGCCGTCCGCAATTATTTTGCGAAAGATTCCAGTTTTTCCGTCGTTTTCGGCAAGCATATTAAGCCACCAATCCGCCGATTCTTCCGTGTAAGGATGCGGCAGCCGATTCGAAAGATAAGTTCTATCAACGTTGTTGCATATTTTTATCAAAGCCTGCTTGTCTTGCCACGACCATTTTTGCAATTCGATTTTCATTGCGAACCTCCCGGAAAAATTGCGCGTTTAGTTTGTTTTTTTTCTGAAGCCCCTTACGGAAGTGAAACGTTGCAGATGCTAGTCCCAACGGAGGCGAATTTTCTTGTTCCGCATTTTGCGATTTTCTTATTATAAAATAATTCCAGATTAAAATCAACATATCGCAAAAAATAATGTGCGTGTGGAGGGGGATTGCATTTACCAAAACGCTGCGCTTGAAACTATAGAACGCTTTGTGCTATCATATTTATCGCAACAGAGCGACACAAGTTTTTTTGCAAAATGCGACGCGCTTAAGGAGATTGCATGAAACAGCAGTTCGTCTTTTTTGATTTGGACGGTACGCTCACGGAAAGCGGACCGGGCATCGTGCGGTCGGTGCGGCACGCGCTTCGGCAGTTCGGCATTGACGAGCCGGACGATGCCAAGCTGCGCCGCTTTATCGGCCCGCCGCTCGTGTATTCGTTCTCCACGTTCTACGGATTCAGCGACGACGACGCGCGCAGGGCCATGGCGGCGTACCGTGACTATTACGGCGTGCACGGCATTTTTGACAACGGCGTGTACGCGGGCATCCCCGAATTGCTCGCGTCGCTCAAGGCGGCGGGAAAGACGCTGTGCGTCGCCACCGGCAAGCCCGAAAAATATATGTATCCCATTTTGGAACGCTACGGTCTGCGCGGCTATTTTTCGCACTGCGGCGGAAGCGACGAGGCGGAGACGCGGGCGGACAAGGCAAAGGTCATCCGCTACGTGCTGGACGCAAGCGGCGCACACCCCGACGATGTGATTATGGTCGGCGACCGCCACCACGACATTGACGGCGCACGGGCGAACGGCGTGCAGTCGGTCGGCGTGCTGTACGGCTACGGCAGCCGCGAAGAACTTGCGGCTGCGGGCGCGGATTATATCGCCGAGAGCGTTCCTGCCTTGCGAGATTTGTTGCTTGGCGAATAGATTTTTCAGCCCTTTGCGAAAGCACGATTTTAAAAAGTTAAACAAATCCGATTCACAAAATTCGCGCTTGCGATAAAAAACAAAAAACTTATCGCAAACTTGAAAAAAAATATCGTAGTTTGCGATAAAAATGCAAATTTTGCGATAAAATCTGATTCACAAAACTCACGCTTGCGATAAAAACCTGAAATTTTATCGCAAGTTTAAAAAAAGCATTACAACTTACGATAAAGCAATTTTTTTGAAACACGAAATTTGCGATATTTTTATCGCAAATTCCTTAAATTTATCGCAACACTGATTTTTCATTTTGCGAATTTAAAGATTTGCTTTTCAGTGAAAAAAATTTTGCGATAAAATCTAACTCAAAAAAAAATCCACACTTGCGATAGAAACCAAAAATTTATCGCAATTTTTGAAGAAAAATATTGCAGCTTGCGATAAAAACCTGAAATTTTATCGCAATGTAAAAAAACTTCATAACTTGCGATAAATCAATTTTTCGGCGACACATTCTCGTACTTAAATTTTCCGGCGGATTCATCCAATGTAAGGATGCCCCAACTTCCTTCCGTCGAAGTGTTGACGATAATTTCCTCGAACGCAGTTTCCCCTTCAAAAAATTTTACTCACGAATTTTTATTTGTGCGCGATGGCTTTCCGAGCAGCCGGCGGATGTCTTTTGCGGAGTACGGACTTTTGTAGTTTGGCGCGCACAAATGTTTTTGACTCCACAGCATCATCTGCGTGAGAATCGGGACAAAGTTTTTCCCCGTGGCGGTGAGCGAGTATTCGACTTTCGGCGGAACTTCCGGATACACTTTGCGAAGAATGAATCCATCGTTTTCAAGCTCGCGCAATTGCTTTGTGAGCGTTGATTGAGTGATACCGTCGATTCTGCGCAAAAGTTCGTTGAAACGCAATGTTCCGTCAAGCGCGATGTACCATAAAATCAAAAATTTCCATTTTCCGCCGAGCACCGATTGCAAGATGCTCATCGGCACACAATGCGCCATTACTTCCCGCTTTAAGAATTTTTTTCCTGCCATTTATCACACCTCTTTTTGCTTTACAGTATCTTTTTAATACTAACACTAAATAAGTACAGTTCTTGATTTTTCATACTGCACATAATTATCTTATAAGAAAACGCAAAAAAATGCAATTTATATCAGGAGGTTTTATGCATTTTACAGGAACAATTTGGCGGCCGCCCTATGAGGCTTGGTCGGCTTTGTTGCAAGTGACGGCGGGCTGCACGCACCATCAGTGCAAATTTTGCACGCTTTATGATGACGTGCCGTTTAAATTCAAGATGTCGCAGGAATCGGAAATTGAAGAAGATTTGCGGGAATTGAACGAACTTGTGCCAGGCGCGACACGCCTTTTTCTCACGGGCGCAAATCCTTTCGTACTCTCATCGGAAAAACTCAGGCGGATTGCGTTTCTTGCAAAGCAGCATCTTCCAAAATTGAAAACGCTCGGCTGTTTTGCGCGGATTACTGACATTGCGCCAAAAAGCATTGAAGAGCTGAAACAACTGCGAAGCGCGGGCTACAACGGAATCATGATTGGAGTGGAAACTGGCGACGATGACGCGCTCGCGTTTATGCGCAAAGGGTATGCGTCCGCAGATATTTTGGAGCAATGCCGCAAACTCGACGAAGCCACGATTGACTACAATTTTTTTTATTTGACTGGCATAAGCGGAAAAGGAAACGGCGAGCGCGGCGCAGAACGGACACTTGCGATTTTCAATCAGCTTCAGCCGAAAATCATCGGCGCGTCCATGCTCACAGTTTGCGCCAAATCGGAATTGTATGCTGAAATCCAAAATGGAAAATGGGCGGAAGAAAGCGAAACCGAAAAATACCGTGAGTTGAGGACGCTTGTGGAAGGGCTTTCAATTCCGACGCATTTTGCCGCGCTGGGCGCATCGAACGCAGTTCAACTGCACGGCAATCTTCCGCATGATCGTGCCGAGCTTATTTCGGAAATTGATGGCATACTGCGAAAGTTCAGCGAAGAGGAACTTTCGGATTACCGAAAAAATTTGCGGCATTTGTAGCATGGGAAGCAAAAATTATTTGCAAAAAAGGAATCGCGAATGTGATTCGTGCGGAGGGTTTCATACCCCGATGCTTGCGTCGAGGTATGTTGATTCCTTTTTTATGCGGTCAAAAAATTACGCTTTCCACAATCCGTGAAGATTGCAATATTCGTAGGTCGCCACGAGGCTTTCGCCTTGCGTCAAAATGAATTCCGCTTCGGGCTTTTCGCCGGGCTTGAGATGCTTTACCTGGCAGCCGTTCGTGGTTTCGATCGCAATCCACTGAATGTAATGTTCCGCCGCCATCGGATGCTCGACCGAGCCGACTTTGACTTTTACGGAATTTCCATGCGTCTCAAAAACGGGAACATGCTTTTCCGTCGCCGCGTCGGTAGTTCCGGGAATCAATTCCGTCATTGCTTCGCCGCAACAATTCGGAACCACGCCCGAATCCTTGAGCATCATCACCAAATTTCCACAATGTTTGCAAATGTAGAATTTCATATTTTATTAAACCTCCTCAAAATTTGATTCGCCTGCGCGAGCAGACAATTTTTGCAAGCGAGTTTTTAACTGCGCTTTACTTTTAAAATAATAAATTTTTTCGAAAAAGGCAATTCGATTTGAAAATTTGTTAATCATCGCACTGCGATTAAATTGGTTTGACTACTTTTTCGCTTAATGATAAAATAGTTTTTGCAACAACATTGATTTTTTTTTGTCTAATTTGTGACGTAAAAAATAAAACAAGCGAGGTTAGAATGGCACTTTATCAAGACTTTTTAGTCGAAAACAGAGAATTCAATTCTTACGAAGATTTGAAGGCGCATTGCCGATTGAAGGCTCCGCGCAATTTCAAT
>CAMWWZ010000084.1 GCA_947178095.1 uncultured Treponema sp.
TGTCTATATATTTTAATTGCAAATCGACTAAAATCTCATAGCATCTAGCCTTAGAAGTAATTGTATCATTAGCATTTTGTACAAAATCTTTTTTTGCAAGCAATACAGTTAAAATATAAAATGGTGTGTATGGCAACAACCCATTAATAAGGGTTTTATCTACAAATTGGTTTAAGTCATCCTCAGATTCATAGTTTTCATTATCTGCATTTATAAAATCTATCCATTTATTGATCAATTCATTTCTTTTTTCATATCCAAAAGTTTTAATCTCATAGAAAGAATAATCCCTAAGCATATTAATTTTATCCATTCGTTCCTTGAATAGGGCATTTGCAAAAAGAATTACTCCACCCACAGGATTTTCTAATAAAGCAGCAATAAATTTTTTTTGCTGGTTATTTCCCCAATAGTGAAAGTTATCTATTATTAAAACAATCAATTTTCGATAATCTTCAGAAAACTTCTGTTCATACTGCCGTTCAAATTCTTCGACAATAAGATTCTTTAATAATTTATGACCATCTTTTTTACATGAAACATGAACAGGAATATACTTTTTTGATTTGTAAATATCTTCAAAATATTTTTTTGATAATGAAGTTTTTCCTATCTGATCATCTCCAATAATTAAAGCATTTTTGGGATTATTTATATAATTTTGAATAAATGTTTTTCCATCGATTTTACTATCAGACTTCTTAATAGCACCTTGACAAATCAAATATGGATATACAAAGAATGAATCTAAGTCAGATGGGAAAGATTTATCAGGATAAACGAAATCAGCCTTTTTTAAGAAACCAATATGTTCTCTCTTAAGAGTCAATGCTTCTAATTCGGCTAATGATTTTTCTTCGGGAATATTTACAACATTGGAAATATTTAAAAATATGTGATTAGAATAAGTTTTTACTTTAAACAAATAATTCTTATAAAAGACTAAATTAAAATCTTCATAAAATGCAATTTCTTTTTGGAACTCAGAGCTTATTGAATATACAAAACTTGAATTCGGATTTATATCTATTAATTCTTTTAGTGGAGCCGAATCCAAATACCGTGCACAATGATTTATGCCATCCCCAACAAATGTTTTTCCGCTATCATTTATATTGGAATCTTCTTCAACAACTCCTCTATGTGCAACCGCCCTAAGCCTAATTATATTTTGCGTAGACAGCAACGACAATATCTTTTCAAATAACTTTAGAATATTGTTTAATCGCCCAGAATCAACAATTATGTAACAACCATCTCCAGTATCAGGAGTTCCTAAATTCTCAAAAGCACTCTTTATTTCAGGAAACTCTTTTATTGCTTCTTTCAAGGTTTCTTTTAAAACATTTCTTTTTTGTACCATATCAGCGATTGTTTCTGAACCTGAATACTGTTTAATATCAAAACCAAGTATAGTTGCTATCATTTCTAAATTCTCCATCTATTCTTTGTAAATTGTAAAATATAATGTTCAACCTTAAAAAGTCTATAATTTTCCGTTATAACGGAAAGAACAAACATCTAAACAACAATAAGAAATATAATATAACATAAAAGGAAAAAAAAGAAAATACCAATTTCGATGGTATGAAAATTTTTGTTGAAGTATACCTGTCAAGCAAAAAAAAGCGTTATTAATAGAGAACTTGCATAACGATCTTTATTAAAGATGATTGACTATATATAAAAGAACTATCCACAAAAGAATAACAGAGGGCTATCTCTCGCAGCTTTACCTTTTGCTTTGTCGGAATCGCCTGCGCTGAACAGTGCGTCCTAAAATGCCTGCCCAAATATGTTGAGCACGGCGCGGACGGAAAATGCTATGCAGAAAATCCCGCAATCATTCCGCATTTCAAGAAAGTCCTAAAGGCGATTCAAAAATACGACCGCGAAAAATCGGAGAACATATACCTGCACGCCGGCACAGAGCAAAAAGAACGCTTCAACCGGCTCGCCATGGAAATCCATTTGCTTGAGGACTATTTTGCGCATGGCATTTACACCAACGAGCGCGAGACAATCGAAACGAACGGCGAAGGACAAATCGACTGGGACAAAACGATTGGAGAAACGTTCGCATTCGTGAGAAATGCAAAGCCGTATTATGTCGATGTGCGGACGAGCGAATTCCGTGACGATTCCCACGATTTTTTCCGGCTGCTCCATGAATGCGTTCTGACAAAATGTTCGCGCGAGCTGCAAGAAATCGGCGTTCTTGATTTGTTCGACATCGCCCCGGCGGAATTGTGCGCAAGGGATTTTTCGGACTTCGGCGGCATCGCCTACATAAAAAATCGGCTCGACGCGGAAATCAAAAATCAGTTCGTCACAAGAAAGCAAAATCTTTTGAAGACAATGCGCACTTTTTTGGACGAAGCGGAATCCGAAAAAACTGCGGACAGTTTCTGCTTTTACGGCACGAACGCGTTCAACATGGTTTGGGAAAGCGCGTGCTCCGCGATTTTTGACGACGTGAAAAACGAAGGAATTGCAAGCCTTGAACGCCGCGGAATTCTTGATTTCAAAAATCACGCCCGCAATCCGAAAAGACTGAAAGATTACGGCACGTTGGAAAGTCTCATCGAAAAGGCGAAATGGGAATTCCACGGAAGCGTCGTCGAATCAAGCGAAACGTTGCGGCCGGACATCATTGCAATTCGCGGCGGAGTTTTCTATATTCTTGACGGGAAATATTATGTGCCGAAATACGAAAGGAATGCGATTTCAAATCAGCCCGGCATTCAAGATGTCGTAAAGCAGTTCGCGTATCACAAGGCGTTTCATCATTTTCTTCAGCTCTCGTCGCTTGAAAAAGTGGCGAATGCGTTCTTGCTTCCCCAAACGTTTCCGAATTGCGGCGAACATGTGCGATGCGCAGGGCAAGTAGAACTGCGCCTCATGCAAAGTTTTGCGCTGGAGACGCTCTGCCCGATTTCGCTTGTGGAGCTGAATCCCGATTTTGTTTTTGAGCAGTACGTGCAGGGAAAAAAGATTTCCGCCACATTGGAAAAAATCGACGCAACGCCGATTCCAAAAATCACGCTTTCCGCCTACGACTGGCAGCATGATTTTATTCCCCGCCTGCATTTCACGATGGCAGGATTTTTGCGGAAGTCTTACGCCGAGCAAATCCGCTCGCAGAAAAAAGATTTCGTCTTCTTCTTTTACCGCAAGAAAGGCGAAACGCTCTACCCCGTCCATAACCTGCTTCCGTGCTGCGGAAGATTCATCGGCTACAATCCCGACTGTCATTTTTTTGTAAAAGGAAACATCGCCGCCCCCGAACATGGGCAGGCGATACAAATCTGTGAAAAAGCGGCATTGCTGGAGCGGCTCGAACAAAGCGGATACAAAACCGCCTCGCAAGGAACAGCGGATTTGTATTACGCGGTGCAAATCACCGACGTGGAAATTACGGATGCGGATTCTGACGGAATAGAAAAACTGCGGGCCGCGATTGACCGTTTTGACGGCAACGATATTTTGAGCGAGCATTCGCCAAAAGTAGTGGGGGAATGTTAGGAAAAGAAATTCACGGCGATAAAGTTGGCAGCTTTCATTTTTCACACACATCGTAACAAAATCCCATCCGCGCCATTTTATTTAAAAGCGCGATTTTTTCGCAAAGCAATAAAACAATATTGAAAAAACTCGCGCGCATTATTATATTTTTATGTAGAAGATAGGAGAAAAAATGAAGACTTCAAACATTTTGATTGTTTCGTTCGCGCTGATTATTTCTGCGGCAACGCTCGCTTGCGGAATGACAAAGATCGCGAAGACCAGCCGCACCGTTTCCGTGCGCGGGCTTGCCGAGCGCGAAGTTCCCGCGGACATGGCCACTTGGCGCGTCTCGTTTTCCGTGAGCGGAAACGATTTGCCGGCGTTGCAAAGGGAAATCATTTCCAAGACGAAAATCGTCCTCGACTTTTTGGGCGAATACGATTTGAATGAAGGCGACTATTCCGTCCTTTCGCCGGAAATCACGGACACCACCACGAACATCTATCTCGACCAGTCGCAAAGGAAGTTCAACTACATCGCCAAGCAGACGGTTTTAGTGCGGACCGAAAAAGTTTCCAAAGCAAAAGCAGCATCGATTGACACAATCGATTTGATGGGAAAAGGCGTCGCGCTTTCTTCCGACTACGACAACAGGGTGAAGTATGAATTCAACGGGCTGAACGAAATCAAGCCCGAGATGATCGCCGACGCGACAAAGAACGCCCTGCTCGCCGCCGAGCAGTTCGCGCACGACAGCGGAAGCAAGGTGGGAAAAATCATGAGCGCGAGCCAAGGACTTTTTTCCATCGACGACGCGGCCGTGGGACTGGAAGACATAAAGAACGTGCGCGTGGTCACGATCATGGTCTATTCGCTGAAAGACTAGGCGAGCGACGCGAACGCAAATCCGAAAAGTTCGCATTGCGCTTTGCGCAATGCGAGCCCTTGGAAACGCGGCGGCCTAAAACAAACATGCGACTTTCTCTCGTTTTGCATTTGTTACTATTATCAAGAAAATTTGTTTTCTCAATATGAAACGTTTTTGCGTTTTTCTGATTTTGGCGGCGTTCTTTGATTTGCATGCGCAGGAATCGCTTGAAAAATTGTTGCTCGGATATTTTCAAAACAGTCTCGCCTTGCAGGAACTTTCTGGAAAAGTTGACAAGGCGATTTTAAATTCAAAGTCCACTTCGATTTCAAACGGAATGAACATCTCGCTTTCCACCGGCTCGATCGCGTTCAGCTTTGGCAACGGCGGAAGCTTCAATTTTTCGCCGAACGCTTCGCTCGGAATTCCTGCGGCGCAGAATTTGCGATTCACCGCGTCCTCAAATGTTTCCGCCCGAAACGGCGAAAGCGAAATAAAAAACACTTCGCTCGGAGTGAGCGTGGACATTTATTCGAGCGTGCGCGAAGAACGCGAAATCGCATTGCTCAAATCCGAGCGCGCTTTGCTTGAAGCGCGGCGCGATTTGCAAAACGGCTTCGTCAACATGGAAAGCGAATTTTACACCAAGCTCAAAAATCTTTTTGAAATCGCCTCGAAAATAATCACGGCGCAAAAATCGCTTTACGAGCATCGTCTGGAATTCGACGAACTTCGCGTGCAGGGCTATAGCGCGGCTTCTTCGAAATATCGGCTCAAGCAAATGGAAGTGGCGAGCGACGAGCACGACGTGGAAATTTATCGCCACGAGCTTGAGCGCGAAACGAAAATCTTCGCGCAGGAATGCGGAATGAAATATGATTTTTCCGACGCGATGGAATTCCTTCCGACGAAAATTCCCGAAGTCGCCGCGGCCGACATTTTGAATTTTGACGAGGAAAATTTCGCGGAAACTGAAAGCGCGGTTTGGACGAACAAAATCAATTCGAAAATCCGCGCGGCGGACAAGGCGTTTTCGCTCAGCGTGAATGCGGGCTATACTTTTGCGAACACCGTGAATTCGTTTATGACGAATGCGATGGAATACGGAGACACGATTGACATTGGCTCGTCGTTGTCGTGGCAAAAGACCGGATTGCAGGCGAGCGCGGGCGTTTCGTTTCCGACTGATTTTGGAAATTTTCATCCGCTTTACAAATTGAGTTTTTCGTTTTTGCCGAATCAATTCCGCCTCGCGGACATTCAGAAAAAAATCGAAAAGGTTGACGAGACGCTGGAATTGGTTGCGATCGAGTCGGCGCGGAAAAATTACGAAACGGCTTTGGTCGCGCAGCAAAGTTCTCTGGAAGAATTGCAATGGGCGGCGCGAACGAACGCCGAAAGTTTTGAAACTTATTCGCAACTCGAAAGCGACACCGCTTCGTGGTATCAGCGCGGCATCATAACCGAAAGCGAATATCGAAGTGCGCAAGTGAACAAGGAAAATTACAGGATAAAGATTTTGATCAACGCGCTCGACTTGATTATCTACAATAACAAAACCGCGACTTTGTTCACGAGGGACGAGGAATTGAAATGAAAACATAAAAAATGGCGACTATTTTTCGTCGCCATTTTTTATGTTGAGTTTTTGAAAAAAATTGCGCGACATTTTAAAGCCGCTTTTTGCCAAAAGTTTTTTACAAACCTTCGCGGCAAAACTTGGCAACATTATTTAGTCGCCAAGTTTTGTCTTCGCAAAATTACCTTGTCGTCGTAATTTCGTTCCAACCTGTTACTATTCTGTCAACGACGGTTTTTGCGAGCGTCATCGACATTTGCGCCTTTGCCATCGCCGTGGTAACGTCATGAATGTCAAGGCTTTCCGGATCCGTGATGAGCTGCTCTTCCATCGCCGCGACATTCGTCTGCTGCTTGTTCATCTGAGCTACGGCATCCGAAAGAAATTCGCCGAACGACTTTTCGTTGAGCCGCTGGCGTTCTTCTGCGGCGGAAGGCAGATTCAAATAAGGCGCGGTTTTCAGCGGATTCGTATTTTGAACATTTTCAAATCCCTTCATCTGAAGGACTTGCATTTCATTGATTTTCATTTTTCCTCCCATATCAAAGAAAAAAGCGACGCGCCATTTGTGCGGCACTTTTCCTTGCTCCATAATAAAAAAATTCTCACGGTGCTTTTATTTTACTTACCTTGCAATTTCAAGTGCCGCGCTGAACATTTCTTTCGAGCCTTCTATCACCGTGGTGTTCGCTTCGTAAGCGCGCGAAGCCGAAATCAAATCCACCATTTCGTTCACAATGTTCACGTTCGGCATTTCCACGTAGCCCGCATTCGGTCCGCTTTTTATCGCGTCGGGATGGTCGGGATCGTAGACGAGTTTTCCTTCCGAAGTGTCCTTCACAATCTCGCGGACTTTAACGCCTTTTCCAGGACCGTTGTCCAAATTCGAAGGAAGGTACGGAGTGCGGAACGTGGGATTCGAATCGCTCACCGGCTGAAAAACCACGCGCGAGCGTTTGAACGCGCCGCCTTCCTGAGTGCGCGTTGTGGAAGCGTTCGCAATGTTGTTGGAAATGACATCGGTGCGAAGACGCTCCGCGCTCAATCCTGTGGAAGCAATGTTTATGCTAGAAAAGATTCCCATATTATCCTATCTCCTTATTTGCGACACGCACAAATTAAACATTCAAATTAAATCTATCTGTTCGGCTGCATCGCCGTGCGCACTTGGCTGAATTCAAAATTCTCAAGCTGGCTCAAAAGCCTGTACTGCATTTGAATTTTGATGACGTTCATAGCCTCGGTCTCAACATTTACGCTGTTGCCGTTCGAGTTTTCCGTGGAAGCCCAATCCACTGTGCGCCTCGGCTTTACGGACGCAGGATCGATTACGTTGTGAATCGAAACGTGCTTGGAATTCGTGCGAGCCAAATCGAACGAATTGCGCGCATTTTCCTGCGAGTCGAACGCACGTTTCAGTTCGCTTTCGAAATTCACCGTGGAACGCTTGAAATTCGGCACTTCGGAATTTGCTATATTGTTCGCCGTAACTTGATAGCGCAACGCATTTACGTCGAGTGCTTTTTGCAATAAATCTACTGACCGCGAAAAACTGTTCATACCCAAATTTTCGGCAAAATAAAAAAAAAGTTTAGGCGCGAATCATCGCAAAATTTCATTTGTTAATTACGGAAAAAATCGCGGCGGCCGCCAAATAAGCGAGCGTCAAAATCACCGTGAGAAACGCGGGAACGCCAAGCGTCCAAAGAGATTCGATTACGGCAGGAAGCAAAATGGCCGCGACGAGCGCGAAAATCAAAAGAATTTTTTTCAACGCCTTCGTGTCCGGCTTTTGCGTTTCGAAAAATTTGGCGCATATCTTCGGCAAAGACAAAATCATAGAAAAATAAATCGCAGGCTTTGCGAAAAGCGCGAAAAACGGATAAGGCAAATCTTTGCACAAAACTATGAACGGAATATAAATCGCGTAAAATCCTGCATAAAACGGAAAAATATTCGCGAGCCTTTCCTGCACGGAATCCTTTCCGTCCACAAAAAAGAACACGATCGTCAAAACCGCAATCGGAATAAGAATTTGCCTGAGAAAATAATAGAAGAAATTCATCAAAAAAGAATCTTGCGTCAAATAATAAAACGGCGAGAAAAAATATTTGTACGCGCAAAAAACCGCCGAAGGAAAAAGTCCCATGAAAGCAATCAGCGCAAATTTCGGAAATTTTTCAAAGCCTTGCGCGCGGCACCAAATCAAAAATCCCAGCGGAAAAAGCAGGCACAAAAACAACATAATAGAATATTATACAATCAATCCGAAAAAAATTCAAGCGTTTCACGAGGAAAGTCCTCGCCGCGCGGAATGTGAATTATTTTTGCGTTCGGAATGCCCTTCATAAAAACATACTGCTTTTTGGCATAGCGTTTGCTGTCGTGCTTGATTTTTGCCTTGATTTCCTGAATCGTGCCGCCTTCGAAAAATTCCCTGCAACCGATGGCTTTCATTCCGGGCGAATCGGGCGAATATTTTTTCGACAAATTCGCAATTTCATTTTCCAAGCCGGCGGCAAACATTTTTTCCACACGCGCGTCAATTCTTTCGTACAAATCTTCGCGGTCGCGCTCAAGGATGAGAATTTTAAAATCATACTTTTCGCGAAGAATTTCCTGCGCGGCAAATTCCGCACGCGGCTTTCCTGTAAGCTCGTAAATTTCAAGCGCGCGCAAAATTCTGTACAAATCGGCTGGATTTATTTTCCGCGCGCTTTCTTCGTCCACGGAAAAAAGTTTTTTCCACATCGCTTCCGAGCCGAATTTTTCGGCATCGCTTTTCAACTTCGCGCGGACTTGCTCGTCGCCCGGCGGAGTTTTCGGAAGCCCGAGCAAAAACGAGCGAATGTAAAAGCCAGTTCCGCCGCAAACCACGGGAATCAAATTTTTCAAAAGAAAATCATCGCAAAGAGCATCCGCGCGCTCGACGAATTCTGCCGCAGAAAATTGTTCGTCGGGATTTTTTATGTCAACCAAAAAATGCTCGAGACGCGAACGTTCCTGCGGAGAAGGTTTCGCGCTGCAAATGTCCAAGCCACGGTAGACTTGCATCGAATCCGCGCTGATTATCCGAAACGGGCATTCGCAATCGGAAAAAAGGCGGAACAACAATTCCGTCTTGCCCGTTGCAGTCGGCGCGAAAACTACGAAAACTTTTTTATTCAAGAGAAGCGAAACCTTTAATTAAAATGCGCGCTTAGTTCATCGACTGTATTCGATAAGTAACTTCTTTTCCAAAAAGTTGCTCCGCCGCCAAAGACACAACCTTGTCGTGATTTTCCTCGATGAGAGGATCTTTTACCATTGACATTTGGTAGGCGCGCTTGTTCGAAGCAACCGTAATTTCGTAAATGTTGCCATCAAATTTAACGAGTTTGTCCAAAGGAAAAATCATAAAACCTCCGCACGAATCATATCACAAAAACAAATTCAAGGCAAGTGTTTTCTTTCTAAAAACAAGTCGGCAAAAAGAATTTTTCCCTGGCAATATTTTATTGCATTTTTTCGCATTTCGTGATATACTGTTCTATACCATATTTTTTATCGAGGTGTTTTATGTCTTATGCTGTAAGCGCGTTTTTGGGAAGTCACGGATTTGTCGAGCACACTGATGTCGCGTCCGTCGCCGATTCGATTCTTTTTGATATGGACGAAGGCTTGCACAGACGCAAGGCCGATCAAGATATGATTCGCACATGGACCGCCAAGCCCGAAAAAAATTGCGTCAATAAAAGCGTAATCGTGATTGACGCGGGCGGAACGAATTTCCGCTCGTGCCTAGTGACGTTCGACGGCGAAGGAAAAGGCGAAATCAGTTTTATGGAAAAAACGCGCATGCCGGGCGTGGAACGCGAACTCGGGCGCAAGGAATTTTTCGACCAAATCGCTTTGAATTTGGAGCACCTCAAAGACAAAGCCGATTGCATCGGATTTTGCTTTTCGTATCCGATGGAAATCACCGAGGACGGCGACGGAATTTTGCTTGGCTTTTCGAAGGAAGTGAAAGCGCCGGAAGTCGTCGGAAGCCACATCGGAAAATGCCTTTCCGACGCGCTTGTGGAGCACGGCTGGAAACGCCCGAAGCGAATCGCGCTTTTGAACGACACCGAGGCGGCTCTTTTAGCGGGAGTTTCTTCTTCTGCGGGCGGAAAAAAATATTCAAGCTACATCGGCTTCATCTTGGGAACAGGAATGAACGCCGCGTACATTCAGGGCGCGTCGAGCGAAATCGGAATTTCAAAGCCTGAAATCATCGTCTGCGAAGTCGGAAAATTCTGCAAGATTCCGCGCAGCACTTTCGACATTGAATTCGACAAGACGAGCACGAAGCCCGGAACTTTCTTCATGGAAAAATCTTCGTCGGGCGCGTACTTGGGACCGATTTCGTTTTACGCTTTGCAGGCGGCGGCGCGAGACGGACTTTTCAGCAAAAATTTGGCGGAAAAAATCCTCGGAATGAAAGATCTCACTTTGATCGAGCTTGACACGTTCTTGCACACGCCGTACAACACGAGTTCCACTTTGGGCGCGATGCTCGCCGAAAACGGCTCGGCACAAGATTACGAGCGCGTTTTTGAAATTTTGGACGCGATCGTGGAACGCTCGGCGCGGCTTGCGGCGGCGATTCTCGTGGCGAACGTCGTAAAAAGCGGCGAGGGAAAAGATCCCACAAAGCCCGTCTGCATCGTCTGCAACGGAACGACTTATTACAAAACGCACAAAATCGCATTGCGCGTCCAGAATTATCTCGAAGAAATTCTCACGAAGCAGCGCGGACTTTATTGGGAAACCGTCTGCGTGGAAAACGACATCACGATGGGAGCTGCGATAGCAGGAACTTTAAATATTGACAAGTAATAGTTAATAGCCGCGCGATTTCTTCCGATATTGAAATTGCTAGACTATAACTTGAGTTCAGGTGGTGGAAAGTGGCAAAAGGCAGTTCTTTGGGAAAAACCGTAGTTCTTCTCTTTCTTCTGATAATTCTCGTTTTGGGCGGACTTCTGTGGTTCGACTTTTTGGGAGTCATCCGCGTGAAAAATCTTTTTGCTCCCGTCTACAAACTTTTCGGACTTACGCCTCAGACTTCCGCGACTTCCACTTCGTCGAAGCCGCTTTCCGCAGACTTGGATTTGGATCGACTCGCAAAGCAGCGCGAAGCCTTGGACATTTACCGCGAAGAACTTGAAAAGCGCGAGGGCGATTCGAGCCTTGCCGAGGATCAAAATCGGAGGCTCGCCGAAGAAATCGCCGAACGCGAAAAAAATCTCGAAGAACGCGAAAAAACATTCAACAATCTCGTAAAAATGTACGATGATAGAAATGTAAACATCGAGCAAATTGCGGCGAACCTTGAAGGAATGCCGCCACGCGCCGCTGTCGATATTCTCGTGGCAATGGACGACCAAATCGTCATCGACGTGCTGCGAAAAGTTACCGAACGCGCGGAGGCAGCCGGCACTGCTTCGATGGTGGCATATTGGCTTTCGCTCATGCCCGCAGAACGCGCGGCCCTTGTCCAGCGCAAGATGACGAGCAAGCCCACCGCGATCGAATGAAGCGACTTCCGTAAATCAAGTTTTGCGGATGCCGCAAGACGATGTTTTACGGAGGTTAAATGCTTTCTGTCAACCTTAATTCAGTTCAAGATTTTTCGCAAATTCCCGCGCAAAAGACCGAGCAATCTTTCGCCGCAGAAGGAAATTCATCGAAAGACTTTTTTTCGATGCTCAGCGAAAATTTGAGCAAACTCGGCGAAAAAAAATCTCCCGAAATCGAGACGCAAAATTCCGCCCAAGTTCAGCGCGAAAAATTCCGCGAGGAAAAATCCTTTGATTCTTCCGATTCTTCGCCTAAAGAAATTTCCGAAAAGCCTGGTTC
>CAMWWZ010000085.1 GCA_947178095.1 uncultured Treponema sp.
CGACGTCTCCAATACTCGCCACACTGCCAGGTATTGTTACACTAGTGAGACTATCACACCCTCTGAATGCACTGTCCCCGATGCACGTCACGCCTTCGGATATAGTTACGCTCGTAAGACCTGTACATCCACTGAATGCATACTCTCCGATGCTCGTCACGCTGCTAGGTATCGTTACACTTCTGAGACTCGAACATCCTCTGAACGCTTCCTTCCTAATACCCGTCACGCCCTCGGGTACAGAAACATACATCTCGTTTCCGTTATATTTTGTGAGTTCGCCGCTGTCATCTATAATTCCGTCCTTCATGATTGGTTTAGAATCTCCACACCACTCGCATACATCTCCGATGAACTCATGGATATGTGTAGTACTGAACAATCCCCTCACGTTAATCTCGCATGTTGCAGTCTTGCCACCCGCCCTTGCGGTGATGGTTACCACGCCTCCACCAACCGCAGTGACTGTACCGTCATCACTAACCGTTGCAATTGACGTATAAGGCGATGACCATGTTACAGTTTTGTCGTCCGCGTTATCAGGTGTCACTGTCGCTGTCAGTTTCCATGTCTTGCCAATTTCCAGTTTGAGCATAGTTACATCAAGCGTGATGTCCTCTACTTCAACTACATGCCGCTTCACGGTAACCATGCAAGTCGCGCTCCTGTCGCCCGCCTTTGCGGTGATGGTCGCCGTACCCTCTTTGACCGCTGTAACCATACCGTCATCATCTACCGTAGCAACCGTCTCATCAGAAGACCACCATTTCACGGTCTTGTCGTCCGCATTATACGGTGTTACACTCGCACCCAGTATATAACTCTTGTTTGGCTCAAGCGTGATTGTGCTTGTGTAGAGCGTGACGCTCTGTACTGCGATAGGAGCAGGTATCTCTGGCTCATCCGCCTCATTGCTACACCCCAAAACGCACAACACTGCTAAACACACGGCGACAATCATCGCTAATTTTTCAATGTTCCTTTTCCTTATCATAGTTTCCTCCAAAATATTTCTAATGATTGCACCACTTTTAAATATATGACGACACGGCGGTGTGAGCCGTCGTGTCGTCATAGCACTAAAGTGCCACCATCACTCCTGTTTACTGTTTTGCAATAGTTCCGTCCGTGCAGGTTATGGTATAATCGTATGTGCCCCATATCAAATCAGAGCCTTTTACTATAGCATTCCACTCTTCCTTCGTACCATTGTATTTCACGCTCGTGAGTTCTTTACATCCAGAGAAAGCATAAGACTCGATAATCGTAACACCACGGGGTATAGTAACACTCTCAAGCTCATTGCATCCAGAGAACGCATATCCGCCGATTCTTGTCACGCTGCTAGGTATCGTCACGCTACCAGAGTACACCGTGCCAGCATTGGGTTTCGCCATGATTGATAGACTACTACAATCTTCAAAAGCATGGCTTCCAATGCCAGTCACACCATCGGAGATTACCACATACATGAGATTCTTACACTTCTTGAACGCACATGAACCGATGGCTGTCACGCTGCCAGGTATCACCAAGGCCACGAGACTATCGCACTCTTCGAACGCATTATTCCCGATGCCTGTAACGCCATCGGGGATTTCCACCATCTCCTCGCTACCGCGATACTTCGTTAGTACGCCGCTGTCGTCTATTGTGGCATCCACCATGAACGGCTTCTGAAATCCGCATACTGTACACAAACCTCCGCTGTAGTTGTGTACATGAGTAGTGCCGCCTTGTGGGGTACTACCCTGCGCAGTATCATTTCTTGGTTTTACAGTAACCACGCATTCCGCTTGCTTGCCGCCTGCCTGTGCGGTTATGGTCGCTGTGCCTGACACAAGCGGACAGACCCTACCATCTTCCACTACAGCGACATCTGTATTGGAAGATGACCATGTTACCGTCTTGTCATCTGCATTATCCGGTGTTACTGTCGCCGTAAGTTGTTTTGCATCACCATATACCACGAGTTCAAGCGTCTCAAAATTGAGCGATATGTTTTCCACTGCAATAGTTTTCACAGTGACCGTGCAAGTTGCCTGTTTGTTGCCCACCCGTGCGGTGATGGTCGCAGTGCCTCCCTTGATTGCCAAAACATCGCCGTCACTGTACACCCTCGCGATAGCTGTATCGGAAGACGACCATGTTACAGTTTTGTCGTCTGCGTTCCATGGCGTTATATTCACACTCAGTGTATAACTCTTGCCTTGCTCAAGAGTGAGCGCACTCGAAGACAACGTGACGCTCTCCACCGCGATAGGTGTTGGATCATCCGATTCATCCGTCCCATTGCTACACCCCACAACGAGCGCAATTGCACATACCACCGCAAGCGCGACCACAATCCACCTTACTCTTTTTTTCATAAAAACTCCTTTGCGCTTTATGTCCGCCGACGATTATTTTTACACGACATCCGCCGCATATTTAGTCCATACACACTCCCCGGACACGCCGGGGAGTGCGCCGCCCTATTCCGCAGAAGTCGCCGACTTCTTCTTCGTTCCGCCCAATACCTCTTGCTTAAAATGTGCTATCTCCGTATTCGCGTAGTCGAGGAACGCCGCGTATTCCGCTTCGCCCTCAAGCAGAGCATGCGCGTTCACGTGCATTGTGAGCAATTTGTACGCCTCATCGCTCGCCGTTCGCGCCGCCTTGAGCGCGCCAGCCGTCTTTGCCGAACGCTCGTCCGTGCGCTGTCCCGTAAGTTCGCGCACTTCCTCGTTCGCGGTTTTCAGCTTTTCCACGAACGCGCCGAGCGAAAGAGCCTTCACTTGCTCGGCGAACTTGCCCTCCAAGTCCTGAATGAAGTTCACGAGCAGCCCCGTTTCTTTGTCCAACTGCGCTTTCACGTCGATTTTGTAGTCCTTGATGTGCTGTTGCAGGACTTTTGCCGCGTCCGCTAAAGCCTCCACGGGGAAATTCGTGTAGCCAGCGACGGCCTTTTTGTAGCCGGCGTAAAGCTGGTCGCGCAAGCGGTCGGCTTCGGCGATTTTGTCCGTGGTCAAGCTCTTCGCAGAAATCTGCAAGTTCTCGTCTTCGGCTTTCACCGCCTCGCGCAATGCCTTCACTTGCGCCGCGCATTTTTCCGCCACCGTCTTGTCTTTTTCCGCGCGTTCCGCCATGTTCGAGACGAACATAAAGTGCGCCGCGTTGTTTATGTTCACGAGCGCGATTGACTGGATTTCTTTCATAGAAACCTCCTTTTATTTGTGATTCGCCGCCACAAACGCGACGATCGTATTTTCGTGATGAAATTTCCCTGCGCAAAATCGCGCGAAAGGTTCAAATGTGATTTGAAGTTGCTTCCCAAGTTGCGCGGACGATTCAAATGCGATTTGATGCCACTTTCCGAACAGCGCGTAGGGTTCAAACGTGATTTGAGGGCATTTTCCAACCCGCGCGAAAGGTTCAAATGCGATTTGAAGGCACTTCCCAAATCGCGCGGACGGTTCAAACGCGATTTGAGGGTACTTCCAGAACTGCGCGGACACTTCAAATCCCATTTGATGCAACTTCCCAAACCGCGTGGACGGTTCAAACGCGATTTGATGGCATTTTCCAACCTGCGCGGACACTTCAAACACGATTTGATGCCATTTCCGTAGCAGGGCAAAGACATACTTACAGAGTTTTACTTTACAAAACTCGCGAGTGATATTTTCTTGTCCAGTGAATTTGTATTTGTAACTTATTGGGAAGCAATCGGCGCAAAAAGATGAGGATTCAAAACGCCGATTTAAACGCAAAAAGGACGCGCAATGCAAGATTTTATCCGCATTGCGCGTCCTTCTATATGAGAATTGTTTTTTCCAAAATTTACCTAGATTGTCATACCCCCCCCCGTACCCACGGAGGATTTATCGACCATCAAAAACGCCGAAAACGGCGGGCTTGAAATCTGTGCGTAGATGAATTGTCCGTTATCAAAAGCCATTATTTTCTTCATTTTAGATACAAGTCATTTTACAGAAATTCCCTGTGTTTGTCAATGTAACAGTAGCGAAGCGACCACCCAACTATTCCCTATTCATCATTAACTATTAACTATTCATCATTAACTATTAACTATTCATTATTCCCTATTAACTAATCTGCGGCATCTTTCAAAACGTGCCCGAAGTTTTTCAAATAATCAAAAAAGCTCGCATACGAAAGCACGACGCAAACGGCGAACATCGCCTGCCCAGCCAAATTAAACGCGCCCATGTTCACGCCCCAAGCGGCGGCAAGTCCCGTCCGCGCAAGGCAATTTTGCGCCAAAGCCACAAAGCAGCTCGCCACATAAAAAACGGTCTTCAATTTGCCGCCCTTCCGCGCCGCGATCGCAGTTCCGGTTTTCGCCGCGACCATCCGCAAAAAATTTTGGCTGAATTCGCGGTACAAAATCAAGACGTAAAAAACCGGATGCATGTAGCCGCTGAAAACAAAGCAAGTGAACATCGAAAGGTGCAAAAAAACGTCGGCGAAAGGATCGAACATTTTTCCAAAATCGCTCACCTCGTTGTGCTTCCGCGCGAAATGCCCGTCGAAATAATCCGTAAGCTCGACAAACGGCAAAATCACGATGAGCGCGACGGAAACAATCTTGCTGAGCGGCTCCGAGCCAAACCATTCGGGCAAAAAATAAAGCGCGAAAATTATCGGAGCCGCGACAATACGCGCAAGCGTAAATTTGTTCGAAGTTTTCATTTTTCTTTCCTAAAAACAAGTGCGGAATCTCGATTTCGCACTTGCAATATTTAACGCGCGAAATTTTAGCGCGATTTTTCGCATCACATTATTTTTTCAAACGCCACTCGAAAATCCGAAAGTTCCGTCCGAATTTCCACTTTGTAAAGCGCGGGAAAAACTTCCTGCTCCGGAAGCGCGAAAATTTCCAAACGCGCGTCGTCCAAAACCGCATCGCAGATTCCATAAAAAATTTTCTTAAAAAAATTGTCGGAATTTTTCGTGACAAAAATTTTTCGCGATGAAAAATCTTCGCCAGGAATTTTTTGGAATTCGCCGGAAGAATTCCGCAAGGTCGCGCCGGCAATTTCATACCAAATATGCGGCAAAGGAAAAATCGCGTTTTCGCCAATTTCGTAAACAAAAAAAGCCACGCCGCATTCCGCGTCCGTTTCGGACAAATTTTTCCCCGAAAAAATTTCATATTCCTTTCCGTTGGATTCGTCGCGCAAAAAAGTTTCGCCCACTGTAAGCGTGAAATTCTGCGGCTGCGGAAGTCTCTTGTAAAGCGCGATTCCAAAGCAAAAAGTGAACAAAATGTAAAGCACGGAAACAACCGGAAAAACGCTTCGCAAAAACGCCGCGCAAATCGCGCCTGTGGCGGCGTACAAAAGAAGCGCGGGAAAACGCCGTTCCACATATTCCAAAACAAAATCCGCGCAAAACGACCGGAATCTCGCCTCGTTGAAAAACAACACGAAAAAAATCGCCGCCGTCACCAAAAGCAACAACGAAAGCGAAAGGCGAAATTTGAAATATTTTCGCCGCGAAATTTTGCCCGCGACGATGCATGCAGCGCATCCCAAAAACGCGCCGAAAAAGAGAAACGCCAAATTCAAATATACATTCGCAGGATAACGCATCGCTTTCGCAATTTTTTCGGACAACGCCCAACTTATTTATAAGACGAAAAATCCTGCACGACGCTCACCGCGGATTCCACCGCATATTCAGGATAAGCCTTTCGCGCCAAAACCAAAGCCTTTTCCACGCACGCGCCGGAATCCGAGATTCCCTGCAAGACGATTTTTTTGTCCACGACCACGGCGTGCAAAAAATTGATGTTCACCTTGTGTTCGAAAATCAAGGAATTCACGAGACGCTGCGCCAAAAGCAATTCCTGGATTTTTTTCGCGCCAGCCTCTTCGCGCTCGCTCGTGATGTACGCGCGCACGATCGAAACGATGACGGCCGCCGCGCCCTGCAAATCCATCTTGCCGCTGTTCACGACCATGTGGTAGTGCGTCGGGTCTTCGGGATCGATGTTGAAAAAATTCTTGTGGAATCCCATTCGATTCGCGTCGCTTTCCTCGATGCGCTGCTTTGCCTGCTTTTCGTTCCAATTGAATTCGTTTTCAAGCCGCGAAAGCCGCACGTCATAATTCGAGACGAACCTGAAAGAAACGAGATTCGGAAGTTCCTCCAAAACGAACGCGCTTCCGCGCCCAATCAAAACGCAGTTTCCTTCCGCCGCGCTTTCCAAAATCGCAGTCTGGAGGCAATACAAATATTCGTCGCGATCCTTCGCCAACGACGCGAAAAATCCCGGCTTCACTTCGTCGTATTTGTGGAGCTTTTCCGCAGGAAAACCGTTGTCCAAAATTTTCTGCTCGATTTCCTTTTTCGTGATGAATTTGTAGCCCAAAAGCCTCGCGACTTCCGCGCTGATTTCGTCTCCGAGAGCCGCCACTTGGCGCGCCATCGCAACTATCGACATTTTTTCCTCCCGCATTGCGCGAATTTCACGCAGATTTAAAACATTTTTTTTAAATATCGACTATAATATAATAAAACATATCGCACAATTTGTCAAACGATGGCATAGCGAAACTTGCGAAAAACTGGAGGCGCGTTTAAAAATGAAAGATTCTGATTTGATTTGGAAGGAAACTTCAAGCGAGGAAATTTTGGAAACGCCGGTTTTCAAAGTGACAAAGGCGCACAGCGTTTCGCCGCTTGGTCAGGAAGGCGACTACATCGTCCTCAAGGCGCGCGACTGGGCCACGGTGATTCCGGTTTTGGACGACGACTTTTTGATGGTAAAGCAATGGCGGCACGGACACCAAGGGCTGAGCGTGGAATTTCCGGGCGGCGTAATCGAAAGCGACGAATCGCCCGAAGAAGGCGCGCGGCGCGAACTCATGGAAGAAACGGGATTTTCGGCAGGCCGCCTCGTCCACCTCGGGACGATGAACCCGAACCCCGCGCTTTTTTCAAATCGCTTCCATGTATTTTTGGCGGAAGACTTGCACGCCGGAGGAAAGCAAAGCCTCGACCACGACGAATTCTTGAATTACATCAAGATTCCCAAGGCCGAAGTTTTCGCGAAAATGGGCGGCGCGGAATATCCGCACGCGCTCATGGTTGCCGCGCTCGAACTTTACCGCCAGCACGAGTCGAAAAAATAAAACTTTTTTTAATTTTGCGTGAAAAGATTCGCAAAAAATTGTATATTATATATTAGGAGATATGATAAAAAGTTGTCTGAAATGTCGTCAACTTTTTATCATGACAAGTTTCCGTTGGAAACTTGCATATCAAATGCCACTTCTCATTTCATTACGAAGTGGCATAAAAAGTCAAGAAAGAAAGTTGCAACTTTCTTTCTTGACTTTTTATGGGAGAAAATGAAAATGGACGAATTCACATTCAAAATCGAAGAGCACATCGCCGTAATTTCGGAAGGCAAAGGCGGCTGGAAAACCGAGCTGAACCGCGTCTCATGGGGAGACCGCCCCGCAAAATACGACCTGCGCCCTTGGAGCGCGGATCATCAGAAAATGGGAAAAGGCATAACGTTCACCGCCGAAGAGCTGAACTCGCTCAAAGAAAAATTGAACGAAAGAGAGTTCTAGTTTATAGTGAATATGGAATAGTTAATAGTTTTTGGGCGGCTTTTTGTCACGCTTCGCGTTACAAAAACCAGGCTTTTCGGGGTTGCGCTATCGCTCCATTCCTACGTCCGCACTTCGTGCTACCTTCGGAACTGGCTTCGCCAGCCCCTACAATCCTTGCCGCGCTGCCAACTATTCACTATTAAACAATAACTATTAACTATAATTCGCAATTCTCGCGCCGCGCTTCATTATGATTTCATATAGAAGCATTTGCAAAAGCGTGTCCTCCATGCCAGCTCCTCCCGAACGGATTTGCATGTCGGTTTCGGAAAGCAACGCGCAGATTGCCGCGCTCTGCCCCAAATTCCAAACGCGCTCGGCGGCGGAATATTGGCGGCGGCTTTTTCTGCTCGCAAAGCCGTTCGTCTTGAGCGAAAAATCGTCGGTCTTGCCGGCGGCTTTGAGCACGTGCCATGCGGAAAGCCTTCGGAAGCAGTACGAAAGCCCCGAAATTATCATCACGCTTGAAGAGTCTTTTGAAAGGCGGATTTTTTGCAGGATTCCGAGCGCGCTTTCAAGGCGTTCCGAAGGCTGCCTTGTGCCGTCGGACATCGCGTCAAAAAGCGTGAACGCCGATTCCTCGCGCCCATGCTCGATTAGAGAATCCACGTTTTCCACGGTGATTTTCGCGCCTTGCGGAAAGCACACGAAAAACCGCGAGCATTCGTTTCTGAAAGCCTGCGTGTTGTTTTCCACCAAGTCGAGGATTTCCTCGCAAGCGTCGTTTTCGATCGAATAGCCGTTTTTGGAAAAATAATTTTTGAGCCAAGCAAATTTGTCATCTTCGGACATTTCCCAAAACTGGCGGCGGCATTCCTTCGGCACGATTTTTTCCAATTTCGCGTCGCATGAAATTTCGTCGCTCACCAAAATCAGAACGCTCGAATCGGGGGCGTTTTTCGCCCAGTCCGCGATTTTCTGGATATCTTCCTTTTTTTTGATTTGCTCCGCGCCGTGAAAAACAACGCAAGTGGCATCGGAAAAAAGCGACGCTCCGTACAATTTTTGCATCGCGTCCGCGATCGGAGTTTCCACGGAATAATATGAATAGAATTCACACGAGGAGAATTTTTTTTGAAGCGAATTCTTTACCGCCAAAACCGCGTCATCGCGCCCGCCGAATTCCGGCCCGCTGTACAAATAAAGCGACATTTTCAGTACGTGCGCACCAAGTTGGCTAGCGTTCCCACGATGCGCAAGTCGCTCGTGCAATAAATCGGATTGAACGCGGGATTTTCGGGCTGCAACCGGATTCGTCCCGATTCCTTGAAATAACGCTTGAGCGTGATCGCGTCCTCGATGACCGCCACGACAATCTGCCCGTCCACCGCCTCCGAGCCTTGCTCCACGATGGCAAGGTCGCCTTCGAGAATGCCCGCGCCCACCATGCTTTGGCCGCGAACGCGCAGCGCGAAATAGCTTTTTCCAGGACGGATGAAAGGCTCGGTGAGCGTGACATATCCGTCAAGGTTTTCCTCGCACAAAAGCGGTTTTCCGGCGGCGATCGTTCCGAGAAGCGGAACTTTTTCCATAAAAATGCCCGAATCCTTCTTCCGCTCGTCAATCAAAATCTTTATCGAGCGCGACTTTTTCTGCACGAGGGAAATATAGCCCTTTTTCTGCAAGGCCGTCATATTGTCCTGAACCGCGCGAATCGACTTTCCGAAATGCTCGCTTATTTCGCGCACAGTAGGAGGATAGGAATTTTCATCGATGAATTGCGCAATATAGTCGAGGACATCACGTTGAATTTGCGTAATTTCCTTCACGCTATTCCTCCTCGAATTTTGTTTCGAAAAGCCTCTCAATCGCAGCGAGCGCCTCCTGTTCGTCCTCGCCGCTCACTTTGAGCACGATAGTGGTATTGTAGCCGGCAGCCATCGTTATTACGCCCATAATCGACTTCGCGTTCACTTCGATTTCGTCTTTTTCCAACGTGATTTCGCTGGAAAATTTGTTCGCAGTCTGCGCAATCAATGAAGCAGGGCGCGCGTGGATTCCAGCGCGATTTTTTACCGTCAAAATTTTCTCGACCATATTCTTCTCCAAATCAACACGCCCCGACGCAAGCATCAAGGCATTAAATTCTCCGCACCAACAAAAAGTCATGGCAAACGCGCGGCAACCAAAATGATTGCGGCTTTCGCGAATGGCTTTCCGGCCTGCACTTCACGCCGACTAATAGTAATCTTCCGTTCCATAATAGGCAACTTGCGCGTCGCCCGTCTCTATCCAGCGCAAGACATTTTTGTTGAAATCGCGCGCGCTGTTGTAGCCCATTTTCTTGAGGCGAATGTTCATCGCGGCAGCCTCTATGATTACCGGCAAATTTCGCCCGGGACGCACAGGAATGTCTATCGTCGGAATCTCAACCCCGAGCAAATTGACGGTTTTCTGCGCCATGCCGATTCGGTCGTATATTTTTTCGGAATCCCATTCCTCAAGGTTCACGACAAGCTGGACTTCCTTCTGCTCGCGAATCGCGCCGATTCCGTAAAGCTGGGCGACATTTATGATTCCAAGCCCGCGAATTTCCATATGGTGGCTCATCAACGTGTTCGCGCCGCTTCCCAAAATCATATTTCCATTCACGCAGCGGATTTCCACGATGTCGTCCGCCACCAAACGGTGTCCGCGCTCCAAAAGCTCGAGCGCGGTTTCGCTCTTTCCCACTCCCGAATGCCCGCTGAGCATGATTCCAACTCCGTAGACTTCCAAAAAAACGCCGTGCAATGTCTTTCTTGGCGCGAAGATGTTGGAAAAAATGCGCATGAGCCTCGCCATAAATTCGGAAGGCTCCAAATCCGTTATCAAAACCGCGCAGGAAACTTCTTCGGCGATTTCCAAAAAATCCGCAGTGGGCTCTTGCCCCAAAGAAAAAATGCAGCACAAAATGTCGTATGTGAAAAACTGCCTGATTGTATCGGTGCGATTTTCGGCGTAAAGCCTGTTCAAATACGCGACTTCGCTGCTTCCAAACAGCTGGATTCGGCTGCGCGGGAAAAATTCAAAAAAACCGCAAAGTCCCAATCCCGGCCGATTTATAGACGTATCGGAAAGTTCCCTGGAAAGTCCGCGCCTTCCTGCGACGCACTTCAAATTCAGCGCGTCATAGCCGGACAATTCCAGGTTTATGAGGTCGAGAATGGTGAACTTTTTCTCCGCCATACAAACACTATACACAATTTACGAAAATTGCGCAAGTGAAATTCGGCGCATTTGGGAAAAAATTAATTTTTTTCCTGAACCTTTTCCTTTTCCTTGTTGATTTTGTTGTCCAAAACGTCCATCATTTTGTTAAGCGCGGCGGCAAAATCGTAATCCTCGCCGGAAACATGCGCTTGCGCTCCCCAGCGGAAATTCACGGTCGTGTCAAAACTGTATTGCTTGTCGTGCTTCACGCGCAAAATCAAATCGATTATCAAATCTTCGGCGTAGTCGAGCCGCTTCAATTTCTTTTCTATCATATCGGACTGCTTTTGTTCCAAATCAAATCCAACCGCGTTAATCGTCTTGTTCATAAATGCCTCCAGCAATTTTTTCAGATGACGCGAAAAACATTTTCATCACCACCCTATAATAAAATGATAGCACGGTTTTCCAAAAAAGTAAAATAAATTTTTAGAAAATTCTTCCGCGAGCAAGACAAAACTCATTAAGCAGCGCAAAACGCTACGACACAAACTCTTGATTTTTTTCAAAATATAACATACAATGCGCTATGCTCAAAAACGCAATGCTTTTCATCCTCGCCGTTTTCTCTTTGAGCGGATGCGTGAATTATGGCCGCCCGAAAAATGTCGCCGTGAAAAATTCGGCTTCTAATTACCCCCCCCCATCGATTTTCAGGCGGAAGAATTCATCGCGCAGAATTCAAACCAAATCGTAACGAACGCTTCCGA
>CAMWWZ010000086.1 GCA_947178095.1 uncultured Treponema sp.
CGCTTTGAGCGGTTCACATTTCAAGCCACCACCTTTGGTGGTGGTTAATGACTCTGGCGCGGATGTGAATGCAAAGGGTGACAAAGGTTCGACTGCACTCATAAGGGCGGCTGGTGTAGGGAATAAAGATATGGCAGAAATGCTTATCAAAGCAGGTGCTGACGTTAATGCAAAGAATTACGATAAAGAGTCTTCACTTACAAAGGTTGCACATGGGTATCGTAATTGTGGGGTGGTAGATAGGAAAAATAGAAATTACAAAGGTACTGCGGAACTGCTTATTACGGCGGGTGCTGATAGTGGAGTGGCACTTGTAGAAATAATTAAAAAAAACAGCTATCTTTATTCTGCTGAAATACTGATAAATGCTGGCGCAGACGTTAACGCAAAGGACAGCGAAGGAATCTCGGTGCTCACTTATGCGATACTCTACGGAGATAAAGACATGGAAAAACTTCTCCGCGCTGCTGGTGCGAAAGAGTAAGAGATTGAAAACTATACTGGTCAGCGTGAAGAGCATCGGAGACAATGCGTTCAGCTCATGTAGAAGCCTTGCCACCGTGAACTACGAGGGTACGGAAGCGCAGTGGAACGAAATTAGCATGAGTTACACTGGCTTGAGAGGCAAAACTATAACTGGCAGCGATGGCTCTAAATGGAGAGCGAAGTAGTTGTGCGTTCGTAGAATCGTCATTGCGCAAGGGATTTGTGTTCCTTGCGCAAGCGAAATCTGCTCGCATGGTCTGCGAACTGTCAAAGCCCTGCGCCGCAATTGCGACCTTTCCCCTTGCCAAAAAAATCGCGTTGATGTAAAATGAAATTATGAAATATTTTGTGCTTGGCGTTGCGGTTTTGATGTATGTTTTGGTGATCGCGTTTCAAGATAAAAAAGTTTTGTTCACAAGCGCGGCGGCTGTCCTGCTGCTTGTTTTGGGCACGGTTTTTCCAGGCACGATTTTTTTTGGAACGCGCCGCGCGGACGCTTTTTTGCACGCGCTTTCTTCTCTTATAAATTGGAACGTCCTTTTGATTTATGTGGGAAGCATGGCGATTGCCGCGCTTTTCATCTATTCGAAAGTTCCTTCGAGAATCGCGGATTCAATCATAGAAAAATCTCCGAGCACCGGAATCGCAATCGTGCTGATTTTGGCGATGACCGGAATAATCTCGATTTTCGTGGAAAACGTCGCCACGGTTTTGGTGATGGCGCCGATCGCGCTCGCGCTTTGCAAAAAGCTCAAATTGAATCCGACGAATTTTTTGCTTGGGCTTGCCGTGATGTCGAACCTCGAAGGAACTGCGACTCTCGTGGGCGATCCGCCTTCGATGATTTTCGCAAGTTACGCGGGCTATACGTTCAACGACTTTTTCGTGCATGACGGAAAAATTTCGATTTTCTTTTTCATTCAATTCGGACTTGTCGTCGGCTGCGTTTTCTTTTATCTGTTCTTCCGAAATGAAAAGGAAAAAATCCGCGCGGAAAAAACCGAGATTGTTTCGGCGTTTCCCGCCGCGCTGCTTTTGGCGATGATTTTCGGACTTGCCGCGATTTCGTTTTTGAAAATCGACTTGCCGTTTTTTTCGGGCGCGTTCGTCTTTTTTCTCGGAGCGGCAGGAATCGTGTGGTTTGTGGCGGCGCAAAAAAAATCGTGCGGCGAGGCTTGGAAAATGATTCGCGAATTGGATTGGGAGACGATTTTTTTCTTGATCGGAATTTTCGTCGTCGTCGGCTCGTTGAGCGAATCGGGCTTGCTTTTTGACTTCGCGCAATTTTTGCGCGGCGTGATTGGCGGAAGCCGCTTCGCGGGCTTTATGCTGATTCTGCTCGTCTCGATAATTCTTTCGGGCTTCATCGACAATGTGCCGTACATAATCGTGATGCTTCCCGTGGCGGATTCGCTTGCGCGTTCGATCGGCGCGAGCGGCGAGCTTTTTATGTTCGCGCTTTTGATTGGCTCGTGCCTTGGCGGAAATCTCACGCCCTATGGCGCATCCGCGAATGTCGCCGCGATGGGCATTCTCAAAAAAGAAGGCTATCCGATGAACTTCGGCGGCTGGCTCAAACTCGGCGCGCCGTTCACGCTTTTGACCACGGCGGCAGCGGCCTTGCTTTTGTGGTTTGTATGGGCGTAATTTTTCGCTTGAATAAAAGACGGCGTTTGTGATATAATTCTGCGTAAAATGTTTGCCCTGAAATTTGCTTTTAGAAATATAGTTTCTCGAAAAAGTTCGCTCGTCATTGTATTGTTCGTGGCGTTTTCGATTGCGATTCTCGTGATGGCAAACGCGATTTTCGACGGCACGCGCACGGGAATCGAAAAGACTTTCAGCGGCAATTTTACTGGCGATATCGTGATTCGGCCGAAGGCGCAATTTCCAATGAGTCTTTTCGGCGACGAAACTCCGATTACGGGAGAACTTTCCGACTTGCCCCAGTTGATTCCGTTCGGCGACATCTACGATTTTGTGAAATCGAATCCATCTATTGAAAAAGCGATTCCTCAAATTACGGGGCAGGCGGTTCTACGAATCGGCAACCGAAATGCGCCCGGATTTTTTTTCGGCGTCGTGGGCGACGAATATCTTGAAATCATGGACGGAATAAAAATCGTCGAAGGCTCGCCTTATCGCGATGGCGAGGACGGAATTATGCTTTCGACGGAATTTGTGGAGAATGTAAAATCGGATTTAGGCGCAGAACTCCATGTGGGGGACATGGTGCAAGTGGCTTCCTTTACGGGAACTTCTTTCGCATTGCGTGTCGCGCCGCTTCGCGCGATTTACGAATATTCCGTGCACAATGATTTGCAGGACAACATTGTTTTGATTTCTCCTGGAATTCTTCGCGAGCTCATCGGCTTGGGCACGACTGAAATCGATCCCGCTCTTTTTACCGAGGAAAATTCTGGACTTTTGGAAGTGGTTTCCGACGGCTCTATCGACGATTTGTTTTTTGGAGAAGATGTCGATTTTGAAGGCGCGTATGACGCTCAAACGCACGAAGAAAATCTGGACGCGGAAAAAGGCGCGCCTCCTCCCGCCGACGATATGAATGCGGAAACGATTTGGAATTACATTGTCTGTTCCGTTCCGGAAGGCGTTTTGCAGCGCGCGGTGATCAGGAAGATGAACGGCGAATTTTCCAAGCGAGAATGGCAGGTCGAGGCCGTGAACTGGCGCGCGGCGGCCGGAATGCTCGCCCAATACATTTATTGGATTCGCCTTGTTTTCAACATCGGGCTTTTGGTGATAATCGCCACGGGCTACATCATCGTGAACAACACTCTCGTAATCGCCGCGCTCGACAGGACGAAGGAAACTGGCGCGCTCCGCGCAATCGGCGCTTCGAGGCGTTTTGTGGCGACCGAATATTTGCTTGAAACTTTGATGCTTACGGTCGTGGCGGGAATTCTCGGATGCGTCATCGGCGTGATTGGAAATTCGATTTTGTCCGGCGGCGCGATAACATTCTCAAATCCGTATTTGGTTCAACTTTTCGGCGGCACGACTTTGAGCACTGTGGTTTCCGCTTCGAACATTTTTTGGGGAATGGCGTTGTCGCTCGTGCTAGCGTTCGTGGCGTGGATTTATCCCGTGCAAATCGCGCTCGGCACAAGCCCGGTCGTCGCGATGGAGGCGGTGCGATGAAAAGCCTTTATTTGAACTTCGCGGTGAAATCGCTCTTGAATCGCGCGCGCCAATATCGCTCGCTTTTTGCCGTGAGCGCAATCGGCATGTGCATAATGGTTTCGGTGCTCATGATTACCGACGGAATGCTCAATTCGATGACGGAAAAAATGCGCCAATATTACGGCGGCGATTTTATGATTTTGGGCGGCGAAAAATATTACGATGAAATATATAGCGGCTATCCGCTAGAAAAATTGCAGGAAATGATTGGCGCGTTGAAAGAAGTCCTTCCCAAAAATGCTCAGGTTTCTGCGCGTATTACAAAGACTGACGGCGACAAAAGTTTTTTCTTTGAAGGAGTCGGTGTAAAACAGCGCACTCTTCACGGCGTGGATTTTGAAAGTGAACACGCGCTTTTCCAAAAATTCACATTTATTGAAGGAAATGCTGACGCTCGCGCAGACGGCGACGGGGCGGTGATTTCGCTTCCTGTGGCGCAAAAACTTGGAGTTCATGTTGGCGACGAAGTGATTCTTTTTTTTGAGGAAGGCAGCCTGAAAAATACGGTCTCGCTTGTGGTCACGGGAATTTTTCAAGATTCAAGCGTTTTCGGAATGTACACTTCATACATTGACTACAAGGCCTTGCTTGAAGTTCTTTCTATTAAAGTGAATCTAACGGACAAAATCTGCGTCTATTATCCGAACGGTTCGCCTTCCGATGGCGAAATCCGCCGTGTGCAAAATGAGCTTGAAAAGCGTTTTGATATGTTTCCTCTTTCGTATAACAAAAAGGATTGGAAAAATTATGAACGTGGCGACGACGATGTTGTTTACGCGCTCATTCCGCTTTCCGCGAACATTTCGGAATTACAAACGCTTTCGTCCGCGCTGCATGCAATAGTCGCGCTGATTGTCGCGATGCTTGTCATTATAATTTCCGTGGGAATTTCGAGCACTTTCCGCGTCATCGTGATGAAGCGCGCTGTGGAAAGCGGCACGTTCCGCGCTTTGGGAATGAAGCCTTCGGGATTGATGCTGCTCTATTTTACCGAAGTTTTCGTGCTGCTCGCTTCCGGCTGCGCGATTGGATTTGCGCTTTCGCTCGTCGTGACGAAAATCGTTTCGGGATTCAATCTTTCTTTCATAAGCGGATTCGACTTGTTTTTGATGGGCGGGCGACTCGCGCCGAGTTTTTGCGGTGGCAAGATGATTTTTTTGACGGCGATAATTTTCGTAACCACATTGGGCGCGGTGTTGTTTACTTTGCGTAAGCTGATTCACATAAGTCCTGTGGGCGCACTGTCCACGGTGACTTGATGTGCGTGATTTTTTTAGGAGAAATTGATGAGAAAATTTTTTTTGATATTGATTGCGATTTTTTTGACTGCGCCGATTTTCTCGCAGGAAATTCCGCTTGACGAGGCGAAGGAAATCTTGAAAAAGGCGGACGAAAAGACAGGATATTTTGGAACGGATTTTACGGGCGAATATGTGCTCACACAGGAAAAGCCGGGGCAGGGCAGTTCTATCACCAGCGCGATAATGTATCGTCGCGACAGCAAGTCCATGTGCACGATTCGCATCACAGGGCCGGATTCGGACAAAGGCAAAGGCTACGTTCAGTTCGACAAGAACATTTGGTTCTATGATCCTGCGAGCAAGCAATTTACATTCAGCGCGAGCCGCGACAAATTCCAAAACACGAATGTCAACAACAGCGACATGCGCCCGCAGCATTATTCGGAGCAATACAATATAGGGCGCGCGTATTACGAAAAGCTCGGCAACTACGAGTGCGTCGTGTTCGAGCTTTCCGTAACGAAAAAAGCCTCGAAAGAGGCGGATTATCCAAAACTCAAGTTGTGGGTGACAAAGGATGATTTTCTCACGCGAAAGCGCGAAGACTACAGCCTTTCGGGGCAACTTTTGCGCGTGACGGCGATTCCGAGCTATCAAAAAGTGGAAGGGCGTTCTGTGCCCGCGAAAATGGTGATTCAGGACAGGCTGCGCGCTCAGAAAATAAACGGAAAGATGCAGTACGAAACGACGCAAGTCACCGTTTCCAATGTTTCTTTCAAAAAATTGGGAGATGTCGTATACTCAAAGCAGTATCTTGAAAATATGAGTCTTTAGATGCGCACGGAAATATCAAAAAGTCTTTTTAGGCGCGCGGATTTTTTCGCCGCGATTTTTATTTTCTCTTCGATTTTTTGCTTTTCGGCTTTTGCGCAAAGCGCGGATGGAAAGCCGTCTTCGGCGACAATCATTTCGAATAACGGAATCATCTTGTCTGTTCCCGTTACGGAAAAAGTGGACGACGAGGATGTGAAAAGAATCGAAATACTTGACAAGGAAGCGGCGGAAGAATACGAAAGAAGCCTTGAGAATGATTCTTCCGATGATGCGCTTTCGCAGGAGGATTCGGACGATATCGACGCGCTTTTTGGCGATTCGGAAGATGTCGAAGTTCCGATTTCCACCGTTACCACCGAAATCGTAAAGGTCGATCCGAAAGGAAAGCCCATTACTTTTGGCGGATCGCTGAAAGCGGAATTGGGCGGATATCTTTGGCTCGAGCCGCTCGAAAAGACAAAGCCTTTGGCGAATTTCAGGAACATTCTCAGTTTTACCGGCCGCCCTTCGTCCGATTTTTTTGTGACTGGCTCGCTGCTGATGGATTTTCAGGACATGAAAGACGGCCAAGAAATTGACATCGGACTTTACGAGATTTATTTTGACTACACGTTGTTCGGCTTGGTTGACATAGTGGCAGGAAAGCGCGACGTTTCTTGGAGCCTTTCGCGAATGCTCGACACGAACATTTTGGACGACGAAGGCTATTTCATGTATTCGGGCGACAAAGTTGTTCCAATAGAAATAGGGCAAGACGAAATTCTTCAGGAGATTTTCATAAAGCGCGACCGCACGACTTCCGACTCAAGATTCACGCTTTCTTTGAACATTCCGATTTTTTCCTACGCTTCGATTCAGGGCATCGCGCAATACCATGCTTTGACAAGCGAATTTTCCAATCACAATCTTTCCGTGGCAGGAAAAGTGGAAGGCTCGATCGGAAAAATTTCTTTGGCTTTTTTGGCGATGAAATGGCCCAACAACAATGTCAGGCCCGACGAAAAATCCGGCGATGTCGTCGTCGCCACTCCGAATCCAAATCCTGTCGTGGGATTCGAGGCGGTTACCACGATTTTCGGAAAGAAATCGAACATGTTCGTTCAAGGGCTTTTTCATTTGGACGGCTCTTCGGAAGTCAAATTGAACAGGATGCGCTTTTCTTCGGGAGCGTACAAATATTGGGAAAATCCCGTGATGCTGGGAGTCGCGTTCGAATATCAAGGAATTTGGGACAACGCATATTCTTCGATAGAAAAATTCGGGCAGTGGCAGCATTATTTTGCCGCGCAGGTATCGTGGTCGCATTTTATCTTCGGCAAAAAATGGACATTCGGATGCGAATGGTTTCACGACTGCCGCCAAGATTACGGAACTGTCTTGCCTGTAATTTGCGTGGAAAATGTCATAAGGTACACGAATCTGCGCTTCGCGTTTCCAATTTATTATGGAACGCAGAAAAAATACGGCATGATTTTCGAAGTGATTTTGAATTTGGACTATTGACGGGCGGCTTCATTTTGCGGAAAAGCAAGCGCGCTATTGCGGACGCTGCCGTCGCTCTTCGCCGACAATTTTTCCGTCTTTTATCCGTATGACATGATCGCTCATTTCCACGATTTTCGCGTCGTGCGTGGAAAATACGAATGTCGTTTTCAGTTCGCTGTTGAGACGCTTCATCAATTGCAAAATTTGTTCGCCGTTTTTGGAATCCAAGTTGGCGGTCGGCTCGTCGGCGAGAATTATCGGAGCCTTCGTGGAAAGCGCGCGCGCGATTGCGACGCGCTGGCGTTGTCCGCCCGAAAGTTCGGAAGGCTTGTGACCTTTCCAATTCGTGAGGCCGACGGTTTCGATGAGAAAGTCCACCCATTCCGCTTGCTGCGCGGCGTTCATCGCGCGGCTTTGTGGAAGGTGTCCAAGTTTCAGCGGCAGTTCTACGTTTTCGCGCACGTTCAGCACTTGAATCAAATTGAAATTCTGAAAAATGAATCCGAGATTCAGCCGGCGCAATTCTGTCATCCGCTTGTCTAATTTCGGCGGAATGCTTTTCAAAGTCGAAAGCGCGATTTCGCCGTAGACATCGGTTTCGTTGACGATGATTTTTCCGGAAGTCGGCAAGTCGATGAGACCAATCAAATTGAGCATCGTGGATTTTCCCGAGCCCGAAGGTCCGGAAAGAGCTGCGAATTCGCCTTGCTCGATTGAAAACGACGCTTCGTTCACAGCGTTGACAGAGATTTTTCCCATCTGATAAATTTTGCTCACGCCCTTGAGCTCAAGTGTTGCCATCAATTGAATTATATCAAACAAAAAATGCTTGGTCAAGTACTTGAAACAATCTCCGATTTTTTGATATAATGAAAAAAGTTTGAGACTTCGCAAAAATCTCGAACAATTGTTTTGGGAGAAAAACTATGGCAAACCAAATTGGACACGAATGCACGCTTGAAAAAATCATTTCGCTTTGCAAGCGGCGCGGATTTGTATATCAGGCTTCGGAGATTTACGGCGGACAGGCGGGCGCGTGGGATTACGGTCCGCTCGGCGTGAATTTCAAGCGAAACATTCAGAACGAATGGTGGCATTATATGACGCAGCTTCGCGACGATGTTGTGGGCTTGGACAGCGCGATTTTCCAGCATCACAAAACTTGGGAAGCCTCGGGGCACGTGGCGCATTTTTCCGACCCGATGATCGACTGCACCGAATGCAAGGCGAGATTTCGCGCGGACAATTTGATTGAAGAATTCTACGACAAAAAAGGCGTCGCGCCGGAAAAGCCCGTGGACACGATGAGCCACGAGGAAATGAAAGCCATCATCGACGAAAACATAAATTGCCCGACTTGCGGAAAGCATTCATGGACTGCCGTCCGCGAATTCAACTTGATGTTCAAGACGCACCTCGGACCTGTGGCGAGCGACACTTCGCTGATTTATTTGCGTCCCGAAACTTGCCAGGGAATTTTCACGGATTTCAAAAACATCGTTCAGTCCAGCCGAATGAAATTGCCGTTCGGCGTGGCGCAGGTGGGAAAGTCGTTCCGCAACGAAATCATTTTCAAGAATTTCATTTTCCGCACATGCGAATTCGAGCAGATGGAAATGGAATATTTTTGCAAGGCGGGAAGCGACGAGCAGATTTTCGAAGACTGGCGACAATATCGCTGGAATTTTTATCTTAAATATGGAATCTCGGAAAAAAATCTCAAGTGGCATCACCACGACAAATTGGCGCACTACGCGAAAGACGCTTACGACATCCAGTACAATTTCCCGATTGGCTTTGAGGAAATCGAAGGCATCCACAACCGCACGGATTTCGATTTGAGCCAGCACACGAAAGTTTCGGGCAAGGACATGTCGTACATCGACCAGGAAAACGGCAACGAAACTTTTACGCCTTATGTCATCGAAACTTCCGCCGGCCTCAACCGAAATTTCTTGGCGTTTATGTGCGAGGCTTACGAAGAGGAAAATTGCGGCAAAGACGGCAAGGAAGACTTCCGCACGGTTTTGCATTTGCATCCGCGCCTCGCGCCTGTCACGGTCGCAGTCCTTCCGCTTATGAAAAAGGACGGACTTGCCGAGCGCGCGAAGGAAATCCAGCATTCGCTTAAAGAAGAATTCGTCACGGATTTTGATTTGTCGGGAACGGTCGGAAAACGCTATCGCCGCCAAGACGAAATCGGAACGCCGTTTTGCGTCACGATCGACTACGACACGATCACGCAGGGAAATCCGAATTTCGACACGGTGACAGTCCGCGCCCGCGACACGATGGAACAAGAGCGCGTGAAAGTCGCCGAACTTTCTGCGTACATACAAAACGCGATTCGCAACTACAAGCCCGTGGCGAAAAAATAAAATGGATTATATTTCTCTCGGAAAATCAAACTTGATGGTGAGCCGCGTCGGATTCGGCGCGATGAGCCTCGGGGAAATCGACACGGACGAAAACGCCTCGGCGTTGGTTCACAAGGCGTATGATGCCGGCGTGAATTTTTTCGACATTTCGCATTCCGCGAAAGAAAGCGAAAAGCGTTTGGGCGCGTGCCTTTACGGAATCAGGCACAACGTCGTGCTCGCCACGAAAGCGTGCGTTTTGGACGCGCGGGATTTGGAAGAATGTTTGGACGATTCGCTTTCCGCGCTTCGCACCGACTACATCGATTTGTTTCAATATGAAACCGACGAAAAAAATATTGTCGCGTTTGACGAAATCGCAGCGCAAATGGAACGGCTCAAAGAACGCGGAAAAATCCGCCACTTCGGACTTACAACCGAAGATTTTGAAATTGCTTCACGCGCGCTTGATTCTTCCGTTTTCGCTTCGATTCAAATTCCGTTCAACATTCTTGTGATGAAGCAAGTCGAATCGCTCGTAAAAAAGGCGCAGGAAGGCGACATTGGCTTTGTCGCGATGAAGCCGCTTTACGGCGGACTTGTGAGGAACATTCCGCTCGCGCTCGGATTTTTGTATCAATATGAAAATGTCGTTCCGCTTTGGGGCGTTCGCAACATCGAAGAGCTCAGCCAGATTTTGTATTTCAACGCGCATCCGCCTTTAGTGGACGAACAGTTTGAATCGGAAGTGGAAAACATCCGCGCATTTTTCAGCTAAATTTTTAAAACAAAAATGGTTGGAAACCTCACACAGTTCCCAACCTAGATGCACTATCCATTCCGCAAGCGTCTGGATGTCTAACCGCTCGCGTGTCCTTGTATTTATAATATCGTCATCGTGCGAAAAAACTTTAGCATTTATTTAAAAATATTTTTTGGATTTTTTTCGGCGTTTCATGCAAGGCATATTTTGCAAAAACTCTTGACAATATATATATATATATATAATAGTATATTATATATATGTATAT
>CAMWWZ010000087.1 GCA_947178095.1 uncultured Treponema sp.
TGTATAACTTTGACAGTCTCACCGGCATAGCCGGTGGTTTACTGCTTTAATTACATGCAAGTCCGATTAGAAGCGGAAAGGGTATATGGCGCGGCTTTCCGAAAAGCAAAAGAGAAGCTATCCTGAAAGACACGCTCAATTACATAAAAGAACAATATCCGCGCCAGTTCGTGCTATTCGGTGCTGTAATTGACAACTCTGCTGATGATGTGCAAGAAGCATTGTTTTCACAACTTACTATTCGATTCAACAAATATTTGAAACGAAAATTCTTAAAGCATAATGAATCGGCGCGAGGGCTTGCTATTTTCGACAAAACGAAAATGGAAAATCAGTATCAGAACTGGTCAAAAGTCTATCAGACACTTGGCAACAAATTGAACGAAAAACTGAATAATTTTGCCGAAGTGCCATTGTTTTTGGATTCTTCGATTTCCCGTTCAATACAAGTTGCCGACCTCATAGCGTTTTCATTGTTTAGAAATTACGAATATTGCGATGATTCTTATTATGCGATAATAAAAGACTGTTTTGATAAAGAAAATAATCGCGTGCATGGATTGTATGTAGCGGAGAGAAATGCTTAGCAACAATGTAGAAATACACACCAATTTCAATAAAACGAGCGCGGGGTCTTGGGGCGGCAGCCCCGAGCGGTGCTGGGGAAAGTAAGTGGTTTGGAGGGAGAAAACCCCCGCTTCCGAGTAGAGATGTTGTTTGCCTCCAAATCCTGCATACTTGCCACGCCGCCGTTTTTTTATTATAATCAATATATGAAAGTTTCGGAATTTTTCTTCAACACTTTGCGCGACATTCCCAGCGACGCGATTATCGCAAGCCATCAGCTTATGATGCGCTCCGGAATGATTCGCAAATTGGGCAATGGACTTTATTCTTACATGCCGCTCGGACTGCGCTCGTTTTCAAAAGTGGCGCAAATCATCCGCGAAGAATTGGACGCGGCGGGCTGCCTTGAAATGAAACCGACTGTGATTCAGCCTGCCGAAATCTGGAAGGAAAGCGGACGTTGGGACAAGATGAGCGGCGAGATGCTCACTCCGAAAAATCGCGGCGGACAGGATATGGTCGTGAGTCCCACGGCGGAAGAAGCGTTCACCGCGCTTGTGCGCGACACATTGGAAAGTTACAAGCAGCTTCCGTTCACGCTTTATCAAATCAACACGAAATATCGCGATGAGATTCGTCCCCGCTACGGCGTGATGCGCGGACGCGAGTTCACGATGATGGACGCATATTCTTTTGACGCGGACGAGGCTTCGCTCGACAATTCTTACAACAAAATCGCGCAAGCATACAGAAAGATTTACAAGCGTCTCGGGCTTTCCACGATTTCCGTCAAGGCGGACACGGGCGCGATGGGCGGAAGCGGTTCGGAAGAATTCATGGTGGAAAGCGAAGTGGGAGACGACACTTTGATTTTGTGCCCGAAATGCAAATACGCCGCCAACGTGGAAAAGGCTTCGTGCCAAATGGACGATGCTTTGGACAAAGACGGCAAAGCGCAAATTCCTGCGACGGCGCAAATCGAAAAAGTCGCGTGTCCCGGAGTCGAAACAATTGAGCAGATGGAAACTTTTTTCAAAATGCCCGCGACTCAATTCATCAAAGTTTTGATTTACAAAGTTTACAATTGCGCGCTTGATTTGGAAAACGCGCCGGGCGCGAAATCGTTCAAAAAAATCTCGGACGGAAAGACTTCGTACTATCCCGAAAGTTTTTTTGCCGTCGCGATTCGTGGCGACATCGAAGTGAACGAAGCGAAGTTGGCCGCCGCGCTCAAGGCGAGTGGATGCGAACTTGCCGAAGAAGCCGACGTGATAAAATATTCGGGCGCGCCGCATGGATTTGTCGGACCTGTCGGCTTGGAAAACGTTCCGCTTTTGGCAGACCAAAGCGTGATGATTCAAAACGCGGACGGCTCTTTTACGGCGCGTGTCCACGACACGGTTACGGGCGGCGGCGCGAAAGATGTTGACAATTTGCATGTCGAGCCAATCCGAGACTTCGTTCCTTTCATTGTTGCCGACGTGCGCACGGTTTGCCCGGGCGACAAGTGCCCCGAATGCGGCGCGGAACTTTACAGCAAAAAAGGAAACGAACTCGGACACATTTTCAAGCTCGGCGACAAATACACAAAATCGATGGGCGTTACTTTCCTCGACCAAAACGGAAAATCCGCCACGCCAATAATGGGCTGCTACGGAATCGGCGTGGATCGCACGCTCGCTTCAATCATCGAAGAGCATCACGATGAGGACGGAATAATTTGGCCGATGAGCACCGCGCCATTTCAAGTCGTAATCGTTCCGATAAAATACGATGGCGCAATGAAAGAAGCCGCCGACAAAATTTACGGCGAATTGCTCGAAGCGAAAATCGAAGTTTTGCTCGACGATCGCGCCGAACGTCCCGGCGTAAAGTTCAAGGATTTCGATTTGATTGGCATTCCGCTTCGAATCGTCGTTGGCGAAAAGAATCTTCCCAACGTTGAAATCAAGGCGCGCGCAAAAAAAGATTCGCAACTTGTTCCGCTTGAAGATGCCGCGCGAAATGCCGCAGACTTCGTGCGAAACGCGTTTTTGGAATTGGGAAAATAAAAATGGAATCTGTGTCTACAAAAAAAATCCTCGAATTGAACGGACGAAAAATCACGCTGATTGGAACGGCTCACGTTTCGCCGCAGTCGATTCAAGAAACCCGCGAATCAATTCAGGAAGATTGCCCCGATTGCGTCGCCGTGGAATTGGACAGCGGCCGCTACGACTCAATGATGAACGCAGAAAAATATCGCGACCTTGACATCATCGCGGTTTTGAAACGCGGCGAGGCACTTTTGGTTTTGGCGAATTTGGTTTTGGGTTCGTTCCAAAGGCGCATGGGACAAAATGTCGGCGTGAAGCCCGGCGACGAAATGAAAGCCGCGATCGAAATTGCCGGCGAAAAAAACATTCCGTTTGAATTGGTCGATCGTCCGATAAAAGTCACGCTGAATCGCGCTTGGGCGAAAAATTCTTTTTGGGGAAAATGCAAACTTCTTTCCGCGCTGATTGCGAGCGCGTTTTCGAAAGAAGAAGTTTCTGCGGAAGAAATCGAATCTCTGAAAAATCAAAACGAAATGGATTCAATGATGCGCGAACTTTCGGAATTTTTGCCGACAGTAAAAGAAGTTTTGATTGACGAGCGCGATTATTTTTTGGCAGCGAAAATCTGGGAATGCAAGGCAAGCGACGGAAACGCCGCGCAGAAAGTCACGGCCGTTTTGGGCGCGGGACATTTGCCGGGCGTGCAAAAGCATTTGGAAAAAATAGCGCGCGGCGAAGAAAACACGGACACGCAGGAAATCGCGTTCGTGCCGAAAAAAACTTTGGGCGCAAAAATCGCCGGCTGGACAATTCCAGTTTTGATTGTCGCGCTGATTGCGGCGGGATTTTATTTTGGCGGAAAAAGGCTCGGCACGAAAATGCTCGGCTCATGGGTGGCGTGGAATTCCATCCTTGCGGCGTTGGGAACTCTTCTTGCGGCCGGGCATCCAATTTCGATTTTAGTCGCGTTCGTGGGCGCGCCGTTCACTTCGCTTTGTCCGTTCATCGGCATAGGATTTTTGACGGGCATTGTTCAGGCTTTGGTAAAAAAACCGAAAGTCAAGGACATCGAAACGCTTTCCGACGATGCCGGAAGTTTGAAAGGATTTTATTCAAATCGCATCACGCGCGTCCTTTTGGTTTTTTTCCTTTCGTCGATTGGAAGCAGCATCGGAACATTCGTTGCGGGCGCGAGCATTGTCAAAGCACTCACGGCGGCGGTGATGAAACTTTTCGGAAAATGATTTGGTGAAAAATATCATCAAAATAGCAAAACAAAAACTCACAAACTTGGACGTTCTTGCTAGCGTCCAAGCCGCCGTCTGCACATTTAGCAAGGTTTGTAACTGCCACCACGCATTCGGCCGCTACAGACATTTCTTCAGTTCCGCAAGCGGAATGCAGGTGATGCCCATGTTCTTCATGTCAAAGATGTTCGCTTCGGCGACTTCCGGTGTTTTTGCGGAGCATGCGTCGGTGCAGACGACGGTGTTGTAGTCGTAGCTCATCGCATCTACGGCGGTGCCGCGCACGCAGTTGGGATACTGCGTTCCCGCGATGACCACGGTTTTTACGCCGAGCCTTCGCAGCACCAGGTCGAGTTCCGTCTGGAAGAAACCGCTGTTGCGCCGTTTGCTCACGATGATGTCGCCCCGTTGCGGCGCAAGTTCTTCCACGATTTCCCAGCCTTTCGTGCCCGGCACGCAGTAGCCCTGCTTTCCGTCGGTAAAAAGCGGAACGCGCGGCATATCCACGTCGCAGCCGGAAGAGCGATGCTCGCGGATGATATGGATGACATGCCAGCCTTTTGCCCGTCCGTGCGAAAGCAAGTCCTGTATCGTCGGAATGGTCGCCTGCGCCCCGGCGACGCACAGCACCGCGCCCAGAAGCACAAAGTCGTTCTGCATGTCAATGACCAAAATGGCGATGTCCGAATGTGCATTCCCGCCGTCCGCGCTGAGCGTCGTGCAAGCGGGCATTTCGACTACTTTACTTTCCATGGACAGACTGTCTCCTTGCAAAAAAAAGATGCCAGTTTCCTGCTAGAGGGAAACCGACATCTTCGACAGCGAAAACAATCTAGCGTTTCACTTGGATTTTTTCGAGCTTCCAAATGTCGCGGACATAATCTTCGATTGTGCGGTCGCTTGAGAACTTTCCGCTGTTCGCGATATTTATCAAAGCCTTTTTCGCCCAAGATTTTTGGTCAGTGTAAGCGGCGGCGAGTTTTTCGTGCGCCTGGCAATACGCGCCAAAATCCGCGAGAATGTAGTAGACATCAGGTCGCTGGCCTTCCACGCCGTAAACCAAAGAATCATGCAATTCCTTGAAAATCTGGCGCGTAGAATCGTAAGTGCCGTCCACGAGCTGCTCCACAACTTTGTTCAACGCGGGATTTCTCGCAAGGCATTCTTGCGGATTGTATGAATGCTCGGCTTCCATTTTGATGATTTCGTCGCTTGTAAGTCCAAACACGAACGCATTTTCTTCGCCCGCCTCGCGCACGATTTCAATGTTCGCACCGTCAAGCGTTCCAAGCGTGAGCGCGCCGTTCACCATGAATTTCATGTTGCCAGTTCCGCTCGCTTCAAATCCTGCGGTGGAAATTTGCTCCGAAACATCGGACGCGGGGAAAATCTTTTCGGCGATGCTGACGCAATAATTTTCCACGAAAACGACGCGAAGTTTTCCGCGAACTCGGCGATCATTGTTGACGCGATCGGCGACAGTGTTGATGAGCTTGATGATGCTTTTCGCGCGACGATAGCCCGAAGCCGCTTTTGCGCCGAAAATGAAAGTTCGCGCCGGCGGATTGTAACTCGGATCTTCGATAAGGCGATTGTACAAATACATAATGTGAAGCACGTTGAGAAGCTGCCGCTTGTATTCGTGCAAGCGTTTCACCTGAACATCGAAAATGCTGTCGGGATCGAGGAAATCATTTTGCGTGTGCTTGAGATATTCGGCGAGAGCCTGCTTGTTCGCATGCTTAATCTCGATCAATTCCGTAAGGCTCTTGTCGTCGTTCACGAATTTTTCCAATTCCTTGAGCCGCGTCAAATCCTTTTCCCAACCGTGCCCGATTCGCTTCGTGATGAATTCCGAAAGCAAAGGATTCGCGTTCAAAAGCCAGCGGCGTTGCGTGATTCCGTTTGTCTTGTTGTTGAATTTCTGCGGATAAATTTCTGCCCAATCCTTGAGTTCCTTCGACTTGAGCAATTCCGTGTGAAGTTCCGCCACGCCGTTCACGCTGAAGCAAGCATGGATTGCGAGCCAAGCCATTCGAACAAGTCCGTTTCCGATGATTGACATTCGGTTTTGTCGCTCGTAGTCATCCGGGAATTTTTTGCGCAAATCTTCCACAAAGCGGCGGTTGATTTCTTCCACGATTTGATAAATGCGCGGAAGCAATCCCTGGAAAATATCGATCGGCCATTTTTCCAAAGCTTCGGCAAGAATCGTGTGGTTTGTGTAGGCGAAAGTTTTTGTAACGATGTCCCAAGATTCGTCCCAGCTCACGCCGTATTCGTCCATGAGAATTCGCATCAATTCGGGAATCGCAACAACTGGATGAGTGTCGTTCAATTGGATCACGTGAAGTTCGGGGAATTTTCGGAAGTTCGTTCCGTAGTTCGCGACGAAGTGGTGAACCAAATCTTGCAAACTCGCGCTTGAGAAGAAATATTGCTGCTTCAATCGCAACGTTTTTCCGCTCGGTCCGGAATCGTTCGGATAAAGAACGCGGCTTATGTTCTCCGCGGAATTCTGTCGTTCCACGGCGCGATTGTATTGCATGTCGTTGAAAAGCTGCAAATCAAATCCATTGGAACTTGTGGCTTCCCAAAGGCGCAATGTGTTCACGGTGTTCGTTCCGTAGCCGACAATCGGCATATCATAAGGCGTGGCGGTAACTTCCTCGGCGTTTTCCAAATGATAGCTGTCTTGGCCATCGGGCGTTTTTCCGTAAACAATGTTTCCGCCAAATCGAACCGTCACGGCAAGGTCGCTGCGCTTTGTTTCCCACGGATCGCGGTGGACAAGCCAGTTGTCCGGATATTCGACTTGGTAGCCGTCCTCGATGTGCTGCTCGAACATTCCATATTCGTAGCGGATTCCGTAGCCATGTCCCGGATAATCCAACGTGGCAAGGCTGTCCAAAAAGCACGCGGCAAGACGACCTAAGCCGCCATTGCCCAAGCCCGCGTCCGGCTCTTGGTCTTCCACCAAATTGTAGTCGATGTTCATGTCCTTGAGGACTTCTTTTACCGCGTCCTTGATTTCCATATTGATGAGATTGTTGCTGAGCGCGCGTCCCATCAAAAATTCCGCGGACAAATAGTAGACTTGGCGCACGGGCTTTTTTTCGTATTCGGCGCGGGTGGCCATCCAATTTTCCAAAATGAATTCTCGCGTGGAAGCGGCTACAGCATCGTAAAGATCGTGGCTGTTTGCGTGAACAATGTCCTTTCCGTATTGCTGCTTTAGTCGCTCTTTGAGAGCGTTCTTAAATCTTTCAGCATCAAATTTCATTTTAAAACTCCTGTAAGTTTTTTTCGCCGCCAAAATAAAAAATGGAAGCGATATAAATATAATTTGCTCGCCGCAAAAATCACGGCAAACCAATCACCAAAATAAATCAACTATTAAAATTGCCGCCTAATTTGCGTCGTCAATTTTAATGTCGAGTTTCTTTCAGAAACTCGCTTATATACTGCCGTTTTTCATTTCATTACAAAACGGCGTTTTCAGCAATTCGAAAGTTGATCCTTTCTTCATTGCTGAAAATCAAGGACGCTTGTCAATCGCCATCAAAATCACGTAGGATTTTGCGGGAATGACATAACGATTTTGTGCGCACAAGATTTCTTCTTTTCCGGCTTCGAGAATTTCTTCTCCTTCCGGGAACGAAGTGTCCAAAACACGCGCCCAAACTTTTCCATCGGCGAGGCTCGGCAAAATCAGATTCATATCGTGCGCGTCCGTGTTGATCGCGAAATACAAATCGCTGTCAAAGCCGCCGTCGCTTTTTTGGAAACGGCTTCCATAAATTTCATACGCCAAAAATCTGCTGAGCTTCGACCAATCTGGAATGCGCCCGTCGTAGTCGTACCAAATCACTTCCACGCCGTTGCGTTTTTCCGATTCGCTTTCGCCGAAAAATTCCGTTCGCGAAAGGCAAGGATGCGCCTTGCGGAATTTTATGAGGCGGCTTGTGAATTCGACGAGGCTTTTATTTTTTTGTGCGAACGTCCAGTCGAACCAAGCGAGTTCGTTGTCCTGGCAATAGGCGTTGTTGTTGCCGCGCTGCGTCCTGCGGAATTCGTCGCCGCCCAAAATCATCGGAGTGCCCACCGCCGTCAAAAGCGCGGTGAGGAAATTTTTTATTTGCCGCGAGCGCAACGCTTCGATTTTTACGTTCGTGCATTCGCCTTCAAATCCGTGATTGTAGGAATTGTTGCCGTCGCTTCCGTCGCGATTTTCCTCGCCGTTTTCCTCGTTGTGCTTTTGGTTGTAGCTGACCAAATCGTTCAGCGTAAATCCGTCGTGGCAAGTGATGTAATTTATCGAATTGAACGGCCTTTTTCCATTGTGGAAAAAAATGTCGCTCGAGCCGGCAAGCCTTGTCGCCGCGCCCGTGGAAGTGTTTCCGTCGCCGCGAATGAATCGGCGGATGTCGTCGCGGAAACGGTCGTTCCATTCGCTCCATCTTCCGCCTGGGAAAAATCCCATGTGATAGCCGCCGCCCGCATCCCAAGGCTCGGCGATTATTTTTGTCTTTGAAAGAATCGGATCGACCGAAATCAAATTCGTCAAAGGCGGAAACGAAAGAAGCTCGCCATTTTGTCCTCGGCACAAAATCGAAGCCAAGTCAAAGCGGAATCCATCGACATGCATTTCTTGAACCCAATAGCGCAGGCTTTGCAAAATGAAAAGCATCACGTTGGGCTGATTGCAATTGAACGTGTTTCCGCAGCACGAAAAATTCATGTAATATTTTTTGTCGCCGGGAAGCATATAATATTGATTGTTTTGGATTCCCTTGAATTCAAAAGTGTAGCCGCGCTCGTTGCCTTCGCTCGTGTGATTGTAAACCACGTCCAAAATCACTTCGATTCCGGCGGCATGCAAATCCTTTACCATTTGCTTGAATTCGCGGACAGGCTCGCCGGGCGCGCGCGCGCTAGAATAAGTGGTCTTTGGCGCGAAAAATCCGATCGTGCTGTAGCCCCAATAATTCGCAAGGCGCGCGCCGTTCTTTGGATTCGTGTTGGCATTTTCGTTTTCGTCGAATTCCTGAATCGGCAAAAATTCCACCGAAGTGATTCCCAAAGATTTCAAATACGGAATTTTTTCCGTGAAGCCTTTGTAAGTGCCGGCCGCTTTCACCGAAGAAGTCGGGGAAGCCGTAAAGCCTTTCAAATGAGTTTCATAAATTATGCTTTTTTCGAGCGGAATGTTGAGCGGTCTATCCCCCTCCCAATCGAATTCATCGTCGTCAATCACGACGCATTTTGGAAAAAGCTCCGCGCTCTGAATTTTTCTGTCTTTTATGAAAATCGTGTCAATGTCGCGCGTGGGAGAAGCGGCGAAAGATTTGTAAACCGAACCTTCGGAAAAACATTTCGCGAAAGGATCGAGAAGGTATCTGCCAAAATCAAAGCGCAATCCTTTTTCGGGATTGTACGGCCCGTCGATTCGATAGAGATACAAAGTGCCGGCGCGCGCTTCGGGAATGAGCGCGTGCCAAATGTCGCCCGTTTTGTTTTGAACAGGATCAAATTCCACCGTGGCACAAGGAGCGCCGTCGTTCGCGTTCTCAAAAAAGCAAAGCACGACCCTCGTCGCATCTTTGGAGAAAATGGAAAAATTCACTCCGTTCGAAGTAATAACAGCGCCTTGCGATAAAGGTTTGCCTTTAAGCACAGTGAAAGTTTTCATAGAAAAATTATAGCAAGAAAAATAAAATGTTTCAAGTGAGATTGGACGCAAGTGCTTCGGATTTCTGCGCACAATCCGAAGCTTTTTGAAAACTGCGCTCCGCTACAGTTTTTACCAGCCGCCGCTCGCGCCGCCTCCACCAAATCCTCCGCCACCGCCTCGGAAGCCGCCGCGTGAAGAGCCGCCGAATCCGCCTGCGCCCGAACTGAAATTGCTCGTGTAATAAGACGTGTTTCGTGGGCGGCCTGCGCGGTTTATGAAAAACGGCACCCATGGAAGCCAGCGGCGCAACAAGTTGAATTTCGTGGAAAGCATTCCCGTGAACATCATAAAATACAAAATGAAAAAAATTGTCATCGCGATTATCGCAATCGGATCGGTTTCGGGCGCGTCTTCGATTTCCGCGTCGCCTGAAATTTGCGCGTCGGGCACGATGATTTTTGCGATTGCCTTTGCACCTTTTATTATTCCTTCCGAATATTTTCCGTTTTGGAAATTCGGCGCGATGACGTTGCGAATTATCATTCCGCATTTTGCATCGGTCAAATCGCCTTCAACGCCGTAGCCGGTTTCAATGCGAATCTTTTTTTCGTCGAACGCAATCAAAAGCAAAACGCCCTTGCTGTCCTCGGCGTTTCCCAATCCCCATTCGCGCGCCACTTTAATCGCATAACCTTCAAGCGATTCGCCTTTGAGCGAAGGAATCGTGAGCACGGCAATTTGCGCCGAAGAATTTTTGTCGAGCGAAAGCAGGAATTGTTCCAGTTCCTGCCGCTTAGATTGCGACATGATTTTCGCGTTGTCCACGACAGGACTCGTCAAGGCGGGAATTTCCAACGCAAAAAATTTTGCGCAAGTCAAAATTAAAAAAATGAAAATCGCGTTTAATTTTTTTCGCATCTTTGTAAATTGCTCTCCAAAATGAAAAATTTATTTTTCCAAAATCAAAAAGGCGTTGTCCAATTCATCAGGATTGTCGTTTTCGTTCGCGGGAAAATATTGCGCCAAAAGCTCGCCGCATTTTTCTACCGCGTCGCAAAACGCGCCTTCGATATTTTTTTTGCCGATTTCCGCCGCAAGAGAATC
>CAMWWZ010000088.1 GCA_947178095.1 uncultured Treponema sp.
TCCAAAAAATTCCCGCCGAAATTTTCCGCGGATGTTTTTCCTAAACGCAAAATTTATCCGCGAACGCCTTCCGCCAGAAATTCCGCGAAATCATCGTCCTCGGGAAAAAGCGCGATTCCGTTTTCCGTAACGTATGAAAAAATATTTTTCTTTTCGGCGGCAATTTTTTCGCGCGTCTTTAAAATGCCGATGTGAGCCGTTCCGACATTCGTAACAATCGCAAAGTTCGGACGAAGCACGGACGCGATTTCCGCGATTTCATTTTCGCGATTCATTCCCATTTCAAAAACGCCCGCCTCGTGCCCTTCGCGAATTTCAAAAACGCTCAAAGGAAGTCCGCTTTCGGAATTCAAATTTCCAACCGTAGAAACGATGCGGAATTTCTGCGCGAGAATCGAAGAAAGAATTTCCTTCGTCGTCGTTTTTCCGCTTGATCCAGTAATTCCGATTTTTATAAGCGAAGGAAATTTTTCGACATAAGCGCGCGCGGCATCCTGCAATGCGCGAAGATTGTTTTCCACCGCGATGAAAAAAATGCCGGGATTTTTTTCTGCAAGCGAATCGAACTCGCGCGGAGAACTTTCATAAACTGACTTCGTGACAAAAACCGCGCTCGCTCCAGCCGCCAATGCCTGCGGAATGAATTTGTGTCCGTCTTGATTTTGCCCGATGAGCGGAATGAAAAGCGAGCCTTTCTTCACATTGCGGCTGTCGGTGGCGACCGAAGTAAAGCAAAGCGCATTGGACGCGCCGCTTCCTATTCGGTTTCCGAAAACCGCACGAATGAGTTCTTCAAATGTCAAAAGGCTTTTTTCTTCCCCACCCATTTTTTTCCGGCTATTGTTTTCGCCGCATCTCAACTCGCACAATGTCTTCAGACTCGGCCTTGTGCATGCCAAGCTCGTTTTCCGCAATTTTCTGTATTCTTTCGCCGCTAGAAAGAAGGCTTATATCCGTAATCAGACGCTTGTTTTCTTCAACAAGCGCAGCCTGCTTTTGCTCGAGCGCTTTGATTTCGTTCTGAACCTTCATGTAGCGGTCCGCCTGAATCGCATTCAAAACGAAAAGCGCGGGCACCAAAACAGCGCACACGATTACGAATATCCTAAAGCCAACCTTTTTCATTTTCAAAATGTCTCTCCGCAAAGACGCATTTTTCCTGCGTCCATTATTTTCCGCACGACACGAAGTTTCGCACTCCTTGAAGGCGGATTCCTTTTTATTTCGCCGTCGCTCGGGGCGACTGGCTTTCTCGTCAAAATTTCAGCGCACTGTCTTCCGCCGCAAACGCAAGCAGCGACATTCGGCGGACAAACGCATTCTCTTCCCAAATTGCGGAAGAAATTCTTTACGATCCTGTCCTCAAGAGAATGGAACGTAATCACGCCCATTTTTCCGCCGGCTTCCAAAACGTTGAACGCATCAAAAAGCGCGCGCGGAAGCCGCGAAAGCTCCTCGTTCACCGCGATGCGCAACGCCTGGAATGTCCGCGTCGCAGGATGAATTTTTCCGTGCCGCGCATTCTGAGGAACTGCACCGTAAATCAATTCGGCGAGTTCCGCGCTCGTCTCAATTTTTTTCACTGCGCGGCGTTCGCAAATCGCGCGCGCGATCCTTCGGCTGAATTTTTCCTCGCCGTACAAAAAAATCAAATTCGCGAGGTTTTCTTCGTCGAAGCCGTTTACGATTTCTACCGCGCTCGTTTTTTTCGAGCCATCAAGCCGCATGTCGAGCGGCTCTTCGCCTCGGAACGAAAACCCCCTCCCCGAAAGTTCGTAATGAAAAATCGAGATACCCAAATCGAACAAAATCAAATTCGGCCTTTTCAATCCTGAAGGATAATTCGCATAGAATTCGTCGAACCATTCGTTGAAAAATTCCACGCGCCCTTCAAAGCGAGAAAGCCTTTCCCTCGCGCGGGACTGAATCGCGCCGTCAGCGTCAATTCCGCAAATCCGCAAATTTCCGAATCGTTCCAAAAACGCCTGCGAGTGCCCGCCCTCTCCCAAAGTCGAGTCAATCATAAGAGCGTCGTTTTCGAACGGCTCGCCTTCGGGAGAAAGCAATTCGATGCATTCCTCAAGAAGAACCGGAACATGAATCGGCTGCAATTTCCCACCTTGTCTCCGCGAACGGAGAATCTATAAAAAGGATTCCGCCCCACCCTGCGGAATCCTAAAATCCAATCGCGCCCAATTCCTCGGCGGCTTTCGCCAAAGAATCGGCATTGTCGTCCATATATTGCTTGTACGCCGCAGCGTCCCAAAGCTCGATGTAATTTCCAAGCCCCAAAATCACGCAATCCTTGGAAAGCCCTGCGTATTCGCGCAAAGACGGCGGCACCAAAAGCCTTCCGCTTTTGTCGAATTCCACTTCCACGGCAGGCGCACAAAGCACGCGCGAAACAAGGCGCGAATTCTGCTTGAAAAGCGAAGCCTTTCCTTCGATGCTTTCGCGAACTTTTTCCCATTCCTCGGGCGCAAAAAGCCAAAGACAATGATCCAAAGCCTTTGTGACAAAAAGCGAATTTCCCGGCAAATCGCCGCGAATCTTCGCGGGAAAAGAGATTCTTCCTTTTTCGTCGAGGGTGTTAAAATACTCCCCGGAAAGCCGCTTCATACCACTAAATCCCACAATCTGCCACAATTTCCCACGTAATATCCATTTTAATCTGTTTTTTAATAAAGTCAATAGAAAAAATGCCGAAAATTAAAATATTTTGATTTTTTTTCGAAAAAAAATTGAAATTGTGTCTACTATATTTTTGTTTGCCACGGATATTGGACAGGAAAATGTTCTCAACGCTAAATGAAAGCTCGCTCCACAAAAGCCTGAAAATTTTCTACGCGAATCGCTACGGCGGAAAAACCGAAGTGCAAGTCGAAAAATGGATTTGCGACATAGTTTGCGAAGGCGAAACGATAATCGAAATTCAGACAAAAAGCGTGAGTTCGCTCCACGAAAAAGTCGCGCGCCTTCTCGCGCTCGGAAAAAAAGTCATAATCGTGCATCCAATCACGATGCGAAAAACAATCCGCACATTCAGTCCAAGCGGCGAGGAAATTTCCGCGAAAAAAAGCCCGAAAAAAGAAAGCGGCTATTCGATGCTCCGCGAACTCACAGGGCTTTGCGACATTCTTTTGCACGAAAATTTTTCGCTCGTCTGCCCGCTGATAACGGCGGAAGAAAAGCGCGTGCAAAGCGAAAAGCCAGTGCAGTCCAAAAACGGCCACCGCCGCTTCAAAAAAGCGTGGCTAAAAACAGACAAATCGCTGCTTACGATTGACGGGGAAATCGCATTTCGCGGCAAGGAGAATTATCTCGCGCTTTTGCCACCCGCCCTGCCCGAAGAATTTTCATCGGCGGAATTGTCGTGCGCGTTGGAAAAAGAAGGCAAACCATACGCGAATTTAATTCTATGGATTTTGCATAAAATGAATTTAATCGAACGCACGGAAAAAAAAGGCAAGCGTTTTTATTACAAAAAAAATAGCGCGAAAAACGCCGCGCCATTTTAGCCCACAATACAATCACAGGCAAGAAAACGACTAAAGCGACACGCAAAAAGCGCATCGCTCAAGCATTCGCTTACGAGAAAAACCTTCCTTCAAGCTCGCGCGATGCAAACTTGAAGATTTTCAAAGCGCAAAACTACCAGTTGTCAACCATGTCGTCTTCGTCGCGGTTTTCCATGTCGTACAAGTCAGTAACGGCGCGAAGGTCGTCAAAGTAGACATAGTAAGTTCCGCGAGCGAGCATCGGGTTGCAGTCAATTCGGAAGCCCACGATGCGCAATCCAGGGCGATCGCCATGATACGGGCTTGACTGGACAATCCCGTGCTCCATATCCGGCGACGGCGGAATCGCGACTTGCAAACGCTTCCAGCCGCTGAAACCAAGGTTTCCGAGATAAAGTTCGAAATTCGAGCCGTAGTAATCCTGCACCAAAAGGAAGATGTCGTGATTCATATTGCGACCGGCAACCCACACGCTCACAGTCTTCGTAATTCCTTCAATAGGAATCGGACGAACCGCCGTAATGTAAATCGAGTTCACGCCTCTGCGGAAGAATTGGATTTTGCAACCCAAAGCCATCACATCATCCTGCTCTTCCTCGCCCTCAAGCGGCACTTTCGCCGCAGGGCTTCCTTCGAACAAGCGAATCGTCGCAACGCCGGCATCGGGAGAAACATGGATGTTCCAAGAGCCATCGCGCTCCATTTTGTCAAGCGAAACTTCGCGCAACGCGCTGGCGGCAGAATCGTTGCCGACAGTCTCCGCGTTAGGCTCGGCGAGACTTTTGTCGTTCTCCTGCGCAAAAATAAGGGAAGCGGTCAAAAACACTGCCGATACGGCAAAAACCAATTTTTTCATTATGCGTCATCCTCCGAATTTGAATCTGAATCCGAGCCTTCGGATCCTTCGTCATCGCCGAAATCAGAATTCTTCAATTCATATCCGTCAAATATATTGCTCAAAGTATATGTCGTGTACTTCAAGTCATCAAAATAGATGAGAAAGTCATCGACGAATTCCGCAGGATCTGTGGAAACACGGAATCCCACGAAAGTCATCTTTTCAGGACCGGAGCGCAAGCGCGAGCGTTGTCGCAAATGTCCAGGAATCTTTACGACCACATTTTTCCAGCCGTTGAAAGCGAGATTTCCGGCCGGCAATATATGAATCGCGCCGTCTGAATCTCGAACGAGCAAATCGAGGAAATACAAGTAATTCGAACCCCAAACCCAAAAGTCGATTTGAGTTACGTTGCCTTCGAGAGGAATTTCAACATTCTTTTCGCCATCTGTCGGGAAAATTTCAAACCAGTTGTCGCCCTTGCGATCGAATCGGGTCTTTATGCCCAAAACCTTCGCAGGGTTTTCCGTGTCGGTGCGCAAAACGCGCAACGAATTCGGGATGGCTTCAAAAGTCGTCAGAATTGGATAGCCTTCTGTTACGAAGCGACTTGCGTTGACTCCCCAATTCCAATTCAAAGTATCGACCTTTCCCTTGACCCACACAGAATAATTCTGCTCGCCGTCAGTGTCAAAACTATCGATGGTAATCGTCGCAACGCTTTTCGTGTTGGGCTGGGCAAAAGCCACGCCGCCTGCGACAAAAAGCAGAGCCATACCAACAAGGACAAAAAAGCCTTTTTTCATTAAAAACTCCTTACGCCCGTTTTCGCGAGCATTCTTTTTTATCTTATCGGAAATTTTTTCCACAATAATAATATAAGGATTATAAATTAATCTCGTCTGTTTGTCAAGTGCATTTCATAAAAAATTTAATTTTTAATTCCACTTGATTTAAAAGAAAATCCGTTGTAAAATATTCTATAAGTTATACAAATTATAGTTTGCGTTGCAAACTTACAATTATATTGCGCGTTTCCGCTTTGCCGCGAGCGCGCTAAAAATTCAATCGCGAAATTGATGTTTCGAAATTGAATTTTATAGGAGTATCTATGTTCAGCTACAAGGACATCGGCCTCGTGAACACAAAAGACATGTTCGCAAAGGCTATGAAAGGCGGATACGCGATTCCCGCGTACAATTTCAACAATATGGAACAGATGCAGGCGATCATTCAGGCTTGCGTCGAAACGAAGTCGCCAGTAATCTTGCAGGTTTCAAAAGGCGCGCGCGCTTACGCCGACAAATTCATCCTGCGCAACATGGCGCGCGGCGCGGTGGAATATGCCGAAGAACTCGGCTGCAAGATTCCGATCGTGCTTCACTTGGATCACGGCCCGAATTTCGAAGTGGCGAAGGACTGCATCGACAACGGCTTTTCTTCCGTTATGATTGACGGTTCGGCTCTTCCTTATGACGAGAATGTCGCGCTCACGAAAAAAGTCGTGGACTACGCGCACCAGTTCGACGTTACGGTCGAAGGCGAGCTTGGAGTTTTGGCGGGCGTGGAAGACGACGTCGTGGCGGCGGAAAGCCACTACACGAAGCCCGAAGAAGTGCAGGATTTCGTTTCAAAGACAGGAGTCGATTCGCTCGCAATTTCAATCGGCACTTCGCACGGACGCTGCAAATTCACGCCCGAACAGTGCACTCGCAGTCCCGACGGAGTTTTGATTCCGCCGCCGCTCGCGTTCGACGTTCTCGAAGGCGTTGAGCAAAAGCTTCCCGGATTCCCGATCGTATTGCACGGCTCTTCTTCAGTTCCGATGGAATACGTCCGCATCATCGAACAGTTCGGCGGAAAGATTCCTGATTCGGTTGGAATTCCCGAAGAGCAGCTCAGAAAGGCGGCGAAATCCGCAGTCTGCAAAATCAACATCGACTCAGACGGAAGGCTTGCGATGACGGCCGCGATTCGAAAATTCTTCGCAGAAAACCCGGGCAAATTCGACCCGCGCGAATACTTGGGACCTGCCCGCGAAGAACTCAAGAAAATGTACATGCACAAAAACATCGAAGTTCTCGGCTCGGCAGGACACGCGCTTGACTAGTCGAAACTAAATTTGGCGCAAGCCTTTGGCTTGCGCCAAAACTCGATGGTAAAACTCGGCGGACAAAATCCGCCTTAAAAAATATTTTTCTTTTTTTTGTTCTTATGAAAAAAGATTTTTCTGCACGACCAATCAAAGTTTTTCTTTCGTATTTTTTGCCGCACAAAAAACTTTTCGCGCTCGACCTGCTTTGCGCCACGTTCATCGCGGCAATCGACGTTTCGTTTCCGATGCTCAGCCGCTGGGCAATAGATTCCGTGATTCCCGAAAAAAATTTTCGCGCGTTCTTCACATTGATTTTCGCGATTTTGGCGGCGTACATTTTCCGCAAATTGTGCTCGTATTGCGTGACCTATTGGGGACACGTTTTCGGAAACCTTGTCGAGGCGGACATGCGGCGCGACATTTTCGCGCAAATCGAACGCCAGTCGTTTTCGTTTTTCGACAAAAACCGCACGGGCGCGCTGATGAGCCGCGTGACGAACGACCTTTTCGACATAACGGAATTGGCGCACCACGGCCCGGAAGACGTCTGGACTTCGCTTTTGACGCTTTTCGGCTCGTGCTTTTTGCTTTTCAAAATCCGAATGGAACTCGCAATAATCGTCTTCGCGTTTCTTCCAATCGCGATCGCGCTCGTGATATTTTCGCGAAAAAGCCTGATGCGCTCTTCGAAAAAAGTCAAGGAAACTACGGCGGAAATAAATTCCGCGATAGAGTCGAGCATTTCGGGAATAAGGGCGACGCAGGCATTTACGAACGAAAAATTCGAGCAGGAAAAATTCGATTCGGGAAACGCCAATTTCGTCCGCGCGAAACAATGGCGGTACAAGGCGATGGCGACTTTCCAATCCAACATCGAATTCGCGAACAATATTTTGTATCTCGTGGTTTTGGCGGCGGGCGGATTTTTCATCATGCGCGGGAAAATGAAAGTCTCGGATTTGATCGCGGCGAACCTGTTCGTGGCGGCGTTCACCGCGCCAATCGGAAAGCTTTCATTTTTTACCGAACTTTTCACGACCGGAATGGCGGGATTCTCGCGTTTCCTTGAAATCATGCGCACCGACACTTCGATAAAAGAAGCGGACGACGCGGTGGAAATCATCGGCGCGCGCGGAAACATAAGATTCGAAAACGTCGGATTTTCATACAACGAGAATTTTCCCGTGCTGAAAAACGTGAACCTCGAAATACGCGCGGGAGAAAAGCAGGCTCTCGTAGGAACTTCGGGCGGCGGAAAAACCACGATCTGCAATTTGATTCCGAGATTCTACGAAGCAAGCGAAGGCAGGATTCTTTTGGACGGAATCGACATCAAAAAACTCAAGGTGGAAAACCTGCGAAAACAAATCGGAATCGTGCAGCAGGAAGTTTTTCTTTTCGCGGGAACGATTAGGGAAAACATCGCCTACGGAAAAGTCGGAGCGAGCCTCGATGAAATCGTAAAGGCCGCAAAGCGCGCCGAAATCCACGACGACATTATGAAAATGCCGCAGGGCTACGACACGATCGTCGGGGAACGAGGAATCACGCTTTCGGGCGGGCAAAAGCAGCGCGTTTCAATCGCGAGGTGCTTTTTGAAAAATCCTCCGATATTGATTTTGGACGAAGCGACGAGCGCGCTAGACTCCGCCACGGAATTGAAAATCCAGGGCGCGTTCGACGCTCTTTCGAAAGGACGCACGACAATCGTAATCGCGCACAGACTTTCCACGATTCGCAACGCCGACAACATCGCAGTGATAGGCGAGCACGGAATCACAGAAAGCGGCACGCACGACGCGCTCATCGCAAAGGGCGGCGAATACAAAAGGCTCTGCGAAAGCCAGTTCGCGCGCAAATAGAAACGAAAGACGCGCAACAATTTGTAACGTCAAGTTTTGAAAGCAAACAGGAAACCTGAAATTTCCGCCATGCTCCTCAAATTTCCGCTCCGTTCACGAAATTTCCGCCCTATTCCTCAAATCTCCGCTTCATTCTTCAAATTTTCGCTTCATTCACGAAATTTTCGCTTCATTCACGAAATTTCCGTTCCGTTCGTGAAATTTTCGCCAGAATATTCACGAACGAAGTCCATTCCCGAATATTTATTCATATTCTTGAAATCCCTGCATAAATATTCAAGAATATGTTCCGTTCCTGAAATTTCTGTTCCGTTCGTGAAATTACCACTCCGTTCACGGAATTTCCGTTCCGTTCGTGAAATTCCCTATCCAGAAAACAAAAAAAGACGTGCGCGAGCAAGAAACACATCCCGCTCTCGCACGCCTTCACTATTCACTATTCCCCATTAACTGTTCACTATCTTTATGTTTCTGCCATAAATCCGCCCGAGGAACGCCAAGTTTTCCGCGCGCTCTTCGGTAAGCTCGGACATTTCGAAACGCCAAGTCCAGTTCGCGCCGACCGTGCTGGGAGTGTTCATTCTGCCTTCGTTCGAAACGCCGAGAATGTCCTGAATCGGAATCACAGCCATGTCCGCGGTGGAAGCGAGCGCGCACCTTACGAGCGCGGCGCACAGTTCGCCCGAATCGCACAATTTTCTTGCCTCGGCTTCGGAAAGTTCCTTTCCAAAGGCGTATTCCGCCGCAAGCCGCACGGAGGAATCGGGCGCGTTTTCAAGCCAGCCTTGCATCGTGTCGTTGTCATGGGTTCCGGTGTAGACGACGCAATTGCTGCCGTACATGTGCGGAAGGAAGGCGTTCGTCATTCCTTCGGCTCCGGCTTCGCCCGCGTCGAACGCGAATTGCAGGACTTTCATTCCGGGGAATTCGAAGTCGTCACGGAGCGCGCGAACTTCGTCGGTTATCACGCCCAAATCTTCGGCGATGATCGGGATTTCGCCCAACCTTTTTTTTATTTCGGAAAAAAGCGCGTGGCGCGGGCCTGCGATCCATTTTCCTCCGATGGCGTTTTCCGCGCCATAAGGCACGGACCAATACGCTTCGAATCCTCGGAAATGGTCGATGCGCACGAAGTCGGTGAGTTCCTGGCAGCGGCGGATTCGTTTTACCCACCAATCGTAATTTTCCGCCGCCATCGCGTCCCAGTCGAAAAGAGGATTTCCCCAAAGCTGCCCTGTCGCGCTGAAATAGTCCGGCGGAACTCCAGCCACGCAAATCGGCGTGCCGTCCTTTTGAAGCTGGAAAAGCCTTTGGTTTGCCCAGACATCGGCGGAATCAGGCGCAACGAAAATCGGAATGTCGCCGATGATTTTCACGCCCTTGGAATTGGCGTATTTTTTGAGCGCGCTCCATTGATCCGCGAAGAAAAATTGAATCGTCTTTATGCGCTCGATTTCTTCCACGTGCTCGGAATTCCATTTGGAAACGGCGGATGGATCGCACGAAGCGAGCGGCTTCGGCCAGAATTTGAACCAAACTCCGCTCGTCTTTTGCTTTTCCGCCTCGGCATCGTACTTCGACTTTATGCTCATGAAATTCGCGAAATTGTCGAGCCAAGCCGAATTGTCGTTTTTGAACGCCTCGTAGCGAACGCGGTCTTGCGCCGAGCAATTTTTCTGGAAATGGGCGGCGGCTTTTTGCAGAGCTGGCATTTTCCAATATACGACCGCGCCGAAATCCACCGCGCCGGAATTCTTCACGTATTCGGGCGGAACTATTTCATCCTTTTGCGCCCAGCCTTTTTCTGCGAGCATTTCAAGGTCAATCAAAAGCGGATTTCCCGCGAACGTGGAAAAGGATGCGTAAGGCGAATCGCCGTAGCCCGTAGGTCCGAGCGGAAGAATCTGCCAAAGCGTTTGGCCTGCCGAAGAAAGCCAGTCAACGAATTTGTAAGAAGGCGCGCCGAAAGTTCCGATTCCGGGCGTTCCCGAAAATGACGTGGGATGAAGCAAAATCCCGCTAGAGCGAATGTTTTTCATTTTTCCAGTATAACACCGCAAAAAAAAATTTGTCAAGTTTTTTTGGAAAAATTTATCGTAAACTATTTTCCGCTTGAAAGCGGAGGAACTTTATTGGAGGGAGACAACCCCTCT
>CAMWWZ010000089.1 GCA_947178095.1 uncultured Treponema sp.
ATTTCGCACAGCGTGGATTCCGACCTTGCCGCGCAAGTGGGGCAGAAAATTTATCTTGTTCATCGCCTCGACAAGGAAACTTCGGGACTTTTGGTCTGCGCGAAAAATCCTCGGGCCGCCGCGAAGTGGACGCGCATTTTGGGCGAAAAATCCGCGGAAAAAGAATACATGGCGTTGTGTTTCGGCGAGATGAAAAATCCGCGCGGAAAAATTTCCTCGGACATTGTGGAGCGCGGCGTGAAAAAACGTGCCGAGACTTTTTACGAAACTGAAAAGGTTTTTGAAATTCCGTGGGAAGATTTCGAAAAGCGCGGCGAAGAAAATTTCGAAAATTCTGCGAAAGAAAATTCTTTTGAAAAAAAATTCGTAGCACAAAATTTTGCGGAAAATTCAGGACGAGAAAATTCACGGAAAGAAAGTCACGAGAATTCTTTTTGCAATCGCGCACAAAATTTTGCGGAAAAAAAATCCGAAAAAATTGCGGCGAAAAATTCCTGCGCGGATTCGGAATCTTCTGCCGGCGTTCTTCCTCGAAAAATGTCGCTTTTGCGTCTGCGCCTCGGCACTGGGCGCACACATCAGCTGCGAATCCATTTGGCGGCGGAGGGCGTTCCGATTTGCGGCGACGACAAGCACGGCGACTTTGCCGCGAACAGGCTTCTCAAAAAAAAGTTCGGGATAAAACGCCTTTGCCTTTGCGCGTTCCGCCTGACGTTGCCGCTTGCGGAAGGCCGGCGCACGGTTGAAATCGATGCGGGATTTTCAAGCCGCTTGGAAGCAATTCTTGCGAAAGCGTGATCCTATCGAATGGAAAAGTGCGCATTCTGAGTTTATTTGCGTCAAAAAATTTCTTTTTTTCTCTTGACAGGTTTTGCTTTTTTTGCTATGTTTATCTTGTACATTTTAATTAGTTTAAAGTGGACTCGCTAAAAAGCGGGTCTTTTTTGTAGGCGGCGAATGGAATATCTTCCTTTGGACAAGATTCCTCATTTTTCGGAATGCGAGCCTTTGGTGCGCGGCATGGGCTATGTGCTCGTGGATTTGAAAATTATTCCTCAAAAAACCACGGTTAAAATAAGTGCCGTCATCGCGTGCAAGGATGCCGGCGCGTCGCTCGGCGTGGACGAGTGCTCCAAAGTGCACCGCGCGCTTTTGCCAAGGCTTCAGGCGTTGCTCGGAACGGATCAAACTTACATGGAACTCACGTCGCCCGGAACCGACCGTAACATAAAGAACGCCGCCGAGTTCGCGCTTTTTTTGCAGCGAGAAATTCGCGTTTGGGACAAAAATGTTTCGGACTGGATTTCTGGAAAAATCCTGCGTTCGGACGAGAATTCCGTCACGCTGGAAGCGGACGGGCAGGAAAAAGTTTTTCGCTTCGAGGACATCGCGAAGGCGAAATTCTGCGATTGAATTTGACTTGATGGAAAAAATATAGTTTTTAACAGGAGGCTTCTATGTCTGAGATGGCGGAGGCTATAAGAGATCTTATTGAGCAAAAGGGACTTTCTGCCGAGTCTGTTATGAGCACAATTGAAAATATGCTGAAGGCTGCGTACAAGCGCACTTACGGCACGAACGCGAACGCGGTCGTCGTTTTTGAAAAGGACGAGAACGACATTCCCGTGGACGTTACGATTTATTCGCGCAAGGAAGTGATTGATGGCGGCGAGGACATTGACGACGTTTTCGATCCCGTTACGGAAGTGCCGCTCGGATATGCGCGAAAGCTCAGTCCCGATTGCGAGATTGGCGACGAGCTTGACATTCCCGAAGATCCGAAGACTTTCGAACGTTCTTCGGTTTCCACAGGAAAGCAGACGGCGCATCAAGGTCTCAACGAAAGTTACAAGGACAATCTCTACAACGAATACAAGGACAAAGTTGGCGGAATCATAATCGGCTACTACCAGCGCGAGCGCAACGGAACGATTTATGTTGACCTCGGAAAAATCGAGGGAGTGCTTCCGCAAAAATATCAGTCTCCGCGCGAGCGTTACGAAAAGGGCGACCGAATCCGCGCCTATGTCGCGGACATTTCAAAAAACGCGAACGGAATCCAGCTGATTCTTTCGCGAAGCGCGCCTGAACTCGTGCGCTCGATTTTGGAAACGGAAGTTCCGGAAGTGGCGGACGGAAGCGTCGAGATTACGAAGATTGTGCGCGAAGCAGGCTACCGCACGAAAATCGCCGTTTCTTCGCAGCGCGAGGACATCGATCCCGTGGGCGCGTGCGTCGGCTTGAAAGGCGTTCGAATCCAAAACGTGATTCAGGAATTGCTCGGCGAAAAAATCGACGTTTTGCGCTACGATTCGAATCCCGTGGTTTTCATAAAGAACGCGCTTTCGCCTGCGGAAATTTCGCGCGTGATAATTTTGGACGAAGACAAAAAGCAGGCTTTGGCGATCGCGTCGGAATCGCAGTTTTCGCTTGCCATCGGAAAGCAGGGCTTGAACGTTCGCCTTGCGAACAGGCTTTGCGACTGGAGCATCGATGTCAAGACGGAAGAGCAGGCTGCGGAAATGGATTTGAGCGAATTCACTTCGCGGCAGAACGCGCAGAATTTGTTCCGCGACGACGACGATGAATTCGCGAAAATTTCAGGCTTGCCCGGCGTGGACGAGCGCGTCGCGGATTTGCTCAAGGCTGCGGGAATCGAGGACGTGCGGCAGTTCGTCGATAACTACGATTCGATTTCCGTGGAAGGCGTTTCCAAGGAAGATTTGGAAAAACTGAACGCGCTCATAAACGAGAACATCGAATTCGTGGATGAGGAGCAATCGCCCGAACAAGGCGAAGGCGCGAATGCGGAAAACAATGCCGCTGACGAGGAAGAATATTTCTGTCCTGAATGCGGCGCGAAGATAACTCTCGACATGACACATTGTCCTAAGTGCGGTGTCGAATTCGAATTTCAAGAGGACGAGGAATAGGATTTGATGGCGGAAGAAAGCGAAAAGAAAAGCGTAGTGTTGCACAGAAAATCGGCGACTCAAAATGCGCCCGAACAAAAGTCGGGAACGCAGGCGGCTCGCCCTCAGCCCGTCGCGGAAAAAAAGAAAAAAGTTGTCTTGGTGAAAAAGAAAACTCAATCTCCGTCGGCAGAAGCGAGCCAAGCGCAAAAAGTGCATCCAAAGGTCGTGGCGCAGCCTTCCGCCGAAGATTCCGAAGCGAAAAAAAATTCGTCCGAAGAGACAGAAAAGAAAGTTCAAGCGCAGCCTGCGCCGGAACAGCAGCAGGCGAAGCCCGTCGTGCGAAAGCAAGTTCCGTTCGAATTGGTTTCGGCGCGCCCGAACGTCAAGGCCGGAAATCTTTCCGATCGCCCGAAAGGTCAATGGAAAGGTCGCAACGGTTTTGGCGGAAATCAAGGTCGTCCACAAGGATTCACCGGAGCGCAGGCGCGCGCCGGCTATCAAAACCGCGAGCGCGACGGAAACCGTCAGGGCGGTGCTCGCGGCGGTCAGCAAGGCGGATTTTCGCGACAGGGCGGCTTTAACAGGAACGGCGCGCAAGGCGCGTCCGGCGGATTTTCTCGCCCAGGATTCGGGGGGAGACCGGGCGGCTTCCAAGGCAGACCGGGATTTCAGGGCAGGCCTGGATTTGGCGGAGGATTCAATTCCGGTGCGGACATGTCTTCTGCCGGAAAGCCTTCGCAGGGGCAGCAGAAAAAATCATTTAAAGGAAAAAAGCAAGTCTATAGCCGCAAGGACAAGGAAGCCGCGTTCGACGAGGACAAGTTTTACGAAACGCAGCGCAAGGTGGAATCAAGCGTTTCCGTCGTGCCTCCTAAAATCGACATCATGGAAACGGTTTCGGTTCAGGACTTGGCTCGAAAGATGAATCTCAAGGCGAGCGAAATCATCGCGAAGCTTATGTCGATGGGACAAATGGTGACGATTACTCAGTCCATCGACAGCGACACTGCGACGATTTTGGCTGCCGAATACAATTGCGAAGTCCATCTCGTGAGCCTTTACGACGAGACTGTCATCGCCACCGACACTTCCAACGACGACAAGACTTTGCCGCGCTCTCCGATTGTAACGGTGATGGGACACGTTGACCACGGAAAGACAAAGACTCTCGACGCGATTCGAAAAAGCCATGTCGCAGAAGGCGAAGTCGGAGGAATCACGCAGCACATCGGCGCGTATGTCGTGGAAAACGAAAAAGGCAAAATCACTTTCCTCGATACTCCTGGCCACGAAGTCTTTACGATGATGCGCGCGCGCGGTGCGCAAATCACCGACATCGTCGTGCTTGTAGTCGCGGCGGATGACGGCGTTATGCCTCAGACTCTCGAAGCGATAAACCACGCGAAGGACGCGAAAGTTCCGATCATTGTCGCGGTGAACAAAGTCGATAAGCCGGACGCGAATCCGGAGCGCGTGCGCACCCAGCTTTCCGAACTCGGTCTCACTCCCGAAGATTGGGGAGGGGACACGCAGTATGTCAACATCAGCGCGCTCAAAGGCGAGGGCATCGACGACCTTTTGGACGCGATTCTTCTTCAGGCGGAAATGCTCGAACTCAAGGCGGTTTGGGATTGCCGAGCGCAGGGCAAAATTTTGGAAAGCCGTGTCGATCAAGGACGAGGAGTCGTTTCTTCGATTGTCGTGGAGCGCGGAACATTGCGCCAGGGCGATCCGTTTGTCGCGGGAATTTACGCGGGCAAAGTTCGCGCGATGTTCAACGACAAGGGAAAGCGGATTCAGGAAGCCACGCCGAGCATGCCTGTGGAAGTGATTGGAATCGAAGGAATGCCGAACGCAGGAGATCCGTTCCAAGTGACCGAAAGCGAAAAGGATGCCCGCGCGTTCAGCGCAAAGCGTTTGGAACTCAAGAGATTGAAGGATGCCGAAACCGTGAAGAAAGTCACGCTCGACAATCTCTATCAGACAATCGACGAGCACGAAGTGAAGGAACTCAAGGTCGTCATAAAGGCAGACTTGCAGGGAAGCGCCGAGGCACTCAAACTTTCGCTCGAAAAACTTTCCACCAAGGACATCCGCCTTGTCGTGATTCATTCTTCCGCCGGCGCGATCAACGAAAGCGACGTGATTTTGGCGGCCGCCGACGACAACGCGATTATCATCGGATTCAACGTGCGTCCCACTCCCAAGGCGAAACTTTTGGCGGAGCAGGAAAAAGTCGAAATCCGAAAATACAGCATCATCTATGAGGCCGTGAACGAAGTCAAAAGCGCGATGGAAGGAATGCTTTCACCCGACACGAAGGAAAAAATCATCGGAACGGCGGAAGTGCAGAACACGTTCAAAGTTCCGAAAATCGGCACGATCGCGGGCTGCTATGTTTCAAGCGGCTCGATCAAGCGAAGCTGCGGAGTGCGCCTCATTCGCGAAGGAATCGTCATTTATACAGGAAAAATTTCTTCTCTCAAACGCTTCAAGGACGATGCCAAGGAAGTTGCGAAAAGCTTTGAATGCGGCGTGGGACTTGAGGATTGGCAGGACATCAAGTTGGGCGACCAAATCGAGGCGTTCGAATATGTCGAAGTGGCGCGAAAACTAGGCGACGAAAAGATCGACGACAAGGCGAAGAACGAGGCCGCCGCGAGCGAGCAGCGTTCTCAGGCGCAGGCAAAGGCCGAAGCCGAAGCCGCCTTGGAAGCCGAAAAGATTGCCGCCGAAAAGGCCGCCGCCCGAGCAAGGAAAGAAGCCGCCGATGCGCGGCCGGGCGCACACGGAATTCGCCCGCAGTCGGAAGGTGAGAATGGGGCAGTATAGGCTTCTGAAACTTGGCGAGCAGATTCGCGGCGAAATCGCGACGATGCTTTTGCGCGGCGAAATAAAAGACCCGCGCGTTTCCAATTTCCTCACGATAAACCGCGTGGACGTTTCCGCCGACCTCGCGCATGCCAAAGTCTACGTTTCCACTTTTATGTCCGAGTCGGAATTGGCGCGCGGAGTGGAAGGCCTGTGCAGTGCGGCTGGCTACATTCAGTCCACGATCGCGAAAAAACTCACGATTCGCCAATTTCCGCATTTGCATTTTATCGCCGACACTTCGGTCCGCGACGGATTCGAGATGGTGAAAAAAATCGACGAGATTGTGAAGAATGATGAGGCGAACTCAAGCAATTGAAAAGGCGAGGTGCTATGTCGCAGAATTTTACTTGGTGGAAGGACGGCGATTTTTTTGTCGGGCATTTGGATTCCTTTCCGGATTACGACACGCAGGGCGCGAGCCTTGACGAGCTCAAGTCAAATTTGATTTCTCTTTACAATGACATCGCTTCGGATGAACTTCCATAAAAATCGACGAGATTGTGAAGAATGACGAGGCGAACTCAAGCAATTGAAAAGAAAGATTTGATTGTGCTTTTGGCGAAGCGGCCGGGCGTTACGAGCTTTTCTTCGCTCAAAATAATAAAGAAAGTTTTGGGCACGAAAAAAATCGGGCACACGGGAACGCTCGACAGTTTCGCGCAAGGGCTTTTGGTCTGCTGTGTCGGAGGACTCACGCGGCTTGCGGGGCGCATAACCGAATTCGACAAGACTTATGAAGCCGTAATCGAATTCGGAAGCGAGACCGACACGCTCGACCCGACCGGCGCGGTCGTAAAAAACGCGCCGCTTCCCTCGCTTTTTGCGTTTCTAAATTCACTTGAAAAATTCCATGGAAAATTGAATCAAATTCCGCCTTCGTTCAGTGCGATAAAAATCGGCGGCGCGCGCGCGAGCGACATTTTGCGAAAAGGCGAAAGCGTTGAAATTCCTTCGCGCGAGATTTTCGTCTATGACTCGGAATTGAAGGAAATCCAATTTGAAGATGGCGAATTGAAAAACTTTTCTTGCGAAAATTCCGACGCGGATTCGCGCCTCGAAATCGAAAATGATTTTTCGCGGAAGATAAAATATGCCCGCGTGGAATTCCGCGTGAGCAAGGGCACTTATATCCGAAGCCTCGCGCGCGACATCGGCGAGGACTGCGGAAGCGCGGCGCATCTTGCGGGGCTTTTGCGAACGAAGGTTGGCGCGTTCTCTCTGCGCGACGCGGCGTTTTGCGAAACGCTCGCGCCTTTTACGATTCAAAGCGTCGTGAGCGGACTTGAAAGCGGATTCGCTCCGCGCGACATTGACATGGACTTTGCCGAAAAAGAAGTGTTGAGAAAATCCCAAAAAATGTCGGGCGATTTGGCGCGCGCGTGCGGATTCGGAACTGCGATTCTCAAGGTTTCGCGCGCGGACGACTTTTTCCACGGAAGACCGCTGCGAGAGAATTTTTTTGCTTCGTTGCAGGAAAATTGTGGTGCGAAAAAAGAGCGAGAAGATGGCGGCCGCGATTCGGATTGCGAGAAATACGCCGTTTTCCTTGAGAATGGCGCGGGCGAATTTTGCGGTGTGGTTCGGAGGGATTTGCAGAGCCGCGCGAAGTTTTTCTATGAGTTCGTGTTTTCTTGATGCGGCAGGGCTTCCACGCCGATTTCAACAGGCTCAAGTCGTAGCGCAGGTTTTGATTTGTTTTGTTGATGCTGTTTGCAATCGCATGTATAATGTAACTAGGAGGTGCGATTTTATATGGCGTTTGAGGTGAGGCGTTTTGTGCCAAACGCGGAGACGAAAGCCGCGTTGGACGAATATGAAGAAATGAAAAAAAATCCCGGCAGTTACAAACGCTACGAATCCTTTGACGAGGTGCTGGACGATGTTTGACTTTTTTTCGCCTGTCCAGTATATTTTGAGTGTGAGCCGCAGAATTCCTTCTACTGCTTTTTGCAGTGCTAGGGCCTGCGGACTTCTTTTTTTACGTCGTAGCGCGCTGACCGAGTTTTTCCTCTTGTCCTTGACATTCTGCGGCATTTCATGCTAGCATATTTTTTATGATGCATATCTCCCCACAACTTGAACACACTGCACCTCTCGCTAGAAAAAGTACGGGGGGGGGTATAACAGCCTAGGTTTTTTCGGAAAAGCACAATTCTCATATAAAAGGACGCGCAATGTGGATAAAATGTCGCATTGCGTGTCCTTTTTGTGTTTAAACGGACTTTCAAGGGCTTCGTTTGCCCACGCCGAGCATCTCACAGCAGACGACGGAACACTGGAACTGGCTGAAATTTGTTGCCAGCAATCAAAGCGAACGCATACACAGACTGAAATTCTTTCACAGCAACTGACGAGAACGCGGAAACAGGGTGAAATTCCTTGCCAGCAACCGCTGTGGACGCATACACAGGCTGAAATTCCTTGCCAGCGACTGCTGTGGATGCATACACAGCCTGAAATTCCTTCACAGCAACTGACGAGAACGCGGAAGCAGCCTGAAATTGTCGCAGCGCGGTGCGCTGCTTACCGAGTTTTCCTACGGAAAACTCGCGAGGGGAGTTGGGAAAGCACAAAAACTGCGATTTTTATTCGCTTCGCATACAACCGTCGCAGAGGGCGACGGAAAAAATAGATATAAGGAGCATGGCATGAAAGAGATTCAAGCATTTGCGTTGTCGCACACGAACAACGGGGCGCATTTTACGTTCGTTTCGAACATGGCGGAACGTGCGGAAAAAGACAAGACGGTGGCGGAAAAATGCGCGGTGCAGGTGAAGGGCTTGCGTGAAGCGGTGAAAGCGGAGGACGAGAACTTGCAGATTTCTGCGAAAAGTCTCACCACCGACAAAATCGCCGAAGAAGACCGCTTGCGCGACCAGCTTTATGCAGGTTACAAGAAAGCCGTGGGCGGCTACGCGAATTTTCCCGTGGAAAGTATGGCGGAGGCGGCGAAAGTTTTGCAACAGCACATCAAGGACTACAAAATCGACGTGCAGGCGCAGTTGGACAAGGAAACCGGCTTGCTCGTGAACTTTATCCAAGACTTGGAGGGCAAATTCGCGGAACAAGTGAAGGCATTGTCGCTCACGGCGTTTGTGGAAAAACTCAAAGCCGCGAACGAAGAAGTGCGCTCGCTCACAGGGCAGCGCACGGACGAGCGTTCGGCAAAGACGGCTGGCGCGCTCAAGGCGGCGCGGACGGCGAGCGACGAGGCGTACCGCATGCTTGTGCTTCACGTGAATGCCCACGCGCTGCTCGAGGGCGAAGCGGAATATGCGGCGTTCATCGACTACGCGAATACGGAAATTGACCATTTTCGGAAGGAAGTGTTGGGCGGGAAGAAGGGCAAGGCAAAGGCGTACGGAGGAACAAGCGACGGCGACATCATCCAAGAATAAATAACAGGCAAATGCATTGTGGCGTATGCCGCATAAAAATAATTGTCGGCGGACATTAAAACGCGAGGGAGAAAAACATTGAAAGTCATTACGATTGAAGGCGGCAAGAACGCGGGAAAGACGACGCTGGTGCGGAATGTGCTGCGCCGCTTGGTGAACGAAGGAGCTGAGGTGGTGTTTTACGAGGCATGCGGGTATTTGTATCCCGATTTTCATGCGGTCGTGATATGGCGCGCGCGGAAAATCACGCTGTGCAGCATCGGGGATTCGATTAGCTATGTACATGGTGGCGTTAAACGGGCAAAAGAAAACTCGTCCGACATTCTGCTTAACACGCGGACGCTCACGGTGGAAGAGGAAAAATACAAGCAGTTGCTTCCGACGGACTGTGATTTGCGTTCCGTTCCTGTTGCTCCGCCGAAGGACGAAAATACGGAAGCGTTCATCAAGCAAAATCAAGTGGCACTCGAATCCATCATGGAAATGCTTTCGGAATGACGTATTCCACATGCCTCGGCGCAAGCGTCGGGGTATGCGGATTTGTGATGGAAATTCAAAAAATCATAAGCATGGCACAAGCCATGCGAACATAGGAGTTTAAAATGAAAAAGAAATGGCTAGGTACGCTCGTGGCATTGGTACTGATGGCGGGTTTGACCGCGTGTCAGGATGAAGTGCCTTCGTATCTCGTGATTGAGAAAATTGATGTCGATGAAGACGACATTCATGGCAAAGTGATTATGGGCGTAACAGATCCTTCGGAAGTTCCGGAGCAGGTGAAGATTCCGAATGGTATACTGGGAATCTACAGGAAAACATTCAGTGGTTGCACGTCGCTTAAGAGCGTGACCATTCCCAAAAGCATGAAAGAAATCGACTATGCTGCATTCGATGGATGCGAAGACATTGATGTGACCTATATGGGAACACTTAAAGACTGGTGCGCGGTAGACTGGGATAGTTATCTCCTTAAAAATGCGAAGCGCATAATGCTGTCCGACGGAACTGACCTGAAAAAG
>CAMWWZ010000090.1 GCA_947178095.1 uncultured Treponema sp.
CTTCAGGCTGGATGAGGTCAACCTTTTTTGTTGCACTTGATATTATAATCTGCCCAGACCCCTTTTCTTTCCCCAGCACGCTTTAAATGCGCGAGTTTGTCCTGCGCTAGTCTTTTTTGAAGCGGTCAATCTGCTCGCCGATTTTGGCGATTGTCTGCTTCATCTCGCCGGAAATTACACCGAGCGCGGAGCCGGTATCGTGTATCATCCTCGCGCCCACTGCCATCTCGTCCATGCTCGACTTCATGGAGCCGGTCGCGTCCTGAAGCTTGCGCATTTCCTCTAAAATTGACTTGCTTCCCTCCGCCATTTCCTCCGCGAACGAGCGAACTTCATTCGTGCTCGAATTCATTTCGCGCAGCGTGCCAGTGATTTGCTGGCTGCCGTCGTTCTGCTCCTGCATTGCCGACTTTATCTGCCGCACAAGTTGGTCGGTCTGCTGAATCTCGTCCGCCACCGAAGTAAACGCCCTGCTCGATTCTTGGGAAACTGTGACCACATCCATGATTGACGATTGGATCACCTTCAGCTGCTCGCCGATTGTCTTTGACTGCGCCGAAGATGTCTCGGAGAGCTTTCGGATTTCATCAGCGACGACGGCGAAGCCTTTTCCCGCCTCGCCCGCGTGCGCCGCCTCAATCGCAGCGTTCATGGCAAGAAGGTTCGTCTGCTCCGCGATGTTCGCAATCGCCTGATTCGCTTCCTGAAGCATATTCGACTGCTGCTCGATTTGCGTGATTTTTTCGTTGACCGCGCTTTGCTTCTGCGCACCATTCTGCGCCTGCTGCTCCAAATCCCCGAACGACGACGCCATCCGCTCCACGGTAGAGTTGACGCTCGCTATGTTCCCCACCATCTGCTCAACAGCACTGCTCGCCTGCGTCACGCCGGAAGTCTGCGAATGAATCAGACGCTTGAGACTTTCTATGTTCGCGGCAATCTGATTCACCGCGCCCGCAGACTCCTCCACGCCCGCGCTCTGTCCGGTAATCTGCGAGTGCATGCTTTCGATGTTCGCGAGAATCTGCGTTATTGCGCTCGCAGTGTCTTCCGCGCTCGCCTCCATCTTCTGCCCGACAACGCCAAGTTCCTCGCGCGATGAAGTCACGTCCTTTATGACAGAATTGATTTTTTCCATTTCCGCTCCGAGCCTCTCGCCGAGTGCGCCAGCCTTCGCCTCGACCGAATTGACAACAAGCGATATTGCGACGATTCCCACAACCACAAGAATCAGTATGATTACGGAGATGAGCGCGATTTTCTTTTTGAGGCTGCCCGTGAAGTCCGCGACAGGACCGAACGCCGCGACGTTCCACGGCGTGATTCCGATTGACTTTGAGACATAGTAGCCGTCGCCCGCGATAACCGCGTCACGCCCAGTGAAGTACCTCTCCATCTCGCCCTGCGCTATTCCAACCTCGTCCGCGAACACATACCGCTCGTTCAAAAGCCTTGTCGGATCGGGGTTCGTAACGTAGCGGCCGTCCGCCTCAAGGATGTAGAGCTTTCCGTTCTGCGAAATCTGGATGTCGCGGATTGCGCCCGCAAGCCCTTCAAGCCCGATGTCGAAGCCAGTGATGCCGACCATCTGATTCCGCGAATTGTAGATTGCCTTGGTGAACGAGACGCAGTAGGCGTTGGTGCGCACATTGAGATAGGCATAGCAGTAGGTCTCGCCCTTCGCCGCCATCGCGCCCACATACCAAGGCCGCGTCGATTGATCCCACGTCTCGTCCGGCGGCGACCAGTCGTAGCTCATTATGAGCGTACCGCCCTGCGGAAGCGGCGTGACCGTCGTCCAATAGTAGCTCGCCGTGTCGTACTGCGCGGCCACGGAGCGCAGAAGCCGGCTAATCGTGTCGAAGTCCTGATTCTCGCGCGTGAACGCCACAATGTCGTCCAGCGTGGCGAGCGGCGCCTTGAACACGTCCATGATCGCGTTGGACGCGACCTCCGCCGAAGTCGTCGCGCGCTCGATGATGTTCTCGTTGATGATTCCGTTCGCCGTGAGCGAGAAAGCCAGCAGGCTGAATCCTCCGATGACACCGAGAGGAATGAAACTTGTGAGGAACACAATTGGGGTGAGCTTGAATTTACGTTTCATAAAAACTCCTTAATTTATGATGATTTTTGTTTGAACCAAATTGAAAGTGCTTTTGAACGCTGAAAATGCGCGAGGAAAGTAACGAAAGTACTTTTGAAGCCCGAAAACACGCTGGGGAAGCCTTGGGAACGCTCCCGAAGGTTGAAAATGCACCAAGTGAGGATTCGGGAGTGCTTTTGAACGCTGAAATCGCGCAAAGAAAGCGACAAAAGCACTTTTGAGGGATGAAAACGCTCCTGGCGAGGCAGCGCGAGCGCAAATGCGAATGGAATAAGCGCGAGTTTTCGAAGAAAACTCGGCAAGAAATGCAACGCCTTGCGACGTAAGCAGCCTAGAAAGGGCTGAGACAAAAAAAACTAGTTCACTATACCCCCCCCATACGTAAAAGAGATCTATCGCCCATTAAAAACACCGAGAAGTGCGTGCTTGAGAAGTGAGTTTTGCCGAATTGTCCGCTATCGAACGTCATCATTTTTTCCTAGATGGCTGCGGCCACCGAGCCTGTCGAGGTGACCGCCCCCAACTATTCCCTATTCATCATTAACTATTCCCTATTCATCATTAACTATTCACTAACTAACTCGCTGCCGTGCCCGTGTTCATCGAGGCGAGAAAAGCGTCGTTGTCCTTGCTCTTTCGCATTCTGTCCAAAATAAGCTCGGTGATTTCCGCGTCTTCCATCGGATTGATGACCTTGCGCAAAACCCAAAGTTTTTGCAACTCGTTGTCCGTGAGCAAAAGCTCTTCCTTGCGCGTGCCGGATTTTTTGATGTTGATCGCGGGGAAAAGCCGCCTCTCGGAAAGTTTCCTGTCCAAATCGATTTCGCTGTTGCCCGTGCCCTTGAATTCCTCGAAAATGACTTCGTCCATTCGGCTGCCGGTTTCGATGAGCGCGGTGGAAATTATCGTGAGGCTTCCGCCCTCTTCGATGTTGCGGGCCGCGCCAAAAAACCGCTTCGGCTTGTGGAGCGCGTTGGAATCCACGCCGCCCGAAAGGACTTTTCCGGAAGTGGGAACAGTCTGGTTGTAGGCGCGCGCGAGGCGCGTAATTGAATCGAGGAAAATCACCACGTCGCGCTTGTGCTCCACGAGACGCTTCGCCTTTTCGAGGACCATCTCCGCGACATTCACGTGGCGAGTCGCCTGTTCGTCGAACGTGGATGAAATCACTTCGGCCTTGATCGAACGCTCCATTTCGGTCACTTCCTCGGGACGCTCGTCAATCAAAAGCACGATGAGATAGACTTCTGGATTGTTCGCCGTGATAGCGTTCGCGATTTTCTGCATGAGAATCGTCTTTCCTGCCTTTGGCGGCGCGACAATCAAAAGTCGCTGTCCCTTTCCGATCGGGCAGAACAAATCGACTATGCGCGTGGAAAGTTCTGTCGAGACCGTCTCAAGGCGGAATTTTTGGTTCGGATAAAGCGGAGTGAGGTTTTCGAAGGGAACGCGCGTCTGCGCCACTCGCGGATCGTCAAAATTCACAGATTCGACTCGCAAAAGCGCGAAAAAGCGTTCGCCTTCCTTCGGGCTTCGAATCTGCCCATAAACCGTGTCGCCGGTCTTCAAGTTGAAAAGCCTGATTTGGCTCGGCGAAATGTAGATGTCGTCCGGACCCGGCAAATAGTTGTTCTGCGGGCTTCGCAAAAATCCGTAGCCGTCCGGAAGGATTTCGAGCGCGCCGCTCGCGAAAATTATTCCTCCGTGCTCGGTGTGCCCTTTCAAAATGCAGAAAATCAAATCCTGCTTTTTCATTGAAGCGAGATTTTCCTGCGACGCTCCGTATTGAATCGCCATCTCGCGAAGTTCGGGCATGCTTTTTTTCGTAAGGACGTTTATTTCAAGGCGCGGCTTCGAATCGTAATCCGGGGAATTTTCAGGCGTGGGAGTGTTGTCGGGCGGCATGTTCTCGCGGTTTGGGCGGCGGTAGCCAGGGCGCGCCCCGTAAGTCCTGGGGCCTCGCATGTCGCGCCGCGCGCCCATCCTGCTGTATGGCCTGCTTTGGTAATAGCCTTCCGAGCCATCGCCCTCCGAAGGCTCCTCGCGAGAAGGCTCAAAGTGCGTTTCGCGCGAAAAATCGCCTTCGCCCGTCGCAGACGGCCGCTCTTCCTGATTCGGATTTTCAGCCTGCGACTCCGTCGCGCCTTCCTGCGTGGCCGCCTCATCAAACTTTGCAGGCGTTTTTCTCACTATGCGGCGGCGTTTCGGCTTTTCTTCCGCATTTTCCGTTGAGTTTTCAAGATTTTCATCTGACATAAAGAAACTCCGTAAAATTATTTTATTTGTAAGATAAATTCAATCAACAATAAATTTTAAGTGAAAAGTCTGAGTCTTGAAATTTGTATTTCCCACCGAAAACAAAATTCAATTTAAATTAAAACGTCGGAATCCGACTTGAGCACGAGATTCCGCTTGTATTCCGCGCTCGCGACCGAAAACAAATCCACATCTGGCTCTTTTCCGAGCATGGAAACTTGGCCGTCAAATTCAACGTTGTCGGCAATGCGAAGCCTTGCAGTTTCAATGTTGCCCATGACCTTGCTGCCATTGCACATTTCGATTCGCTCGTCGGCGAGAATGTCGCCCCGCACCGTCCCTGAAACTACGACCGAGCCGGCAGAAATCTTGTCCACCGTGCAGACGGCGGCCTTGTCGATTTCCAAGTTGCCGGACGATTTTATCGTGCCGTTGAATTTTCCGCTGATTTTCAAATTGTCGGTAAATTCCAAAACGCCGTCAAATTCAGTATCAGAGCCGAGAATCGTAATGTTCTTAGATGATTTTTCCATAACTACTTTTCTTCGACGGGCAAATTCAACAAAGCGTTTTTCAATTCCTTGCCAGCGCGAAACGCCGCCACATAATGCGGACGGCTTTCCGCGACATCGCCTGTCTTGGGATTGCGGGCGGACGCCCTGCCCTTCCTGAAACGCGGCTCGAAAGTGCCGAAACCGCGAATTTCCATCGTAAAGCCGCGCGACAAGGATTTTTTGAGCTCGTCGAAAAGACAATCAACGATTTGCTGGATGTCTTTTTTTTCTTGCTTTGAATTCTGGTATACGGATTCCACCAAATCATACTTCGTAATTTTTTTCGAAATCATATTGCATCACCCAAAGCGAGAACGTCCAAAAAGCCTACGCCTTGTTTTCCGCAGAAGATTCCGCGAACGTCTTGTTGAAAAGATGCGCCATGCGGGACTTTTTGCGAGAAGCGGCGTTCGCCTTGATGATGCCCTTTCCGCGGGCAGAATCGAGACGGCTCGAAAGCTGCCTGAATTTCGCTTCCGCTCCTTCCTTGTCCTTTTTTTCAACGAGAGCCACGAACTGCTTCGCATAAGTGCGGCATTCAGTTTTCACCATCTTGTTGCGAAGACGTCTTTTTTCGCTCTGCGCGTGTCGCTTTTGCGCAGAAGTCTGATTCCTAGCCAAAGGATTCCTCCAAAACTAATTTTGTGTTATTGATTTTAGCAAAAAAGAAAAAAAATGTCAATATTGAAACGGGAATTTTTTGTCGCGGAAAATGCGGAAGGGGAAACCGTCGCAGCGCGATGCGCACGTCGCGTAAGCGACGAGTCAAATATTTTCCGCTCATGCAAACGGCGCGAAGCGACGTATGCGCTGCTTAACGAGTTTTTGCGCTTTGTTTTCCGCAGGAAAAAGGCACTAGACTTCAAGCGAAAAAACATCTAGAATGAAACTATGTTCACTCCGACCGCGCGCGAAACGCAAATCATGGAATTTCTCAAACAAGGGAACGCACCGCGCTCAAAAGCAGAAATCATAGAAGCCTTCCCCGACGAACGATCCACGCTCGCAGCCATTGAAGGCTGCCTCGCAAAGCACTTTGTCGCGCAAGACGCAACGGGGCAGCTCGTCCTCACCGAATCAGGCAGAAAGCAGATTTAGATTTTCTTTCGGGTGACGTTCAGTACAGCGCGTTATACTGCCGCGCGACGGCCTCCCAGCGGTAGCGGCGGCTCGCGATTTCCGCCATGTCCTGCGCCACGCGCGCGAATCTTTCCGCGCTCCCCTCCACAAGCGAAACGATGTCATCCGCGGACTTCCAGTAGAATGCCCTGTCCTCCGTGGTGGCGCGGTTGTACACGCAGTCGAACGCGAGCACCGGCAGCGCAAGGCACATCGCCTCCACGAGCGACGGGTTCGTGCCGCCCGCAGAATGCCCGTGGACGTACACGGCGGCGTTCGATCGCAGCCAGTTTATTTCGTGCGGCTCATAGATCGGGTCGAGCAGGCGGATGTTCGGGCATTCCGCGTACTGCTCTTTCAGCTCTTTCCCGTAAGCCGATTTCTGCCAGTTGCCGACGACGACAAGCCGCATGCCGCCCATGCGCGAGAACGCCTCCAAAATGACATGCACGTTGTTCTCAGGCTCGATGCGGCAGACGGTGACGGCATACGGCTCGCGGCAGAACGGATACTTCTCAAAAAGCGAATCATCGCGCACCGCGCGGGCATGGTCGCCGCCGTAGGCAATCAGCTCGACGCGCTGCGCACTTGCAATTTTGTACGAGGCGGCAACATAATCCGTGATTCCCTTGTTGTCGCCAATGATGACGTCGGAATATCTCACCGCCATCCGCTCGCTCAAGTGTAACAGAAGTCGGGCGTGCCGCTTCCACTTCGCGCGCCGCCACTCAAGCCCGTCGATGTTCGTGATGATTTTTCCCTTGAACCGCCGCCTGATGTACGGCAGGAACAGGCAGCCCGACACGCCCAGGATCAGCATCATGTCCGCGTCGAGCGAACGCCTCATGCCCTCGAAGTCGTAGAGGACGCTCTGCGCACCGTTCGCGTCGCGGTCAAGGTAGACGAGGCGCGCGCCCTTATAGGACGTCAGCCTGTCCGCATATTTTTTCGCCGAGCAGAAGACCGTATATTCCACGCCCTGCGGGGTATAGTCCAGCAGGTTGTCAACAAGCGACTCGAACCCGCCGTAACAGGCGGGAACGCCCACCGTGCCGATGATGGCGACTTTCGTTTTCCGCGCAGGATTTTCGCTATTCATAAACCGCTCCCCAAAGAATGCTCCGTTGCCGAATTCTTTGTTGATTTATTTTGATTTTTATGTATACTAAATAATAGAAGTTTTTATTTTGGAGGTGTCTATGCCGCAAGAATTGATTGAGATGTACAATGCCCTTTCGGAAGCCAAGCAACAATCCGCCTTTGACTATGTTACCTATCTTTATCTCCGCGAGAACAAACGAAGTGCCGATGAAGTTGACGCACTGCTCAAAGAGGCAAACGACTTTGCGGAAAAATCCGGACTTCAAGACTGGACGCTTGACGAAATCAATGACGAGATTGCGCTTTGCAGGGCAGGGAAGTAAAGCAAAGTGGAAAAAATCTATGCCATTCTTGACACGAACATAATCATTTCCGCGCTCATACGAAAAGATTCCAATCCCGGGAAAGTTGTCAAGATGGCATTGTCCGGAAAGATAATTCCTGTCATGCATGAAAAAATCCAAGCTGAATATTGGGAAGTATGCAAAAGAAAGAAATTCAATTTTCCGGACGACATTATCTCTCGACTTATGCACCGTCTTGGAAACCGGGCGATTTTTCTTGACGAAACAAAATCCGCCGATAAAATCACCGATGAAAAGGACATCGTTTTCTATGAGGTCACATTGACCGCAAAAGATAAATTCAATGATGCCTATCTTGTAACAGGCAACGGAAAACATTTTCCAATCAAGCCGTTCGTCGTAACACCGGCGGAAATGATAGAAATTATTGAAAAAAGCGGAGAGGGGAAGTAAAACAGGCGCACGAGAAACTTTTGGATTACGGAGAAAGAAATAGTTTTTCGCAAAAAAGGATTGCAAGGACATTATTTTATATCTCCTAATTTATTTTAACATAGCAGAAATCAAAAACGGACTTATTTGGAAACTCTTGAAAACTATACGTCGCAATACATTCAATTTTGAAACGGAAATATTTTCAGTCCATGTTAGTGCATAATCATCCAACAAGAAATCGCGAATTTTTTGTTGTTCGGCTTTATCTTCAATTCTATTTGTATTATTGTACTGCCTAATCATTGTCCGACAATACATGCTAAAAGCAAGCGTCAACAATTCTTTGCAAGAATGCATTTTGTAAAAAGACAAAGAGCTTTTTAACGCTTCCAACATATCTTCATATTTTTTTACCGTCATTGAAGATGCCATTATACTTCCTTCGCGCTGGCGGTAATAATACAGTTCTTCGCTATTTATGGAAACTCTTCGTGCATAATAAAAAAGTTTAAAGGTAGTATATAAATCTTCAAAATATTTTCCTTTTGGATATTCTATATCGTTTTTTATAAACAATGATTTTCTATACAGTTTATTCCATGCAACAACATCAATTGTTCTGCCTTCTCTTGAATAACAAAATTTCATCGCGTCTTCTCCTGTTAACGTTCGACATTTTATGGCAGTGTTTGATTTTAAAGGCTCTCTGTCGTCCACGAATTTCACATACGCGCAGCAAGAAATATCAATCTCCTTACTTTTAAAACCATCAACCAATACTTCTATAAATTTACAGGACACATAATCATCAGAATCAACAAAAACAATATAGTCCCCGCTTGAAGCTCGCATACCTTTGTTTCTTGCGTCAGAAAGACCTCCGTTTTTCTGGTGAATAACTTTTATAAAGGCATACCTTTCCGCAAAGTCATCGCAGATTTTTCCGCTTTCATCTGTGCTCCCATCATCTACAAAAATAATTTCCGTATTTTTGTACGTTTGATTTATAAGAGAAACTGCACATTTCGAAACATATTTTTCCACATTATAAACGGGAACTACAATAGAAACTAACTCATTCATAGTGACAACACCTTGCGAAAAAAGCATAAAAATTCATTTTTAACTTTAGAAGAGGCAAAATCCAATGCAGTATTTCTTGCATTTGACTTTAATGATTGAATTTTAGAACTGTCCAGTGAAGCAGCTTTCTGCAATTTCAGCCTCAAGTCTTCGCAATTTGATTTTTCAAATACAAGCGAATTTCTGCTGTCTACAGCATAACTCATTATTCCACCGTTATTCGACACAACGCACAAAACGCCACACGCCATTGCCTCAAGGCCGACAAGTCCCAACGATTCAGATACGGATTCAGATGGAAAACAGAATATGTCCAAAGAATTATAAAAACAAACCAGCTTTTCATGTGGCAAAAGCGGCATAAACACAACGCGGTCAGAAATCTGTAATTCACATACACGTTTTTTTAAGTTCTCTTCCTCGCTTCCATTACCTGCGATCACAAGGCAGTATCCAGTATCATTCAATTTAGAAAACGCTTCAACAAGAAGCCCACAGCCTTTCCCAGGAACTAGCCGAGAAGCGAGTCCTATATACTTTTTTGAAATATCCAAGTTTAAAGTCTTTTTTGACATTTCCTGTTCCATTGGTTTGAACAAAGAAACATCGACACCGCCTGACGGGGAAAGAATTATTTTCTCCTGCGGATAATTATATTCGCTTGCCAGCCTTTGCTTGAAATAATCAGACGGAGATATAATATAATCCGAAACCTTCAAAAAAGCTTTAGAACGTTTTCTATTCCTGCTGAATTTCTTGAATCCAAAAAACACATCTTCGCCATGAATGTTTCCTATGACAATTAACTTTGGTTTGAACAACTTTATAATTCTTACAGGCAATGCAGCATGAGAAATAAAATGCGCATACAACAGGTCATAGTTTTTAAATATCCCCAAGAAGATGCTTTTAACATAAAAGAGAAAATATGCATTCACCTTGCGCATAAAAGACTTTTGCTTTGTAATTTTTACAAGCGAAACATCATAATCAGCGCAGAGCCAATCATACGTTTGCTTTACAAAGATGCCGTATGTCGGATTTGAAGGAGAAGGATACATGTTTGTAAGCATTAATATACGTTTCATTTAATTTTTCACCTCGCTCTGAGAAAATTATATTGACAATAGAAAAGAAAAGTGCCGCTTGAGAATTAAACCAAATATGCCCTGATGTTACGCTAAGACAAAAAAACAACAGATTAAAACATACTATC
>CAMWWZ010000091.1 GCA_947178095.1 uncultured Treponema sp.
CGCTTTCGGAAGACCGGCTGAACGGCAGCGGACGGCTTGTGGGAAAAGTGCGCGAAAATAATATCGAGAAAACGCGGCGAGCCGCCGCAAGAATTTTCACCTGAAGTTGTTTTGACAAAACCTCGTCGCTTTATTCGGTTTGATCTTACGACTTGCATTGTTCGATGGCGTTCACGAGTGCCGCAACAAGACTTCGTTCCTTTTTGTTCATCCGTGCAATCTTGTCGGCAAGCAGGCGAACTTCGGCGGCGTATGGCTGTGCGCACGGACGAATCGCCGTTTCATTTCTTGACATGAGATATTCCACGGACACTCCGAGAGCCGCGGCAATTTTCATCGCATTCTCCGCGCTGGGCGACGTTCCGTTCTGCACTAGGTAATGGTTCAAAGTATGCAGGCTGATTCCCGTGAGTGCGGCAAGTTCCTTTGTCTGAATATCTCGGTATGTCAGTTCGTCTTTCAGATTCTCCTTGAATCCCATGCGCTTTATAATAATCTTTTTTGATTATCAAAATCACTCTCTTGTCAAATATGATTAGATATTGTATAATCGAAATCAAAATTGATTAGTCATTAGAGAACTAGTCATAAAATGTTATGCGGATGTAAAACGCGGAGGTGTGAAGTATGAAAGGAAAATGGATTGTAACGCTAATGGCATTTGTGGTCGTGATGGCGACAGGATTGATGCTTGTCGGGTGTAAGAATGAGTCGGAGGAAGCGTATGACACGAATGATTGGCTCATAGAAGACGGCATAGTCAAACGCTATCTAGGAACTGCTTCGGATGTGAAAGTTCCTAAGGGCGTGAAAGCTGTCGGGAACTCTGCGTTCTTTCAGCGCAAGAGTCTTAAGAGCGTGGAGATTCCCGAGGGAGTGACATGGATTGGGCTAAGTGCATTCGTCGGCTGTGAGAATCTCATTAGCGTGGAAATTCCCGATAGTGTGGAGTTAATAGGAAATTCCGCGTTTTCTGGATGCAAAAGCCTTAGAAGCGTGTTTATACCTAGCAGTATTAGGGGCATAAATGGTGATACGTTTTATGGGTGCAAGAGTCTCACGGACGTGGTAATACCCGAGGGGGTGGGGGCTATCGGGGATAGTGCATTCGCTGGATGCGAGAGTCTCACGAGCGTCTCGATACCTAGTAGCTTGACACGTATCGAAAACCGCGCGTTTTCTGGGTGCAAGAATCTTACGAGCGTGAGGTATGGAGGTACGATTGCGCAATGGTGCACAATGCAGCCATGGGATAGTCTCTTTGGCTTGAGAGGTGCAGAGCACGTAATCATTGACGGCATAGACTTGAAGACTATGACTAGTCTCGTTATTCCTATGGGTGTGAGATTTATAGTCAGTTATGCCTTTTATGACTGCAAGAATATTACAAGTGTGTCGATACCCGGTAGCGTGACGTCGATTAATGTCAATGCGTTCTCTGGATGCGAGAGTCTCACGGATGTGAGATATGATGGTACGATTGCGCAGTGGTGTGAGATAATTGGTGATTTAGGTCAACTCATGTGGAATGCAAAGCACGTAATTGTTGGCGGCGTAGACTTGAAAAGCATGAACAACCTCGTTATTCCCGCAGGCGTGAAGGAAATAGCGGATTACGCGTTTTATAAATGTGAAGGTCTCACTAATGTGGATATACCTGAAAGCGTGAGTAGCATTGGAAGTTCTACGTTCAGGCAATGCAAAAATCTCACAAGTGTGCATTATAACGGCACGATGTCTAATTGGAATGCTATAGAAAAAGGTTATGGTTTTGGCTTGGGAGTTACAACAGTCTGTTCGGACGGAACTATCAATTATTAATGATTGGAAGCGACGGTAGTACTTGGACTGCGGAGTAGCGACACAATGGTACAGCGGTGCGAACCACTGTGCCATCTGCGCGGTGCTTTTACTTGAAAAGTTTGCGTTGCAAACTTCAATATTAACCGTGTGTTCTCATTTCATTGCGAACGCACACTATAGGAGCAGAATATGAAAAGAATTGTGTCTGGATTTATTGCATGCATGGCATTGCTGTTGGCGTTGTTTGTCGCGGGGTGCGCGAACAATCCTTTGCCCGATGATTCGAAAAATAACGGCGGCAATGGAAGCGGCGACACAGGAGACAAAACGGAAAATCTCAACCGTGTTGACACGATTGAGAAAGTCAGCGCGAATCCTGATTATTTGTCCGATGTGGAATCGTTTTACGACGCGGAGAATGACTACTGGATTTTCAACATGGGAACTATATCCAATGTGCCGCTCGAAACGCCGACGTTCTTTTATTACGGCGGCAAAGGCGAAATCAAGCAGACATTTACGAAAGCGTCTACCACTGTTTCAAGTGTTTCATCTACGGTGCAAAGCGTTGTGGAGGATAAGATGTCGTGGGGAGAGAACTGGTCAGTTGAAGCGAGTTTGAGTGCAGGGAAAAAAGCGTCGATTTCAGGCAAACTGTCGGGAAGCATGGAATCCGAGAAAACTACGACTGAAACGAAATCATATTCCGAGTTCATCGAGTGGACGAACACTTTGAAAAAGGAAGTGACGATAAATTTTGATGAACGCTACAAGGCGGGCTATTATGCATACCTTGTGTCTGCTACTGTAAAAGTCTACGCTGTTCTTGTCAAAGACAGGTCTACGGGCGCGGTGAGTGTCGGCACTTATAACGAGCTGATTTCCAAAGAATACAGTTTTGCCTACAACGAATTTGACAATAAGCTTTCGGTGGACAAAAAAGAGAAATTCGAATTCGACCCGCCTGATGTGGAAAGTCTTTCCACTCCGACGTACTTCGTTTGCAGAGAAGGGTACACCGCAATCAAAGACACGCAAGGTTTCAAAGACATCGGCAAAAATCTCAGCGGAAAATATGTGCTGCTCAACGACTTGGATTTTGGCGGCGCGCAGATAACGCCGATTGGCGGCTCAAGCGGCAGGTTTTCAGGTGTCATCGTGGGGAACGGGCACACAATCAGCAATTTTTCAGTTTCGGCGGATTATCCGTTTGCCGGGCTTATAGCGCGCAATGCGGGAAAAATTGAAAATGTGCAGATACGCGATGCGAACATTTCGGTAAGTCGTACTGGCGCTGATGCTTTCGCAGGTGTCGTTGCCGGTGAAAACACCGGGACAATATCAAATTGTTCTGTGTCGGGCGGTTCGGTAAAAGTAAGCGCGGTTGACAACAACAATACCGAGAACAGCAGCCGTTATGCGGTCGCAGGTGGCATTGCTGGCAAGATTTCGGACGATGGAACAATAGAAAATTGCTCGGTGGAAAGCGTTTTGTTGTACGGCTTTGCCAAGAAACACGACAAGGCGTGGTCTGAAGGTTGGAACGAAGTGGCGTTTGTGTATGTCGGTGGCGTAGTCGGGGAACAGCTTGGCGGAAATGTTTTGTATAATACGACAACATCGCTCGAAATCAAAGGCGAAGCCGAATATCGCAGCAATGCGCTGGTTACTGCTACAACCCGTTCGAGAATATGCCTTGGCGGAATAATCGGCAGACGGTCTGACAGTGTATTGTCCAATCTCGATAATACAAATACTGCGTCGTCCCCATCGTTCAAGCATTCGTTCAACTCGTACAATGAGATTAATGGCGTGAAAAAGATAGAAGAATACTATGCCGAAAAAAATGTCGGCTATGCGGATTGAAACGGAAAGAAGGCGGCGGCTTCCGCCGCTTTTCCGACAAAACGCTATAACAAGTAAAGATTCAAAGAGGTGCGATATGATGTCTTATGAAAGGAATTTATTTTTTATCGAAGAGTTTCATAAAAAGAATAGTCCACCACGCCGCTCATTTTGGAAAGTGCGCCGCGTTCCAGTTCCATTGCCATGAGGCAGTCGGGGTGGGGGAGGTGCATGGCAGAACCTGCCGTTATGCCGAAACGATGGCTCGGCTGGAAACCGCGCGATGTGTAGTTGCGAGGATCGCCTTCGACAATCACCGCCTTGAAGCCAAGCCGCTTCGCTTTTTCAAAGCCGAATTCTATCAGTTCTTTTGAAATGTGCTGCCGCTGGAATTCTGTCTTTACGGCGACTGGCGAAAGCAGGAGCAGCTCGTTTTCGTATTTTCCTTCGAGATGAAAGCGCGAAAACATCGCGTAGCCAAGCAGTCCGTTTTGAGAGTTTGTCGCAATCAGCTCGAGTTCGGGAACGTAATATTTTTTCGCGCGGATTTCTTCCACAAGGCTGCGCACGGTTTTGCCTTCTTCTGCGCCGCTATGTTTTGTGAAAACGTCTTCGACAAGTTCCAGCGCGGGAAGAAGAAATTTGGCTTCGATGGATTTGATTGTTCTTTTTATTTCCATAAATTTTATTGTAACATTTTCGGGAGGATTTGGGAAGATGCGGCGCGAATACGTTTTTCGCTTGTTGATAAAAAAGCAAAATTCAACTTGATATTTTTTCTATAACGTGGTAAAATAAATTGAATATAGCCAGCGTTAAAAATGGAGGTTATTTTATGAAAAAAATTTTTGCGATTCTCGCGATTCTTTTTGTGGCAGGTTTTGCCTTTGCCCAAGAGCAGGTTGAAGAGGATGCCCCGCCTTTGGATACGGGCGTTCAGGTAATTGTGCCCGAAGATCAGCATACGCAAAATAAGACTGCGCAAGTTCGAATGGAATATATGCAAGGACTTGACGAAGTGCGCATTTATTACAGTTGTCTCGAAGTGTCGTTCAAAGAAGACGAGGCGCGTGAAACGATTCGCCAATGTTTGAATGATTTCCAGCTTGCGCACAATTATTATGGCTACAAATATATGCGAGATGATCGCCTTTCATATAGAAAGAACGCTCGCGGCTTGAAGCAAGCCACTTATATGTCGCAAGTAAAATTTACGAGATAATTTTAGGTTAAAAAATGGATATCTCTAACATAATCAAAAACCTTCATCCGCTTGAGACGAAGGTTTTGCTTCGTTACGGACTGAATGACGAATTGACGGCGGCAAAACTTCAGACGGAGTTGGGCTACAAAGCAGGGCATGCGAACCAGGCGTTCAGCTGGCTTGCAGGAAAGCAGCTTTTGGCGGAAGTGAGGCGCACGCCGCACACTTATTTTGAGCTGAGCGAATTTGGTCGCAAAGTTCACGACGAAGGTTTTGTCGAAGAAAAAATCGTTTCTCTTCTCAAAGAGCAGGGCGCGAAAACCTTGCCCGAAATTGCCGCCGCCCTCGGAATTGAAAACAAGGATGTTGGCTCGGCGTTCGGCGCGCTTTCAAAAGATGGCGTTCTCAAACTGAACGGCGAAAAAAAAGCCGAATATCTTGGCGAGCCTTTGCCCGAAAGAATTTCCGTGGCGAAGAATTTGATTGAAAAAGCCGTGGCTGCGGAAAACGCCACGCTTGATGCGGCGGATTTGTCGAAGTCCGAAATCGAAGTGATGGCGACTCTCACAAAAAAGCGCGGAATCAGCGAAACTCCGTTCCGCACGATTGAGCGCGAAACCGTGACATACAAACTCCAGCAGGCGTTCGAAAAAATCGCGGAGGCTTTGAAAAGCGCGGGCATCACTGGAAATGAAATTGGCGAAATCACTCCGACAATGCTTTCGAGCGGAGAATGGAAGCGCGGGACTTTTCGCGCATACAATATTTCCGTTCCGCCCGCGCGAATCATTCCGGGGCGCACGAATCCTTACGTCCAGTTTTTGGAAAGCGTCAAGGACAGGCTTTGTTCGCTCGGCTTCGAGGAATTCGACGGGCCGCTCGTGGAAACCGAATTTTGGAATGGCGATGCGCTTTTTATGCCGCAATTCCATGCCGCCCGCGACATTCACGACGTTTATCGCATAAAAAATCCCACTCACGCGAAAAGCATTGAAGAGCCGTATCTTGGAAATGTGGCGGCCGTTCACAGCGATGGCGGCGACACTGGAAGCCGTGGCTGGAATTATCAGTTTGACCGCGAATTCACGAAGCGGCTGATTTTGCGAAGCCAAGGCACAGTTCTTTCCGCGCATCAAATGCACAAGGCGAAAATTCCCGGAAAATATTTCGGCATAGTCCGCTGTTTCCGCTACGACAAAGTGGACGCGACTCACTTGAGCGATTTCTACCAAACCGAAGGAATCATTCTCGGAAAGGAAGTGAATTTGCGGACGCTGCTTGGAATGCTTGAAATGTTCGCGGTGGAAGTGGCCGGCGCGGAAGAAGTGAAGTACGTTCCTGGATATTTTCCTTTTACCGAACCAAGCATCGAAGTTCACATCAAGCATCCGAAATTGGGCTGGTTTGAGTTGGGCGGCTCGGGCATTTTCCGGCCGGAAGTCACAAAGCCGATGGGAATTCCGGAAGACGTTCACGTTGCGGCGTGGGGAATCGGAATTGACAGGATGGCTTTGATGGCGCTGGGCTTGAACGATTTGCGCGAGCTTTTCTGCGAAGACATCGAGCGCGTCCGTTTGCGAAGAACTTCGCGGAGTTAAATTCGCGCCGGTGTTTTTGCTTCGGATTTAATTCATTTGAAAATAAAAAAAGGCAGCGTTCGCTGCCTTTTTTTTGCGCTATTCAAGTTTTGTGCTTACGACAGAATTGTCGGTGCTTGAATAAGGCGCGGGAACATACTTATCTGCTTTCCAGTCATTTTCCCATCTTTTTCCATCAACCAAATAACGGAATTGGTATTCTTTGTCCGCGTCCAGTTCGATTTTGATGGAAAATGTTCCGTCCTTGCCTTTTTTAAGCTGATCTTCTTTGCTGCTCCAACTGTTGAAATCGCCCGCTATGTGAATTGTTTGTGCTCCTTGGGCAGCTTCAGGCGAAACTGTGAAAGTGACTTCGCATTTTGAGTTGTTCTTCAAAAATTTCTTTTTCAAAGGCATTTTTGATTCTCCCAAAAATTTGTAGACAAAATTCAATAATTCGTCTATTGTTTTAAAACTTAAAATATTATATTATATTTTAAAAAGTTGTTCAAGTCTTTTTATACGGATTTGACGATTTTTTGTTGCGGCACGCCGAGCGCTCGCTACACATTGGCTTGTCGCAAAATTATTCTATTTTATTTTTAAGGAGTTGCTATGACAAACGAACATTGTTTGTTCACCTCGGAATCTGTCAGCGAAGGTCATCCGGACAAAATCTGCGACCAGATTTCCGATGCAGTCTTGGACGCTTGTCTTGCTAAGGATCCTGAAAGTCATGTTGCCTGCGAGTGCTTTACGACGACAGGAATGGTCCTTGTTGGCGGAGAAATTTCCACCAAATTCAAAGAGCTTGACATCCAAAAAATCGCCCGCGATACCGCGCGAAAAATCGGATACACGGACGCCGCATTCGGCTTGGACGCTGATTCGATGTCGGTGGTGAATGTCGTTCACACGCAATCGCCCGACATAAATCAAGGCGTTGTGGGAAGCGGCTTGAAAGAATTCAAGGGGCAGCAGGGAGCCGGCGACCAGGGAATGATGTTCGGTTTTGCGTGCGACGAGACACCCGAACTTATGCCCGCGCCTGTTATGTTCTCGCACAAAATTTTGTTGAACGCCGCGCAATTGCGTCATTCAAAAGAAATAGAATGGATGCGTCCCGATGCCAAGGCGCAAGTTACGCTGGAATACGAAGGACACAAACCCGTTCACATCGATACGGTCGTGCTTTCGCACCAACATAATCCGAATGTGAAATACGCGCAAATCAAATCCGATTTGATCGAGCGCGTCATTAAGCCGGTTCTTGAGCCGACGGGACTTTTGGATAAAAAGACAAAATATTTTATAAATCCCACAGGCCAGTTTGTGATTGGCGGCCCGCATGGAGACAGCGGCCTCACCGGACGAAAAATCATCGTTGACACTTACGGCGGAATGGGACGGCACGGCGGCGGCGCGTTCAGTGGAAAAGATCCCAGCAAAGTGGATCGTTCGGCGGCTTACATGGCGCGTTACATTGCCAAAAATATTGTCGCTGCGAAATTGGCGACGCGCGCGGAAGTGCAGCTTTCCTATGCGATCGGAGTTCCTTTTCCGGTTTCGATTATGGTCGAAACATTCGGCACGGGAAAAGTGCCTGATTGCAAGATTGCCGATGCGGTAAAAGAAATTTTCGATTGCACGCCCGCAGGAATTGTGGACGCGCTGAAATTGAAGCGACCGATTTATTCGCCCACAGCCGCCTACGGGCATTTCGGAAAAAAAGATTTCAGTTGGGAAAAAACCGACAAAGTCGCCGCGCTGAAAAACGCGGTGAAATAATGTTAAAAACAGCGGCAATGTTCTGCCGCTGTTTTTAACAGCAAGCAATATAGTTGTTAAATAATTGGATTTGAGTTTGTGGCGCAAAAATTAAATTGCGGAACAAAAAATTTCGCTTCCGCTGGGGCTAGCGGCTGCGCTGTTTCGCTTCCGTAAGGGGCTTCAAAAAATGCGCCCGCGTTTGCGGCGCAACAAGCCTTGTTTACAATTGCACGCCGCTTTCGATTTTCGCGTTGAAGCGTTCGAGTTTTTTTCCTTCGAGCGGATTTTCTTCGCCCTTGAGAATTTTTCGCAAGGCTTGAATTTCCTCGCCCGTAAAATTCACGGAATCCCGCATGTCGTTTTCGAAAGAAGCCGCCGCCATCGGACAAACGATTTTCACGATTTCAAAAATCGCGTTCGCGAATTCGCGGATTTCAAACTGCGCGTGTCCGTCCAATCGCAATTTCAAAAACTTGAACAAATTGTTCAAATCCATTTGCCAATAAAATTCCGTGTAAAGCGAAAGCGGAAGATTTATCCTTGCAATTTCTCGGGCAAGTCCGGTTTCCAAAAGTTCGGAATATGATTCGTAAGCGGACTTTTGCCCAGCCTGCAATTCGGCGCGAATTTTTTCCGCCTTTTCCTGCTCGAACGGTTCGTCCGCGCGGCCTTGCTTGTTGTTCGAGCTTTGGCCTTCGATGTCTTGCAATTCGGGAACGTAGAATTCTTCTTTCATAATCGAATAGCGGCCGGAAACTTCGTTCATTCTTCCCATTCTGTGACGCACCCATTGACGCGCCACGAAAATCGGCATTTTCAAATGGAACGTAAAAACCACTTGCTCAAAAGGCGAAGTGTGCTGGTGGCGCAAAAGGTAGTCGATGAGCGCGGCATCTTGCGAAACGGTTTTCGTGCCTTCGCCGTAAGAAACGCGCGCCGACTGAACGATTCGCTGATCGCTTCCAAGATAATCCACAAGGCGGACGAAGCCTTTGTCCAAAACTTTGTATTCCTTGTCCAAAATTTCTTCCGCTGCGGGAACAAACGTATGCGCCATAATTTCCTCCGAAAAATTTCACGCCGATTTTAATCTAGCAAATCCAAACAAAAAAATCGCCCAAATATCACGATAGCCACTTTACAATTATATCAAAAATGCCGATAATAGTAAAGTTATGTTACCTGTTATTATTGCGATTATTATATGTCTTGTCGTCATCGCCGTTTTGGTGATGTTCGGCGGAAGAAAATCTTCAAGCAGCGGAAAAAAGGCGCGTGAAAAAGCCGCGAGTTCAAAAAATCGTGCGCAAATCATTCGGAACGCGGCGAAAAAACTTTCCCGCGAGCCACACAATATTCAAGCACTTACGACTCTCGGCGAATTATATTTTTCCGAACATCTTTGGGACAAGGCACTTCCAATATATAACGACCTTGCGAATTTGGCGGCGAATCATCCTGAAATTGAAGCGGCCATCGTTTATTTGCGACACGGAATTTGTTGTCTCCACCAAAAAAAGCCGCAGGAAGCAATGACGAGTTTGATAACTGCATATAAATTGGATTCGCACAGTTTCGAAGTGAATTTTTATCTTGGCAAGGCTTGTTTCGAAAATGGCGAATTTGAAAAAGCGATTCCATGCTTTAAAAAAGCGTACACGCTAAATCCGGACGCAAATGGAATTACAGCGCCGCTCGGCACCGCTCTGTACAAAGCGAAAAAA
>CAMWWZ010000092.1 GCA_947178095.1 uncultured Treponema sp.
GCCCGCAGCCGAACGGGTCGCTCGTGCAGATGAACACCACGAAGGATTCGGGCAGGGTCTCGTATTCCTTGCCTTTTTCAAGGAAGTCCAAGTCCATCATTGCCTGATAGTAGCGGGCGCGTTTCGGCAAGTCCTTTTCCATTGTCGTTTGCATTTCCAAGTTGAACAATTAAAATAGGCAACTAAAATGGCGTTGCCTATTTTAATGACGAGTTTTTGGTTTCTCCAAAAACTCGCTTATTGTAACACGATTCTTCGCTTCGCTACAAAATCGCGTTTTCAACAATGAAGAAAGTTGACACTTTCTTCATTGTTGAAAATTAAGGAAAATTTTCCCATCGCCCTTTACGACCACGTCTAGCCGGATGCCACGCGAGCCGAAATCCACCGCGATGCTTTCCTGCCTGTTCGCGTAGTCGATGCGTTCGACTTGGATGCCGAGCAAGATTTCGATGACGCTTTTGCAGATGTGCTCGTCATTCTCCATGATCTTGCAGAACATAAAATCGTCCGTGAAGAACAAGTCTTCGTATTTTTGCGCTTCTCTCATTTATCATATATATGATATGAATTTTTTGCAATTGTTTAACGTAAATTTAGGGAAAAAGTTTCATTGCGCTGCAAAAAAATCCGCGCGAAAAAACGTCGAGAATTTTTATTTTCGCAGATTTTCTTCTTTCCTGAAAAATGATTTTTCCAGCATCGCGTATTCTTCGCGCGTGCACAATTCTTTGCATTTGTTTTTGTATTCGGCGGAGTGTTCGAGCATGCTTTCGATTTTTTCGCACGGGAATTGTGAACATTGATTGCATTTTTCCACGCCTTTTTCCTTTACGCATTCGACCAAATTGTACGCGCATTTTTTGTGCGAAGAGCAGCCGTCGCAGCTGATTTCTTCGGGCGAAACAATTTTGTCGCGCCAGCCGATTCTATGCCACAATTCCGCGACCTTGCTTTTTTCTTCCGCCGTCTTTGCGAGATAGCGAGGGCATTGCAAGCAGTCATCGCCACACAAAGTGATATTTTCCATGATTGGACATTATACAAAATTCGAAAAGTTTGGGCAATGCCGCGCGTTTTTGCGCGATTGCGGCAATGCTTTTATCCTGAAATCGTGAAGAACGCGATTTCGCTCTGCCAGTTGAAAATCGAATTTTGCGAGGCACTTTGCAAAAGGCGCGAAAGTTCAAGGCTTTTTTGTTCGCCGAGGGCTGCCCGCATAGCCGCTCCGTAAGCAGAGCGTTCGCTTTCAAACCAAGCCAAGATTTCTTTTTGCGTGATCCGCCGCTTTTCGACTATTTTCTTTGACGAAGCGTCGATTTTGAATCCTTGCTCTTCGAAAATTTTTTTCACGGAATTCGCGTTCCATGAAAAAAGCGGATTTTCCTTGTCGCCGAAAAATTTTTCTTCCGCGTCCGACATTTTTTTCAAAACTTCGCTCCATTCCGCCGTGGGATTTTCCCGAAAAATCTGTTTTTCCACGAGCGAAGAAATGTGTTGCGTGGCGTTCGGGATTTGCTGCGAAATTACGATTTGCCATTTTTTCGCAAGCGCGTCCGCCAAAGCCGCCTGCGAAAAAGCGTCGCGCATCGCCAAAATTGACTCTTCGTTCGCGAACGGATTTCTGAAAAGGAATTTGTCGAAAATGATATTTTTTTCGGAAAAAATTTCCAAGGCATTTTTCAAAATTTCCGCAGTCAAAAAATGCGCGGATTTCTTTTCGCCGTCGGAATCGGCATTTTCCGAATTCGGATTTACAATTAAAATCGGCTTGTCAAGTTCGTTGAGCGTGGTCGCGTAATGCTCGCAAATTTCTTTGCCTTTTTGCGAGCGGCAAATTCCGCAAGTGATGCCTTCGGGACATTCGCGCAAAAGCTGCCAAAGCAAAAGCGAGTCGTCGGCGTTCCAGACAAGCGAGCGATCGCTTCGGGCGAGCCGCGCGGCGGCAATCATCGTGTCGCGGATGCCGAGAAGAATTTCCGCGCGGTTGGAATCGATTCGCTGTCGCCATGATTTGTCGGCGAAATTCAATGCGCTTTCGCGCGAAGCGTCGTTCGGGCTGAACGTGAGGGATTCGCCTTTTTTGATTTCCCCTCCCTTGAAATGCGATTTTATCCACCATTCCGAAATTGGATTTGCGCCGAATTCGGATTTTTGTTTTGGAGGAGTTTTTTCTTGAGAATTTTTCGAGCCTGTGATTTGCGTTGCGGTCGGATCGAGCGGACGTTCGCCGGTGTCGTCTTCGAGAAGGGCTGCGATTTGCAATTCGCGTCGAGAAAGAACTTCGCCACGAATTTTTTTTTCGTAGCCTTGATCGCTCGGATTGTAAAAAACTTTTCCAACAAGCGCGTCGGGCAAATATTGTTGCGCCACCCAATGGTCGCGGTAGGCGTGCGGATAAAGGTAGCCCGCGCCGTGGCCAAAGCCTTCCGCATCGCGGCTTGCGTCGCGCAAATGATTCGGCACTTCGTCGTCTTCTTTTTCCACGGAAGAAAGCGCGTCGAAAAATGCCATGCTGGAATTTGATTTGGGCGCAGTGGCAAGATACAATGCGGCGTGCGCCAAATGGTAGCGGCCTTCGGGAAGTCCAACTCTGTCGAACGCGCGCGCGCAGGATTCCACGACGCAGACGGCGTAAGGATCTGCGAGGCCTGTGTCTTCGCAGGCGGAAATCAGCATTCTCCTGAAAATGAAATGCGGATCTTCTCCCGAACGCACCATCCGCGCAAGCCAATACATCGCCGCGTCCGCGTCGCGCCCGCGCAGGCTTTTTATGAACGCGCTGATTATGTCGTAGTGATAATCGCCGTCGCGATCGTAAAGCACGACTTTTTTTTGAATCGATTCTTCGGCGGCTTCGCGGCTGATGTAGATTGTGCTTCCGTAGGCGGGGCGGGGAGGGGTGGAATGCGGCGACCAAATTTCCGGAGTCGTTTCCACCGCAAGTTCCAAAGCGTTCAAAAGCGAACGCGCGTCTCCGTTTGCCGTCTGAATCAAATGTTCCAACGCGCCTTCTTCAAATTCGATTTTCCAATGTCCGTAGCCGCGCTCCGTGTCGTTCAAAGCCAAGTAAGCGGCTTTTTGCAAATCGTCTTTTGTGAGCGGCTTCAATTGGAAAACTCGGCTGCGCGAAACCAAAGCCTTGTTCACTTCGAAAAAAGGATTTTCCGTGGTTGCGCCAATCAAAATTATCGTGCCGTTTTCCACCCAAGGCAAAAGCGCGTCTTGCTGCGCCTTGTTCCAACGATGCACTTCGTCCACAAAAAGAATTGTCCTGCGTCCGTAAAAATTCTTGAATTCGTCGGCCTTTTTTATTGCGGCGCGAATGTCAGCCACGCCCGTGAGCACGGCGTTCAGAGTGATGAAATTCGATTTCGTGTGATTCGCGATTACTCGGGCGAGCGTAGTTTTTCCGCTTCCGGGCGGCCCGTAAAAAATCACCGAAGAAAGTTGATCGGCGGCGATTGCCCTTCGCAAAAGGCGGCCTTTGCCAACGATGTGATCCTGCCCGATGTATTCGTCCAAAGTTCGCGCGCGCATTCGGGCGGCGAGCGGCTCGTGAGAAATGTTTTCTTTTTCAAACAAATTGTCGGACATTTTATTTTCAATTTTGCAGGAACTTTTTACGATATTGCCGCGCCCGCATGAATTTATTTTAGCGACATTTTTTTCGTGTGTCAAGAAATTGCGACGAAGGCGAAATGTGTGTTGGTATGTGTGGAGGGGAAAGCGTTTTCGCGGCGAAAATTCTGCCGGCGGTTGCAACGCATCCCGAAAGTATGATATAATCGCGTTATGAATAAATTCGCACGAACGGCATTCCTGCTTGCCGCGATTTTTTTTGCCGCGACGACGGTTTCGGCGCAGGAAGCCCTCAAGTCAACTGAAGAAGAATACTACGATTTTCTCGCCCTGCAAGGCATCACGCAACGCCCCACGCTGAACTACCGGACGCTCAGCGATTCGGTCTGGAGCATCGGCGCGGAGACAACGACTTTTACGGACGAGGACGGCAACGAGCAGACGGCGGAAGTGCCGCTCGCCCACCCGTGGCAGCACAACAACCTCGGCAACATGCGCACGCTCTGGCAGCCGCACACGGCTTCGGAGAACGGCTACCTGCGCGGCGTTCCGCAGGGCGTGTTCCTCAAAATCTATGGGCCAGAATGGTACAACAGCTTCAACACCGCCGCGCCTTACGGCCAGAACGACGGCGCATTGTGGCAGGGCAAAGGCTACAACACCAGCCTGACCGCCGGCGCACGGCTCGAAGGCTACGGGCTTGAGCTGACGGTAAAGCCGCAGGTGAGCTTTTCGCAGAATATGGCGTTTGACTACATCAAGCCGAATTACGCCGGGACTGACAATGACGGAAACCCGACGATATTCTCCGGCGGCGCGGCGGAATACGGCTATTACGGCGTTACATCCATCGACGCGCCGCAACGGTTCGGAAACAAGCCGTTCTTTACGTTCGACTGGGGCGACACAGAAGTGCGATATTCATGGCGGACGCTCACCGTCGGCTTCGGTACGCAGGCAATGTGGCTCGGTCCTGCGCAGCTCAATCCGATTATCCATTCAAACAACGCGCCGTCCTACCCGAAATTCGACATCGGCTTGCGCAGACAACGGGTTGTCATCCCGAAACTAGACTGGTATCTCGGCGACTTGGAGCTGCGATGTTGGTGGGGAAAGCTTAGTGAATCAGATTATTTTGACACCATAGATTCAAATGACAGCAATCTGATTTCAGGAGTTTCAGCCGCATGGTCGCTGCCGGGGATTTTCAAAGGGCTTACCATTGGGATCAACAGGACGATGCTCAGCAAATGGAGCGATGTAGACGCTTACTCTCTTTTTAGAATTTACATACCCAATATGCACGGAGGGAACGATAAAAATGATCAAAGATTCTCGCTGACATTTGACTACCAACTCCCTATAGCGGGATTGGAAGTCTATCTTGAATGGGCACGGAATGATTTTTCCCCGGACATGGATTTTATCATACGATATCCATTTCATACGCAAGGTTGGACTTTTGGTGCAAGAAAAGCTTTTGATCTGCCCAAAAGTTTTAAACTCGGAATTTCATTGGAATTAACATTCTTGGAATGTTCTGCGGACTACGATCGACTTATCAATTGGTACAGCACATTCTATGCCCACCATATAATCACTCAAGGATATACAAATAGAGGACAATGGTTAGGTGCAGGAATTGGAACTGGTGGAAACAGCCAATATCTTGGAATCGACCTTTATTTTCCTAAAGGCTTTGTAACTATATTTGGACAAAGGCGTAATCCAGATTTAGATTATACAATGTATATTGATGCCAAAAATGATGCAGATAATATCAAAAATGGACAATTCAATGCAGAAGGCAACATTCGTTGTTTGTTATCATTTGGTATCAAATCCAGTTATTTTATTACGCGGAGCATGCTTTTGTCAGGGTCTTACGTTTTTACAGATGAAAGGAATCCTCTAAATATATCTAAGAAAGATCGAAGTTCAAATCATAGATACAACAATTCTTTTCAACTTGGAATAAAATATAATTTCTAGGCATTCTTATGAAAAATGGAAATCAAAAGTCCCTAAAAATAAATGCCATATTAAACATTATAAAAAGTCTTATGGGATTTCTCTTCCCATTGATTACATTCCCCTATTCTTCTAGAGTAATAGGGCCTGTAGGAATTGGAAAGGTCAATTTTGCTGCCTCTATAATTTCTTATTTCTCCATCATCGCGTCTTTAGGAATTTCTACCTATGCAATAAGGGAAGCCGCAAAAGTAAGAGATGATAAAGCGGCATTAAGCAAATTCTCAAAGGAAATATTTACAATAAATGCCATCACCACTTTGATAGCATACGCTTTGTTTTTTACCGCATTGTTCTGCATTCCTAAATTCAATGAATACAGAATTCTGCTCTGCATTTCAAGTTCGACAATTTTGTTTACGACAATAGGGATGGACTGGCTGTACAATGCTCTTGAAGAATATGCATACATAACTATCAGATCCATTGCTTTTCAAATAGCAAGCATAGTCTTGCTTTATGCGTTGGTTCATGATCCAGAAGATTATATAATCTATGGTGGTATCACTGTTTTTGCAAGTGTTGGCTCCAATATACTCAATTTTATTCATTCCAAAAAATATATTACTTTTAGCAACATACATACCCTTGCATTAAAAAAACATTTAAAGCCAATATTCGTATTCTTTGGCATGTCAGTCGCCATAAAAATATATACTGCCCTTGACACAACAATGCTTGGTTTACTCACAAATGATGAACAGGTAGGGTTCTACACCGTAGCAACAAAATTAAATAAAATAGTCTTGTCTGTAGTTACAGCTATCGGGGCTGTAATGCTGCCAAGGCTTTCTTATTATATTGCAAACAGAAACAAGGAAGACTTCACAAAACTGGTCTATAAAGGATTTGACGTATTGTTTTTAATAGCCGTTCCTTGTACCGTTGGATTATTGTTAGTAAGCAAGCCTGCAACATTGGTGCTAAGCGGTAAACAATACCTGCCAGCAATACCTGTCATGCAAATTATGAATCCCATTGTGCTTATCATAGGATTGAGCAATTATATAGGCATTCAAATATTCATGCCGTTGGGCAAAGAAAAATGGACGCTTTATTCCGTGCTTGCAGGAGCTATTACAAACTTTGTAGCAAATTTTATTTTAATACCAAAATATCAAGCACTTGGGGCCGCAGTTTCAACGGTCATTGCTGAAGCAATGGTAACGCTTATTCAAATCATTCTGTTAAGGAAGTATGTGTCACTACGGATAGTGCTCATCAGTTTTTTCAAGTCCTTTGCAAATTCTATTGCGATGGCTCTTCCCGTTGCATTTTGCGTTACATTCATACATAATATATATATAGGATTTATAAGCGGAATTCTCGCAGGAATTGCCACCTATCTTGTGCTTTTGCTCATTGAAAGAAACGTTATTCTAATTGAATTGATAAAAAAATGCAAAAACAGTATAATAAAAACAAGGAAGAATGATGTTTGATTATCTGATAGTCGGCTCCGGGCTGTACGGTGCTGTCTTTGCGTATCTTGCGAAGCAGAACGGAAAGAAATGCCTTGTAATTGAAAAGCGTCCTCATCTTGGCGGAAACATCTTCTGCGAGGATATCGACGGAATCCACGTGCACAAGTACGGCGCGCACATCTTCCACACCTCGAACAAAAAAGTCTGGGACTTCGTGGGCCGCTTCGCCGAATTCAACCGCTACACGAACTCGCCGGTCGCGAACTTCCACGGAAAGCTCTTCAGCCTGCCGTTCAACATGAACACGTTCTATCAGATGTGGGGCGTTACTACCCCGGCGCAGGCGATGAGAAAAATCGAGGAACAGAAAAGGGCGATCGGAATAACAAATCCAAGAAACCTTGAGGAGCAGGCGATCTCGCTTGTCGGGCGCGACATCTACGAGACGCTCATAAAGGAATACACCGAGAAGCAGTGGGGGCGCAAATGCAGCGAGCTTCCGGCGTTCATCATAAAGCGGCTCCCGGTGCGCCTCACGTTTGACAACAACTACTTCGACGACGCGTATCAGGGAATCCCCGTCGGCGGTTACAACAGGATCGTTGAGGGGCTGCTGGAGGGGATTGAGACGAAAACGGACGCGGACTTTTTTGCCGACTGCAAGAAATGGGAAGCGTCTGCGGATAGAGTAGTCTTCACCGGCAGGATCGACGAATTCTACGGCTACAGATTCGGCAGGCTCGCATACAGGACGGTACGGTTCGAGACGGAAGAGCTGGCTGTCCAGAACTTTCAGGGAAATGCGGTCGTGAACTACACGAGCCACGACGAGCCTTACACGCGGATCATCGAGCACAAGCATTTCGAGCCGGAAAGTCCGTCCTATCCGCAGGACAAGACGGTAATCTCAAGGGAATATTCCGCGGAGTGGAATGACGGGACGGAGCCGTTCTACCCGGTGAACGACGGCAAGAACGCGGAGCTCTACGGGAAATACAAGGTGCTTGCAGACGCTGAAAGCAACGTGATTTTTGGTGGACGGCTCGCGGAGTACAGGTACTATGACATGGATGATGTGATTGGGAGGGCAATGAGTGATGCGGAAAAAGAGTTTGGAAAATTTGAATAAAGACAATATAAAAATCCTTGTGTGCTGCCACAAGCCGTGCGCGCTTCCTCCGAATTCGGACGGAATTTTTCTGCCGATTCATGTCGGTGCTGCGATAAGCGATGTTGATATGGGTATGCAGCGTGACGATCAGGTGAACGGGCAGCCGTGCGACAACATAAGTGCGAAGAACAGGAGTTACTGTGAGCTTACAGCAATATATTGGGCATGGAAGAACATCAAGAAGTTATACCCTGGTGTTGAGTACATCGGGCTGAACCATTACAGGAGGTTTTTTACGGAGAAAGAACATACGGCGGGAATCCGCTTCTTGTCATTTAAAGTTTCCTCGCTTCTGAAGTTCGCTCTCGGGAAAAATGTTCCTTCCGTCTTTGTTCCGAACAAGGTCATATCCTCTTCCATGCTTGGAAAATATACGGTACTCCTAAGAAAGACTGTAGAGAAGGGGATTTCGAATGGAAAAGGAATTTTTTGCACTGAAGCTACACGATTGAATTTCGGAAATATGCATGATTTTTTCAACGTCGTCGGAAGAGCCAATATTGATTTTCTGGGGGAGGCCGTAAGAAAGACACGCCCCGAATATTTCCGACCATTTCAAGAGACGCTTGCTTCACGGTCGTTCTGCTATGCGAATATGTTCATAATGCCGTATGCCCTGTTCTGCGAATACTGTGAGTTCGTGTTCGCTGTCCTTTTCGCCGTTGAGCAGGAAGCCTCCGTACAGGGATTTTACGTGGATATAATTCAAGAGAGGTGCGCGAACAGGCTCTTCGGTTATTTCGGGGAGATTCTGACCGCCTCTTTTTTCGCAAGCCGCTCGGAAAAAGAAATAGGCAGACTTGGAACTTGCTTTGTCAGCCAATAGGAGACGAGATGCTACTGCACAGATTGAAGATTCATAATATGAATAAAAAATTCAGAAAAGCTAACCCGGAGGCGGATGTATATTTTCCTGAAATGTGCGATCTGTCAAAAATTGAAGTCGGCAAGCATTCATACGGGAATATTCGTTATGATTGGCTATCCGACGGAAAAGAAAAACTGATAATCGGGAATTATTGCTCAATTGGTTCTAATGTGCGATTCATCCTTGCAGGCGAGCATAGTTTAAATACGATTTCAACATTCCCGTTTAAGGTGAAAAAATTCGGATTTCAAAGAGAGGCAGGCTCTAAAGGTGACATTGTTGTAAAAGACGACGTATGGATCGGGGCAAATGCACTTATATGCAGCGGTGTGACAATTGGACAGGGTGCGGTCGTGGCGGCCGGTGCTGTCGTGACAAAAAATGTCGAGTCATATGCGATTGTTGGCGGAAATCCTGCAAAAATTATAAAATATAGGTTTTCAGAAAAATTGAGAAGCGAGCTTGCAAAAATTGATATATGCGCATTATTCGATTCATTTGCAAAAGATGACGTTGAAATTATTTATTCAGAATTAACGGAAGATATTTTGAATAAAATGCTGATAAAGATGAGAACTCAAAAATGATGTGCCTGTCGTTTATTTGGAGATGTTGGCTATGAAATTGTCCGCTGTCGTAGTGTGGTTCAATCCTGATGAAAAATGCATTGAGAATCTGCGCACATATCATCCGTATATTGAGCGCATATATGTGATTGACAATTCTGAATCGGATAATTTGGATATGCTCGC
>CAMWWZ010000093.1 GCA_947178095.1 uncultured Treponema sp.
CCCTTCATTTCGTTGAAAACCAAGCCTTGAATAGAACGCTTTCCGCGTTCGTCGAATTCGATCCGATGTCCTTCTTGCAAAAAAACTTCGCGCTTCAAATTCGGGAAAAAAACCGCGTCGGCGTAAACCGACATCAAGTTGAAATAATCGGCTTCCAAAATCGAGCTTGCAGGATAAACAGTCTTGTCGGGAAAAGTGAGCGCGTTCATAAAAGTCTGCACGCTCTGGCTTTCGAGGTTGATGAACGGATCTTTGAGCGGATATTTTTTCGAGCCGCAAAAAACCGAATGCTCCACGATGTGCGCCGCGCCGCTCGAATTGCCGTTGGGAGTGCGGAACGCGAACGCGAAAAGATTTTCCGCGTCGTCGTTCAGAAGATGAAAAACTTCAAGGCCGGTTTTTTTGTGCCGAAAAAAAAGCGCGGTGGAATTGCAGTCGGGAATTTTCGTTTCATTCACAAGCTCGAAATCTTTGTACGATTTTGGAAAAGTCGATTTTTCGTTTGGCATGAATTAAGTATACTAAAAAAGGCGGGGTATTGCAATAAGTTTTTTGGAGGGAGGAAACCATCGCGGCGCGATGCGCCGCGACTCCGCTCATATCCGTTAATTATAACCATAACCAGAAATTTTTCCACATTTCTTCTGGAGGGTCGTACGATCTGACTCCTTCCCTCTTGACTCCCTTCTTTTTCTTGGCGTTAAGTTCTATCTGCCAATTCGAATTAGCATATTCAATATACTTATTGTCAGAAGTCGGTTCTATTTCGTAAAGTATCATTGGAATAAACGAATAGGTATACTCATAAGCTTCAGCGTTACCGCTAATGCGTCTGGTAGTATAATTACCTAATACAAGTTTTCTCGAGCCGACGGCCTTGTACCATTCCTTTTTGGTTCCGCAGAATCCGATATATTTAAATTGATTGAAAAAATCTATCGAGGCTCTTATAGACTTCGGAAACAGTATTTCTTCGACATTGTTTAGTTTAAAATCTGCGTCAAGAAATACAGAGCCAAAGCCAGTCACATTAGAAAAATCTAAGTACAAAACAGTTTTTGTGTCCTTACATTCTTGAGATATGGCTTTGAGCAAGTCTTTCGTTATGTGTCCTGTCAGAACTGCACGAAGGGTCTTGAATTCGTTACGTGTGTCGTGAATAACGGCAGGAAGGTCATCTATAGCAACCACATGCCCCTTGTTGTCTTTCTTCCAACTATAGGTCATAACCCATGGATCTTTTTCAGTTTTTCTAGTTTTGTAATTTATATCAAAGTATTTTCCCGAACCTAAATCTTGAGCCATCTGAAGTTTTGTGCTTTGTGCATCCTGTTCATTAAACGGACGTATGTCCCAAACTGGCGACATGGTGCGCTCTAAGGTTTTTTGACGTGCATTTGTTCGCAGTTGTATGTCTGTGACAGTGTTTATGACACGTGGCACTTGAAAATCAAAAGTATATTTACCCGGAAAATAATCCGGCGCGGCAGTTACCGAATAGTCTATTTCAAAATACAAGATAGGATCGCCGCGCAGCAGCAGGGAGTTGTACATGTCCACAGTGTCCGCGTAGTTCTGCACCTCGGCGTCAGAGGATTTCTCAATGTTCGGAGCGTTTTTTCCTGTAAGCGCTTTGTATGCCACAAAGACTGTATCTTGATACATGAGTATACCATCGGAGTACAAAGAAAGGTATGCGTTCCAGCCATTGTCCTTGCCGTTGTACGCGCCATAACTCACTTTCAGCTCGTCGCCCATGCTGCTGACTGTCCTGAAGCCCATGATTTTTTGCTGGTCATTCCGAATTTCTGAAAGCAGCTCCTCCTCTTGCTTTGTGGCACTAGTTCTTACTCGTTCTGCCTCTTCCTTAAAGCTGGCATCGCGCTGTTTGTTGTATTCCGCAATCTGATTCTTATGCCGCCGTTGCGCTGCTTCCGTCGGTGAACCGTTTTCAAGCTCGACGCTTAACCAAGTTCCGTTAATTCTGTTCGCTTCGTCTGTTTTGTCCTGTTCCGCCTGCTTGCGAAGTTCCTCAATCCGCGTCTCAATGCCCTGCCGGATTTCCACGAGAGCTTTCTTCTTGCTCTCAATCACGTTTATCTGCCCAAAGACGCCCTGCCTTTCCATTTTGAGTTTGCGAACCTCAGCCGCTTTTGCCGCCGCCTGTGCAGAAAGTATGACGCGCTCTTTTTTCAGATCATCAGTTCTCTCAGCCTCTTTCAGCGCATCTTCCGCTGCCCGTTTTTTCTGCTCCGCAAGTGCGATAAGCCGCTTCTGTTCGCTTTCCTGCTTTTGGGCGAGGAGCGCTTTTTCTGCCTCGATTTTCTTGCTGTTCTCCACCGCGTTCAGGTCGGTACTCACGGAAAGCATGCTCAACTGCTCGTCGAGCTCTTTCATGCGTTTTTTGTACTGCACCTCGTTCTGCTTTGCGAGCGTCAGCTGGTCATCTATCGAAAAATCCGCCGTGCCGTATTGCAGAGCCCGCCTTTGAATCGGGTTTATCGCGATTTGCAGCCGGTCGGCAAGCGTGAGCGTTATCTCGTCGATTGCGCCCGTATTACCGTAAAGTTCTTCGGTATTTTTATATTCTTTTGATGTAACCGTCGCTTTCTGTACGCCCGTCGTCAAGTCGGTGTAGTCCACACTTATGGTGTAGCCATTTCCCATCCTGCGGATTGTCGTAAAGACGGCGAAATTTGCCGTGCTGATTTTTCCCACCTCAATTGCCGTGTTCTCGTCGCGGGCATTGCTCTCGGACTCCCGCTGAAGCTTTTTCACCATCGATTCCGAAGCGGAATCAACGACAGTCCTCATGGATAAGTATTCCTGCAAATTTGACTTGAGCGTGTCCTGAATCTGACCAGGAAGCCACATCTTTTCGCTCCCCGAAAGGTTCACGCTTTCCGGCATGACGACTTGCACGGTCTCTTGCGCGAACGCTGTCATACCAGTGGCAAGCAGCGCCACAAAGATTGCGATTAATTTTTTTAGTTTTTTCATTTTGTTTTCTTCCCGTAAATTAAGAATGAAATTTTATAGTTTAGAGATCGCGCCCAAATCTTTTTGCAACGCGCTCTCCATTTCCTGCGCCAGTTTGGGGTAAGCCCTCTTCTTAGCGTTCTCGAGCGTGTAGGCCATGGTCTTTTCCGAGGCAGCCGCCTCGTAAGAGTAGACAGCGTTACCGCCATTGCCCATGATTTTCAGGCTCACCGTAGGCATTATCGCCACAGGGTCGCTTCCGCTCGCGTTGTCGTCAACATCGACGCTCGCCGTGTATTTCGCGCCGTCTGCGTTTCTTGCCACGGTAAAACCGTTTTTTACGAGCGCGGTGGAAACCGCCTGCTCCATAGCGCGGTTGTAGTCGCCATGCGCGGACACAAAAACGGTACACTCCTTCTTTGCCGCCTCGAAAAGCACGGGAATCCGCGCCGCTTTGTCGCGCACGGACAAATACGCTGCTTCGTTCTGCGGCGAAATCGTCCTTCCGTACTCGAGTTTTTCAAGCATATCGCTCACCGCGCCCTGCGCCGTCTTGAGGCGCGAAAGACGCATGAACGGGTCTGTCTCTGCTTCCGCGCACTCGTACAGGCGCAGGAACACATCCTTGGCAAATTCGATTCTCGGCTTGTATCGCGCCCAGGCATCAGGCCGCCTGATGAACGCAAGGCAGTACCATTTTTTCGCTTTCTTGTAGTAGTAAGGCTCGGTGTACTCCAGTGCGAAGAGGCTCACTTCCGAACTCACCTTCACTTCGTCCACTGCCACCGCGCCATCGGCGGAAAGGCTCGCGCTCACGCTCGTTTGGAAGTACCGCGCCACGGCCTCCGTAGCGTCCGCCCGTGCCGCATCCGCCGAGCCTCCAGTTCCCAGTTGTGCGATGTACTCGCTTTCGGGAATTGCGGCGCGGTGGTTTAAGACCCAGTTCGGTATGGATTCCGCAGTGGCGGCTGCCAAATAAGTGAACAGGAGCAATGCCGTAAGTCCGTTACGCTTCCTCATGCCCTTTCTTACTCCTTCTTCCCAGCCGCCGTGCGCCGCGACACGGTGTCGTTCGTGCTCTTGATGTTGCCCGCCACCGCCGCAACGAAGTCCGCGTAGCCGTCCATCGCCGCCACGATGTTCAAGTACGGCACGATATTGTCGTTGATGAGCGACACGATCGGCTTTTTGAGCGAGCTTGCCGACTCGCCCTTGCCCGCCTTTGCCCTGACATAGCCGTCGTGCGCGGCGGCGAACCCGTCCTGCGCCTCACGAAGGCTCGCCACCAGCTCCGCCACGCCCGAAAGCGCCTTGACCTGCGCGGCGACTTTCTCCGCGCCCAGGTCCTCAAGCAATGACTCCGTGAGCGCGGTCTGGTCGGCGTAGTTTTTCGATGTCATGCCGCGCCCGTACTTGTCCAGCACCGCGCACACGTCAGTTGCCGCCGCCCTCACCTCCGCGAACGGGCTTGCCGTGTACCCGCCCGCGAGCGTGAACAGGTCGCGCGTCGCCGCATCCCGCGCCGAATCCGCCTCGTCCAGCGTGGACACCACCGCGTCCTGCCTGATCGCCGTCGTGTTCCGCGCGCTCAGGTCCGCGAGCTGCGCGAACTGCGCCTTCAGCACCGCGTCCTTTCCCACCGCCGTCGTACCGTCGCCACAGGCGAGCTTGTACTCGCGCTCCATCGCGTCCGACAGCGCGTCCAGCTCCGTCACGCGAACGTTGTTGATAACCTTCGTTACTTTTGCCATAAAAACTCCTTAATGTATAATGATTTTTGTTTGAACTGTGCGGAAAGCACGCATCGCGCTGCGACCAAAAATACTTTTGAAGCCCGAAATCGTGTCGGGAAAGCCACAAAAGTGCTTTTGAAAGCCAAAATTGCACAAGGGAAAGCACGAAAGTATTTTTGAAGTCCGAAATCGCGCCGGAAAAGCAACGAAAGTGCTTTTGAGGGGTGAAAACATGTCGAGTGAGGCTTCGAAAGTACTTTTGAACGCTGAAAACACGCCGGGCAAGCACGAAAGTGCTTTTGAAAGCCAAAACCGTGCAGGGGAAGCAACAAAAGTACTTTTGAACGCTGAAATTGCGTTGAGAAAGCAACGAAAGTATTTTTGAAAGCAGAAAACACGCCAGGAAAGACGCAAAAATGCTTTTGAAAGATAAAAACGTCTTGAATAAAGACTGCGAGTTTTCGGAGAAAACTCGGTAAGCAGCGCACCGCGCTGCGAAGCAGGGTCTTGGGGCAGCCCCAAGTTAAGCAGGGCGCAAGTCCTGCGATGATTGGAGGGAGAAAACCCCCGCTTCCGAGTAGAGGGGTTTCCTCCCTCCAAGATGTTCCGCCCGCTTCCAAGCGGAAAAAGAACGCATTGCGCGTCCTTCTATATGAGAATTGTGCTTTTTTGGAATTTCCTAGGCCGTTATACCCCCCCCCGTAATTTTCCGAGCGAGCGTTTTATTGTGTTCAAATTGTGGGGAGATATGTATCATGGGGAATATGCTAGCATGAAAAACCGCAGAATGTCAAGCAAGAACAATCGCGCCCAGCGCAGGCGACTATGCCGAACCTACCGCGCTCCTGCGGCCTTGAGCAGTTTCGCCACGTCGGTGGCATTAGTCCATTTCGCATGTATCAGCGCGGTCCAGCCGTCGTAGTCCTCTGCGTTTACGTCCGCCTTCGCCTCTATCAAAAGCCGCGCCGTGCCAGCCGCATTTTCCAGTGCCGCGAACATCAACGCAGTCCAACCGTCATCGTTCCTTGCGTTCACGTCCGCGCCAGCCTCTATCAGAAGCAGCATCGTGTCCGTCGCATTGAACTGCGCCGCCCGCATCAGCGCGGTCTTGCCGTCAATGTCCTTTGCGTTTACGTCAGCCCCTGCTTCAAGCAGAATCTGTGCCACGTCCGTAGCATTCCGGATCGCCGCATGCATCAGCGCGGTCAGACCGAATTCGACCCGTGCGTCCACATCCGCGTCGTCCGCTATAAGCCGCTTCGCTTCGACCACATCGTTGTTCTCTGCTGCCTCACAGAGCGCGTTCGCCTTTGCGTCCGCAAACACAGACGCACACATTATCATTGCCGCAAGCGCGACAAACCATTTCTTTTTCATGTAATTTTCTTCTTTTTCCCCGTCGCCACACCACGTTGTCGCTCGTGCTTTTGATGTTGCCCGCAATTACCGTCCCAAGCCCCGTAATTTTTCTCACAGTTCGAATCCACCACACCAACTACTCACTACTAACTATTCATTATTCACTAATCACTATCAACTATAAAACCCGCCCGGCTTTTTTTGGAAATGGCTGAATTCCATCGTGAACGAGGCGCGGCCTTGCGTGGCGGAACGGAGCGTCGTGGAAAATCCGAACATCTTCGCCATCGGCGCTTCGCAGTGAATCACTTCGCCCGACTGCTTGGAATCCTGCCCGAGAATCATTCCGCCGCGCTGAGTCACGCAGCTCATAGCGTCGCCGACGAATTCTTTCGGGCATGAAATTTCCACGTCCATCACAGGCTCGAGGATTTCAGGCGCGGCGTTTTTGCATGCCTTGTCGAACGCGGAAACCGCGCACGCTTCGAAAGCGAACGGAGTTGACGTTAGCTCGTCGTATTCAATCGCGGTAACTTTTACGGCGGTGTCCGTGCAAGGATATCCGTATTCGATTCCGCTTGCGAGCGCGTTCATAAAGCCGCTCTTCACGGCTTCGAGAATTTCGTCCGGAATATTCGCAGTCCGCGCGGCGCACTCGTAACTGTTTCCCTGCCCAGTCTCGCGCGGCGAAACTTCCACCGTGATTCCGGCAGTGTTTTCCTTTCCTGCAAGCACGCGGCTGTATTTTTCGCTCACCGCACTCGTCGCCGAAACCGCCTCGCGATATGTCACCTGCGGCGCGCCCACCCTTGCCTTCACGCCGAAATCATCTTTCATTCTTGTGACGAGAACGTCGAGGTGAAGCTCTCCCATTCCGCTGATGATGAGCTGCCCGGTCTCCGAATCTTCCTTGTGCGTGAACGTGGGATCTTCGCGCGAAAGGATTTCCAAAGTCTCGCCGAGTTTGTCGCGCTCCGAAATCGAATCAGGCTCGATGGCGACGGAAATCACAGGCTCCGGGAATTTCACGCTTTCGAGCAAAACCGGAAATCCCTCGCTTCCCAAAGTATCGCCGGTCTGCGAAAGTTTCAGTCCGATGAACACGGCGATGTCGCCCGCCGAAACGCTTTCCATCGGCTCGCTTTTGTCGGCATGCATTCTCAAGATTCTGTTGACGCGCTCGCGCTTTTTTTTAGCGATGTTCGAAATCTGGCTTCCCGAAGAAATTTTTCCCGAATACATCCTCACGTAGCAAAGCGGACCCATTTCGCGGTCGTACTGAATTTTGAATACGAGAGCGAGCGGCTGCCCCGATTCCTTGCACGGAATTTCGACTTTTTCCTCGCGATCCTTTTTCGAATGAATTCCCTGCGCAGGAGGAACTTCGTCGGGCGCGGGCAAATATTCCACGATCGCGTCCAAAAGCGGCTGAACGCCCTGATTGTGCCGCGCGCTTCCCATCACAAAAGGAACGAACGCGCGAGAAATCGTGCCGCGCCTTATCGCGGCCTTAAGCTGCTCCGCGGAAATTTCCTTTCCTTCAAGATAAAGTTCCGCCAAATCGTCGTCGCTCGAGGCCACGGCATCGACCATTTTTTCGCGCCATTCTTCGAACTCGGCCTTGCGCTCAGGCGCGATTTCGGAAAGCTCGAATTTCTCGCCTTCGCTTTCGGCATTCCAGCGGATTTCCTTTTGCGAAATCAAGTCGATCACGCCTTCGAATTCCGCGCCCTGCCCTATCGGAATCTGAAGCGCGACGCATTCCACGCCGAATTTTTCGTGGACATCTTCCATCGAGCCGAAAAAATCCGCGCCGATTCTGTCCATTTTGTTCACAAAGCATATTCGAGGCACGCCGAAAGTGTCCGCCTGCTTCCAAACGGTTTCCGTCTGCGGCTGAACACCGTCCACCGCGCAAAGCACGCAGACCGCGCCGTCGAGAACGCGGAGCGAACGCTCGACTTCCGCCGTAAAGTCAACGTGGCCGGGCGTGTCGATTATGTTGATTTGGAAGCCGTTCCAATATGTCGTGGTGGCCGCGCTTTGAATCGTGATTCCGCGCTCCTGTTCCTGCGCCATCCAGTCCATCGTAGCCTGCCCGTCGTCAATCTCGCCAATCTTGTGAATTTTTTTCGTATAGTAAAGGATGCGCTCCGTGGTCGTGGTCTTGCCAGCGTCAATGTGCGCCATAATTCCGATATTGCGCATTTTTTCCAAAGCCATAATTTTCTCCTATAAAAAGCCAAGAGCGATTTATCAAAATCGCTCTTGGCTTTTTAAGCCGCATCACAATGGAATGAGGTGCGGCAGTAAATATGCAAGTTCGGGCGAAGCGCGAACTTGACAAGCAAAGAATGTCGCGCCATTTTAGCGACGCTCTTTGCTTATTCTCCTGCAAACAAAAAGCAGTATAGCAGAATCCGCCATTAAATGCAAGCATGTTAATTTGGAGGGAGCATCTCTACTTTCGAAGCGTTTTTTTAAAGGCTGTTTTTTATTTTGTTGACTGGATTTTCGTAGACAAATCTTTGCAGGAAATTTGCGAATTGAGAGCCGGCTATTTCTGGAACAATTGCCTTGTCAGCAACAAGTTTTGTAAGTTCTTCAAAGATTTTGCCTGAAGCCGATTCTCTTTTATCAGCTTTGATGTATTCCAAAAGCGGATTTTCAAGTCGCTCGATGAAAAGAGAATACGGAAACAGGAAATTTGCATACAAGTCTGCATAATCTCCTTTAAAATCTTCGTCGCCGATTCTGAAATGGGAGTCAGTAGGCGTGGGTGAACTTGAGAATTTAAAACTGTCCTTCAACACAGAATTCAAAAGTTCGGAAAAAGTATCCTGCGAATACATTTCCACCTTGCTCTTTACCTTTTCTTCGAGGCTCGCCAGCAAAGGATTAGGATTGTCCGCCATCTTTGACAGGCAAAGCATTATCGCCACGCAATGTATAAATTCATGCACACCAACAAGTTTTCGATTCGACTGAGTTTCCAACATGTTATCAGCGAAAAATTTATCATTGATTTTTATCGTAAGAATGAAAAGGTTTCTTTTCCTGTCGTTCAGAAACATAAAGTAACCGTCCGTGTCGTCGGGCAAAGAATCACCCATAGTCACTATGACACATCGAGACAGATGGATATTCCTGAATTTCTGAACCGGCGTATAAGATCTATCTTTCGACAATTCTCTGAACTTCAATGACTGAAGCAGCGGACGATACTTGCCGACAACCTCATCAATTTCCGCAAAAGCATCACTTGAGAATTTCATCGATTTCCTTCTCCCGTTGATCGATGTCAGCTGCGATTTCGTCAAGCGAAGGATCGGAAAGAATGTCCTCGGCGGTTTTTATTGCATCTTCGACAAGTGCTTTTGAAAATTCTCCGGACGGCTCTATCATTACGATTCCGAGATCCTTGACCTTTTTCACCATTTCATCGGTTGTCATGATGCGCCTCCTTGTACGTTTTTTTCGTACCAAATTTCAAGGACTAAATCTTTCTGCTAAAAAACAAATGTTTCTAAATCAATGTAACATTTTCTTAAGATCTTTGCAATACCCTAATATATTATAG
>CAMWWZ010000094.1 GCA_947178095.1 uncultured Treponema sp.
GGATATATGTTTTTTTGATTTGATCAATGGGATTTGTTCTATAAGTAAATCTAAAAACATACAAATCTTTTTATGGAACTCAATCGGAAAGGTAAAATCTCTTAAAGAAAATTTGCGGTTAAAAAGAATCAAGAAAATGAAGAAAAAAGTTGAATTCCTTACATTTGATTCTTTTGATGCGAAGAAATATGGTTTTAAAATTACGAATCAAATTTGCTATGACCCTGACAAATACTTTTTGGAAACAAATCACCTTAAGGATTCCGATGTGTATTTTGTTGGACTTGACAAGGGAAGATATGAAACTTTGAATTCAATTTATGAGAATATTACCTCCTTGGGATTTTCTTGCGATTTCAATATTGTCCGCGATAAATCTTCACCTGTCAAAATTAACCCCTGTTTTGGATTAAGCAGTTTAACCTTTGAGGACAATATCGCCCATATTAACAAAACAAAAACCTTGCTGGAAATTGTAAAAGAAAACCAAACTGGATTGACAATGAGGACGCTAGAGTGCCTTTGCTTTAAGAAGAAGCTGATAACGAATAATAAAAATATTGAGAATTATGAATTTTATTCTCCAAAAAATATTTTTATTCTAGGAAAAGATGAAAATATTGAAGCTTTTTTGCAAGGTGATTTTGATGACTCAGTTAAATTCAATAAATCAGATTATTTAATTGATACATGGTTGGAGAGGAATCTTGGAAATGTAAACAGCCGTTATTAAGCATTGCGACAGAATAAAAGCACGGAGCTAAACATGAAAATTTTTATCCTAATTAATGACATTACCCGTCATGCGGGTACGGAACGGGCTGTATGCAATTTGGCAAATATTTTGATAAAAAAGCATACTGTGACGATTATTTCCAGAGACACAAGCAATGGCAATGCCTTTTTCCCCATTGACAGCAAAATCCAATTGATTCATTTAGGAATTGATATTTTTCATGCATCAACTCTGCAAAAATTTAAAAAATATTTTTGCATATACAAAAAACTCCGCGAATTGGCAAAAGAAAATACGGGCGCGGTTTTTATTGCGACAATATCTTCTGTGAACGCATTGATTACCTTGCTTGGCAAAAACATAAAGACTATAGGCTGTGAGCATTTCAATTATGATGCGGCATGCTTTAGGCAAAAAGTTTTGAGGAGAATTTTTTATCCTCGCCTAGATTTTGTTGTCTGCCTCACAAATGCGGACGCAAAGAAATATACGTTTATAAAAAGCAATCGGCTTTTTGTCATCCAAAATTCACTTTCGTTTGACTGTGACGCACCTTCAGATTGTACCGCAAAGCGCATTATCGCCGTTGGAAGGCTGACGAAGCAAAAAGGATTTGATTTGCTTCTTGATTCTGCGGCAATTATGAAAGAAAGAATCCCAGACTGGCACTTGGATATTTTTGGAGACGGAGAAGACAAAGATGCGCTTCTTGAAAAAATCGCAAGGCTAAAATTGCAAAGTTTTGTCTCAATCAAAAGTGCGACAAAAAACATAGCAGAGGAATACATCTCTTCCTCTCTATTTGTAATGTCATCCCGTTGGGAAGGGCTTCCCATGGTTTTGCTGGAAGCACAACATTGCGGCATTCCGGCAGTTAGTTTTGACTGCCACACCGGTCCAAACGAAGTGATCATATACGGGGAAACTGGATTCATTGTTCCTTTGGGAGACGTGACGGATTTGGCAGAAAAGACGATTGAATTGGCATTGAACGAAGAACTGAGAATTTCATTCGGAAAAAAAGCAAAAGAAAATTCCAATCGATTCTCGCCCGAAAGCATCGAAAAAAAGTGGGACGAATTGCTTAAAAGGATGTGAGTATGGACGTGCCTATTCTTTTTGCATTTGGAATTTGCTTTGTCGTCGTTGCTTTGAGCGTTTCCAAGCCTGAACGTATAATTTCCAAAAACAACACTTGGCAGTTGTATGGCGGTTTCTTTTCGGTGAATGCACGGACGCGCTATTTTCCTCTGCTTCTTTTCATTTTTACGGTTTTTATTTGTCTTGCGGCGTTTCAAGATGTTTATGGCGGTATTTATGACTTGCCGAATTATAAATCATTTTTTGACGATTCCAAAAACTATGCTTCTCTTACGGATTTTTTGCATGCGTATGAGCAAGAATATCTTTACATGACGCTAACTTGGATTTTTGGACACTTCACCAATTCGTTTAGCGTCCTGTTGTTGTTCTTTTTTTCGTTTATATTTTGTTCTATCGTTCACTTTTTCAAAGTTTCACGTGTCAATCCTTCCAGCATACTTTATATTGCCGTGTTTTGCCTGGTATTTACGATTGTCGTTCAATCTTATTGCATTTTGCGCACGGGGCTTTCCGTTGCCGCCGGTCTGATGGCTTTTAGCGAAATGCAGATAAAAAATTCAAGAAAAAACAAGAAGTTTTTGCAAAACATAAAAATACTGTTTTGGACTGTTGCTGCGGTCGGCTTTCATTCTTTGGGATTGTTCGTTTTTTCGGTGCTTGTTATGCATTGGATTTACAGAAAAAAAGATTTGAAAACTTTTATGTTTTTCTTTGTCTTGTTTTTCTCTGTCGAATATATCGGCACAACAATAATTAAAAATATGATTTCTTCGTTCTATGCACGATTCATTTTGTACGCAGGACTTGATGCAAATCCAGCATACAAAACGTATGTCGCTAATATGTTTTTAGTCGCGGCTATTTTTTATAAGAAACGGCATTTTTTCAAAAAGAAAGAAAACGCGTTTCATTTTGTGGTTTTGATGTGCGGTTTCTTCATCTATAATTTGGAAATTGTTATGACTTCAATAATGTTCCGAATGATTTATTTTACACGACCTTCGACCGCCATAATAATAGCGGAGTTGTGGAAAATATACGCACCAAAAAAAACTGAAATTATCGTACCGCTTTTTATACGGCTTTTGCTGATTATGTATGTATTTTACAATTTCTATGGATTCGTTATTTCCATGCCGAGGTATGGACTGAATTTCTATGATTTTGGCTATGTTTATTGAATAAGAGGAGAATATGAAAGATATTATTCGTACATTTGTGCTTAATAACACTTTGTTCCGCGAGCTGTTTTTCTTTTTCGGGCGGCGAAAGGCAAATCTGAAGAAGATAGACCGCGCCCTTAAAAAGGGAAATGTCAGGCGGGCAAAGAAAACGGCTGAGAACGTGATTGTCTCGCTCACCAGTTACGGCGAGCGCATTGCGGAATTAAAGTACACTTTGTATTCGCTCGTGACGCAGACAATGCTACCGGAAAAAATCATCGTGAACATTGCGTTTGGGGCTGAGCAATTCCTGAACGATGAGATAAAATCGTTTGAAAGATACGGCGTGGAATTCTTTTTCTGCAAGGACACCCGGTCGTATAAAAAGCTGCTTCCGACACTGGAACGTTTTCCAAAAGCCTGCATAGTTACGGCCGATGACGATCTGTTTTATGAACGGACATGGCTTGAGCGGCTCTATGACGCGCACCGAAAACACCCCGGCGATGTCTGCTGCCATCTTGTCTACAAAATCACGCACAGCGGGAACAAAATCAGCACCTATCAACAATGGATTCACAACTACAAGGTGCATGGTGCTGACAGGCATATCTTTCTCTTGGGGGGTTCGGGCGTGTTGTACCCGCCTGAAACCTTCCACAAGGATATAGTGCATGAAGATATATACATGAAACTTGCGCCGTATGCTGACGACATCTGGTTTTACTTTATGGTCATACTGAACAAAAAGACAATCAGGCAAATCAGAAATCCGCTCACCAACCTGCGCTTTGTGAACCCCTACAGAGAATACGGAATTTCCGGCGGCACGACGCTCACCCAGAAAAATGTCGGGCAGAACAAAAACGACGAACAGTTCCGGGCTATCCTCGCCCACTACAAAATCAGCGAGCAGGAATTTATTGACTACATCGAGGGAAAAAGTACCAATTTTTTTGCATGCGGAAATACAGTGTGATTGAGACGATGGCAAGCAGACAAACGGAGACTGAGACTGTTGTCTCGCAAGGGCGGAATGCGTCGTGGAAGTCCCGCTTTCGGACATGGAGATGTTCAGGACTTCAACCGGCACGGAGATCGTGCTGCCAAACTGATTTTAATGGAATTGCGTTTTGACATCGCAATGATCGCACTTCTATTTCTATGACAGTTAAAGGCTCAAAACAAGTCCGAATGACTGCCGGTACGCACAAGTTTCAAAATCAGTTCCGATTTCAGGACTTTATAAACCAACAGCCAGTCTGGTTCTATGTGGCATTCACGCACGCCGTTATATTTTTGCGAGGCGGCAAGAGGATGATCCTTGTATTTTTGCGGCAGCGGCTTCTCTTTGCAAAGTAGACTGACAACTGCTTCCAATTTCTTTGGATTCAATCCGCGTCTCAAGGCGAGCTTGTAGTCCCGTTTGAACTGGGCTGTAAATTCCGGCTTAAGCATTGAGAGCCGCCATCATATCCTTTACGCTATCAAACGGACCGTAGATTTCGTCGCTATCCATTGCGGCCATGGTCGTTGCGTTGGGAGTTTCAATGGTCACACTGAACGGAAAACCGTTGCATTGAATCGCCTTTCTCAGGAAAACATTTACCGCCGTGGTCATGTCCATTCCGATTGCCGAGAAAATTGACTGCGCCTGCAACTTTACATCTTTGTTCATTCGGATTGTCATGGAGGTTGTTGCTTGATTTGTCATAAACATGTCTCCTTTACACGAATTGTATGGCTATTATATATCTAATAGCCATACAATGTCAATGCAATCGACACAACATAATTTTTTTGCAAACAAGGCTTTCAGAAAAATACGATTCTCATCAAAACAAAATTGCCGCATCCCACCCACCCTTTTTCACACATTCAAAATTGTCGCAAAACACGCGCCGCCAATTCTAACGAACCAAATTCTTTTCCATCCACCGTTTGCCTTTCCAGCGGAAGAACATCACCGCTCCGCGCGTTATTTCGTCCACAGCGATTCCCAAAAAGCAGCCGACTATTCCGAGCTGGAATCTTATTCCTAAAATGTACGCGAGCAAAACCATCACGCACCAGTTCGAAAAGATTCCGTACAAAACCGGAAAGCGCACGTCGCCCGCGCCTTTCAACGCGCCGACATAAATCAAATTGAGCGAGCGTCCGAATTCCAGCAAAATCGAAACGCGCAAAAGTTCGCTCACCATTTGCACAATTTGCGGATTGTCCGTAAAAATCGAAATGATCGGTGATTTTATAAAATTCAAAATGACGACCAAAAACATCGAAGCTCCTGTCGCCCAAAGCGAATAAAGCATGACTTTTTTGTACGCCTCGTCCCTTTGGTGCGCGCCCACGTACCAGCCTGTCTTTATCTGAACCGCGCCGCCAATCGCAATCGCGATTACATAGACGAATCGCACGATTGTCATCGTGTAGACTTGCGCCGACATCGCTGAAGTTCCGAGCGAAGAAATCATCGCCATGATTACGATTTGCGAGACATTGTAGGAAAGGTTTTCTCCAGCCGTCGGGATTCCCACCGATAAAATCAGGCGGAAGAATTTTTTCGGCACGGAAAATATTTTGTGCAAGTCGAACGCGATTTCCTTTCTGCGGCGAATCATCACGGCGAGCATAAAGCAAGACACCACAGAAGAAATCGCCGAAGCCGCCGCCACGCCGCGCACTCCGAAAACGGGAAGCCCGAACCATCCGTAAAGCGAAAGCGCGTTTCCCACAACGTTTACGATGTTCGCAACGAACGTCACGATCAACGCTTCGCGGGCATAGCCGTAACAGCGCAGCATGGAACTTTGCAGCAATCCGAACGCATTGAAAACCGCGCCCGCGCCGCCGAAAATCAAAAAATATTCTTTCGCATAAGTGCGCACATCGTCCTCAAGCGAATAGCGACTCAAAAGCGGGCCGCTTCCCAAAAATACCGCCGCCGACAAGAGAAGCGCAATCGCAGTCGTCATGAGCGCGCTCGCCTTTGAAATGTTGTTCAAATCCTCGCGCGAACGCTCCGCGCCCAAATATTGCGCGAGCACGATCGAACTTCCGACCGCCACGACATTGAACAAAATCTGGAGAAAGAACATGTATTGCGACACAAGCCCCACTCCGGCCACGGCATGGTCGGAATAAGTGCTCAACATAAAAGTGTCGGCAAGTGAAACGAGAATTCTTAAAAGTTGCTCCCCCGCCAAAGGTAAGACGAGGTGGAGCATCGGCAAAGAGCCGCGAGTTTTGTTTTGCATTTTACTGACGCGCTATTCGCGCATTCGAATTTTTCGCGCGGAAATTTTTATTTCACGGCAAAATCGATTTTCTTTTCAAGTCCGGCGCATTTCACCACGAGCGAGGCCTTGCCTTTTTTTCCGACGGTGCGAACATAAACGCCAGTAACTCCGCCTCGGAACGCGCCCAAATTTTGCCCGATTATTTCGATTGGACCTGTAACAGAAAATTCCACTGGCTCGCTGAAATAAGGCAGGACGTTCTGCGACTGGTCGCGCATCGAAAGACGCACTTCCGCCGCATCCCAAGTGGAATCCTCGCGCAAGACGTTCGAAGAAACTTCGGCGCAAATCGAAATCGATTCCACCGCGCCTTTCAGAACGGTTTTCACGACCTTGCCATCTTTTATCGCGTCGAAGCGGAAAGTCGAAGATTCCCCTCCCCAGTTGCCAACATACTTTCCGTACAAATCCAAAATTTTCTTGCGATTGAATCCGCGCGGAAGAAGCTTCACATATTCAAGCAAATGCTTCTTGCCAAGTTCGCCTTCGCCATAGAACGCGATCGCGTTCAAAATGACTTTGAGATTTTCCGCAACTTTTTCAGGAATATCTTCTTCGTCCACAAGCCGATTTCCAACGTAGTCGCTGATGAGAAGCGGCCCGTGCGGAATGTTCTTGTAAGGCGAATCTTCCTTTTTGAATTCCGCGATGAAAATTTTTCCCAAATACATTTTGACGGAATCAGCGTTCGTAAAAATCCAGTTCTCTCCGCGAACGCTGGCGGCATGCTCGCCCATGTCCATAGTCGTGCTCACTTCCAAGACCGGAACTTTTTCCTGCTGGCTTTTGTAGACCGCCGCCGCCAACTTTGGATTTCGGTACATGTCCATCACGCCATGATAGCAAACTCCGTCGCCACTTCCAAAATCCTTGTGCGTGTTGTAGTCGAACGCAACCCACGCGAACGCGCCAGCCACGCCCTTTTCCACAGCCACGTCGTTTATGACGTTCGCATGGCGGACGGCGTGCTCCGTGCGATGCGCCTCGTCGTCATAAATTTTCGTCGGGAAAATGTGCCCGCAATATTCGCTTATGAGATACGGCTTTCCCGGATTCGGCGTAACGGTGCTTTTCGGAACGCAGCCCGCATTGTTTCCGCCGTGGCTGAAATCGTTGTAAGTGTAGACATCTTCCAAAAGGTGCGACTTCTTTATGCACCGAACGCCGCCCGTCGGCCGAGTGGGATCGAGCGAACGGCAAAGCGCGTTCGTCTTTTCGTAAAGCTCGTCGCAATCGACAGACTCATTTATGCGCACGCCCCAAAGGAAAACCGAAGGATGGTTCCTGTATTGCAAGACCATTTCCTCGACATTCTTCAAGCATTGATCGCGCCACGCCTTGGACTTTCCGATGTGCTGCCATCCCGGGATTTCCGTGAAAACCAAAAGCCCGCGCTCATCGCAACGGTCGATGAAATCCTGCGATTGAGGATAGTGCGAAGTGCGCACCGCGTTCAAGCCAAGCTCGTCCTTGAGAATGTCCGCGTCATAACGCTGAAGGCTCGCAGGCATTGCGTAGCCCGTGTGCGCGAAACTTTGGTGGCGATCCATTCCGCGCAGCAAAAGCCGCTCGCCATTCACGAAAAGCCCTTCGGCGGTCATCTTGATGTCGCGGAAGCCAAATCGCACCGACTTTTCGTCGATGTTTTTCGTGCCGTATTTCAACTGGACTTTCAGCACATAAAGCGAAGGATTTTCGGGCGACCAAAGCGCGACATTTTCCGCGTCGAATTCGGCAGTGATTTCGTCCGCGTCATTCAAATCATAAGAACTTTCGAACGAAGGCTTCTTTTCCCCCGCCTTGCAAAGCGAAAGCGAAATCGCGGCGTTCTCCTTTTTGTCGAGCGAAATCCGCGCTGAAACTTTCGTTCCGCTCGTGGAAACGAAAACGTCGTCGATAAAATTCTCGTTCGCCACTTCAAGGAAAACTTCCCGATAAATTCCGCCGTAAGTCATGTAATCGATCACGAATCCGAACGGAGGCACGTCGAGATCCTCGCGCGAATTCAATTTCACCGCAAGCACATTTTCCTTTCCTTCCGGCAAAAGGAATTTCGTTATTTCAAATTTAAATGAAGTGTAGCCGCAAGAATGAGTTCCAAGTTCCTTGCCGTTTATGAAAACAGTCGCCTCGTGCGCCGCCGCCATGAACGTAACGAAGACGCGCTTTGATTCCCATTCTTTTTCGGTTTTGAAAACGCGCCTGTAGCCGCTTATCATTTGATAGTCGCGCACATTGAAATAATTCAGCGGCGTCGTGACGACGCTGTGAGGAATGCGAACTTTCTGCAAGGCTTTTTTCAGGGACGCGCTCTTGATTTTCGGAGCGCAGACTTCGCTTTTGAACTCGGGCGTAAAAAGCCACTCGTCATTTAAATTGATTTTTTCCATTTTTTCATTATAAATCGTTTGAAGGAATTTTGCAAGAGAATTTTTTTTAAAACGAAAAAATCGCGATGCAAAAAATTTTCCACTTGCAAAAAATCAAAAAATTCGTTAACATAAAAGAATGAAAAAGAACGCATTTTTGTTTTTCCGCGCGGCAATCATCGCGATGATTTTATTTTCTTGCAATTCAGTTCCCGATGAGATTTCCGAAGAACTTGACGCAAGCCAATTGATTCAACTTGGACAAGACAATTACGATTCCGGAAAATACAGGGCTGCGGAAATGTATTTCAATGCCGTCCTCGAACGCTACGGGACGGACATCAAGCGCTATGTCGAAGCGAAATATGAACTCGGACATTTGTTCGTAAAGACAAAAAAATATCAAAACGCCTACAACAATTTCCAAGAAATTCTCGAGATTTATGAAAATGTTCCCGTGGGAATTCCTGGCGCATACAAACGCTTGAGCCAACTTGAATTGGAAAAAATTCCGCAAAAGGCATTGGACGAAATCGAGCGTTTAAAATCAGCAACTAATTAAGCGTTGCTGATTTTAATTTCGAGTTTCTTTCAGAAACTCGCTTATTGCATTGCGATTTTTCACTCCGTTGCAAAATCGCATTTTCAACAACTCAAAAGTTGAAACTTTTTTCGTTGTTGAAAGTCATTAACCACCACCAAAGGTGGTGGCTTGAAATGTGAACCGCTCAAAGC
>CAMWWZ010000095.1 GCA_947178095.1 uncultured Treponema sp.
CGCTTTGAGCGGTTCACATTTCAAGCCACCACCTTTGGTGGTGGTTAATGACTCTTTTGATGCTTATGTAAAAGATATTAAGCAAGAAATGGAAGAATACTATAAAGTGGCGTTCAGTGCACAAAAAACTTACTCGTACAAAATTACGGGTGGCAAAATGACTCTTACTGAAAAATTCACCAGCGTAAAAAATATGTATGATTCCGAATGCTATTTCAGCTTCGAATCAGGTTACGCCTACATATCCTGTACACATGCGAAAATTTGCGAAAAGGATGACACATACGATGGAACTCTAGACACCGACAAGAAAACAATTGTCTTTGAATCTAGAGAAGATCATTCAACTTACGAAGCGACATACACCGAAAACTTCGCCGCAGAAACGGTAACAATAAAATTCAAAGACAAAGAATTCATCTGCGAGTTTGAAGGAGAAAAATACACCCAAGCAGAATAAAACCAACGCGCGGCGCAAGAAACGTGCCGCGCTTTCACGGCTTTGCAATGCGCAATCTTCGCTTTTTTTTCACCCCCATTCGCTTTTAATTTTCCCCTCGCCACCAGTAGAACAAATTTTCTTTTTGTGATATAATTTTCTTACAATAAAATAAAATATATTTTCGCGGACTTAATTGTTTCAAGGAGGAATGTTTTGTATACGCCCGTTGATCCCAAAGCGGAGTTTCCGAAGCAGGAAGAAGAAGTCTTAAAATATTGGAACGAAAACGACACGTTTAAAAAATCCCTTTCGCAGCGCGAAGGCTCGGAGGAATTCGTTTTTTATGACGGGCCGCCTTTTGCCACTGGGCTTCCCCATTTCGGGCATTTCATTCCTTCGACAATCAAGGACATAATTCCGCGCTATCAGACGATGCGAGGCAAGCATGTTCCTCGAAGGTTCGGCTGGGACTGCCACGGGCTTCCCGTCGAAAATCTCATCGAAAAAGAACTCGGCATAAATTCCAAGCATGAAATCGAGGCTTACGGAGTTTCGGCGTTCAACGAAAAATGCAAGGCCTCGGTTTTGAAGTACACCGCCGAATGGCGCAAGACGATTACGCGCATGGGACGCTGGGTGGATTTCGACGACGACTACAAAACGATGTCGCCCGATTATATGGAATCGATTTGGTGGGTGGCGAAATCGCTTTGGGACAAAGGCTTGGTTTATGAAGGAAAATACATTCTTCCTTATTGTCCGCGCTGTTCCACCGTTCTTTCCACGCACGAACTTTCGCAGGGCTACAAGGAAAAGCAGGATCCCGCGATTACGATTCGGTTCAAGGCGAAATCTTCTCCCGAAAAATTTCGCGACGAGGATATGGAAGCCGGCCGCGTTTATTTCCTCGCATGGACGACCACGCCGTGGACACTTCCTTCGAACTTGGGACTTACGATGGGACCTGAAATTGAATACGTCAAAGTGCGCGACGTGCAGTCCGGTGATTTTTATGTTTTGGCTTCTTCGCGGCTTTCCGCGTATTACAAAAATGAATCGGATTACGAAATCATCTATGCAAAAAAAGGAAGCGATTTTTGCGGCGCGAAGTACGAGCCGATTTTTCCGTATTTCGCTTCGCTTGAAAAATGCAAGGACGGTTCGGACGGCGCGTTCCGCATTTTCAATGCCGATTACGTTTCCACCGAAGACGGAACTGGAATCGTCCACACCGCGCCGGCGTTCGGCGAGGACGACAGCAAGGTTTTCAAAAAAGCAAACGAAGGAAAATCCGAAGACGCTCAGATTCCTTTTGTCGAGCCGATTGACGCGGAATGCAAATTCACGGAAGAAGTTCCGGATTTCGCGGGCCGCTTCGTGAAGGATTGCGACAAGGACATAATGGATCGTCTCAAGCGCGAAGGAAAGCTCATTAAGCGCGATACGATTATGCACCAATATCCGCATTGCTGGCGATGTTCTTCGCCGTTGATCTATCGCGGAATCGGCTCTTGGTTCGTGAAAGTCGCCGGGCACAACGACGCGCTTCTCAAGGCGAACGCGCAAATCAAATGGCAGCCTGCTCACATAAAAGAAGGCCGCTTCGGGAAATGGCTTGCCGGAGCGCGCGACTGGGCGGTGAGCCGAAACCGCTACTGGGGAAATCCGATTCCGATTTGGAAATGCGAAAAATGCGGCGAGACTGTTTGCGTCGGAAGCCGAAAGGAATTGCAGGATTTGAGCGGCGTTTATCCCGAAGACTTGCACAAGCAGTTTGTGGACGAAATTACGTTCGCTTGCAAAAAATGCTCGGGCACGATGCGCCGCATTCCCGAAGTTTTCGACTGCTGGTTCGAGTCCGGCTCGATGCCTTACGCGCAATTGCATTATCCTTTTGAGAACAAGGAATTTTTCGAAACTCATTTTCCTGCGAATTTCATTTCCGAAGGATTGGATCAAACGCGCGGCTGGTTCTACACGCTCACAGTTTTGGCGGCGCATCTTTTCGACAAGCCCGCATTCTCGAATTGCATTGTGAGCGGACTCGTGCTCGCAAGCGACGGACGGAAAATGTCAAAGTCGCTTCGCAATTATACCGATCCCGAGGAGGCGATCGGAAAATTCGGCGCGGACGCGATCAGGCTTTTTTTGATGCATTCGACTGTCGTCAAGGCCGACGACTTGCGTTATTCCGATGACGGAGTCCGCGAAGTTTTGAAATCGATTTTGATTCCGCTTTGGAATTCATATTCGTTCTTCGTGACTTACGCCAACATCGACGGAATCGTGGCGAGTGGGCGCGAGTTTGAAAATTCGCTTCCGCAGAATCCGCTCGACCGATGGATTTTGTCCGTAACGCAATCGCTCGTGAAAAACGTGGGCGCGGCGTTGGACGACTACGACCTTTCGGGCGCGATCGATCCGATTGTGGATTTCATCGAACAGCTCAACAATTGGTACATTCGCCGAAGCCGCCGCCGTTTTTGGAAAAGCGAAAATGACGCGGACAAGCGCGAGGCTTACGAGTCGCTTTACATCGCGCTCAAGACTTTCGCGCAAGTTTCCGCTCCGTTCATTCCTTTTATCACGGAAACGATTTGGCAGAATCTCAAGACTTCCGATGACGCGCCGAGCGTCCACCTTTCGGACTATCCGCTTTGCAACGAGGCGTGGCACGACGAGGAACTTGAATTCAAAATGGCGACCGTGCAAAAGGCCGTTTCGATGGGGCGCAGTTTGCGAAACCAGTTCAACATAAAAAATCGCCAGCCGCTTGCTTCCGTCGCGCTCGTCACGCGCAATGCCGACGAAAAGAAAGTGCTCGCTGAAATGGAAGATTCCGTGCGTGAGGAGCTCAACGTGAAGCGCGTTGTTTTCCACGACCGCGAGGAAGAGCTTGTGGAGTACAAGGCAAAGGCGAATTTCCGCACGCTCGGAAAGGAACTCGGTCCTTTGATGAAGGCTGCCGCGCAGAAAATTGCGTCGCTTTCGCAGGAAGAAATTCAAACCGTGCTTGAAGGCTCGCACCTTTCGCTTGAAATTGAAGGAAAGTCCGTGGAACTCACGGAAGAAAAAATCATTGTCGAGCGAATCGAAAAGGCCGGCTTAAAAGTGGTGAACGACGGAACTTTGACCGTGGGACTTGACACAAACGTTACCGATGATTTGAAAAAAGAAGGGCTTGCGCGAGACCTTGTTCGTGGAATCCAAAATCTTCGCAAAGAGGCGGGGCTTTCCGTCACCGACAGGATTTCCTTGCAAGTTTTCGGCGACGAAGAACTTTCGCGCGCGTTTGAAATGTTCTCGGATTTCATCGCGGGCGAAACGCTTTGCGCGAAAATCGAATTCAGCGAAAATGCAAAAGACGGCTCGGAAATCGAAGCCGACGAAAAAATATGGAGTGTGAAAATTGAAAAGGCTTGAAAAAAAATTCAGTTTTTCGCCCGCATCTTTTTTCACCACATTTCGGCAAGTCGCCTCGATAGTCGCGGCGATTTGCGTTTTGGAAATTTTATTTTCGTGCGCTTCGAGTCCGCCGAGCGTCGAAAGCGTAAATGTGAACGCCTTCGACACTCTCGAGCATGATTCGAATGTGTATGTCCGCATTCCGGTAAGCGTCCATTCCGAACTCACGAACAATCTTATGAAGTCTTTCATTGGAAGCGACGTTCCGGAAAAATATGTCAAGAACATCACCGACAGCATCGATATGATTTATCTCGGCGTTGGCTCTCCTTCGAACAAAGGGCGGCTTCAAATCGCCTGCGACGGAAACATTTCTGGTGCGACGAAAATTGCGCTTTCTTCTATGGAAAATTGGAAGAAAGAAACAAAGAAAGTTGGTGCAACTGGAATGTACACGATTTACACCGAAGCGAATTCAAAATTGCAGCTTTGCGTTCCGGGAAGCAACTTGATTTTTCTTTCCAAGGATTTGACGCCGCAACTCGCGTTTTATGACAAGGAAGCATCCTCGCAGGAAAGCGAGTCGGATTTGACGAGCGACGGCGCGAATTCGGACGAGAACAAATGGAAAGCAAGCGCGATTTACAATTTTGTCGGAAACGCGGAAACGAACAATGTGCGCATTTATATGAAAACGCCGCTCGCGTTCGTCACGAACCTTTTGGGCGTTTCGCTTTCCACTTCGATTTTCCAGCTGAATTTCATTCAAGGCGATTTGAAACTTTTGCCGAGCGGAAAATATTCGATTGATCTCGACATGGAATTCAAAAGAGACGGACTTGTGGCGAAAGCCGCGGCATTTTTGAACGTGGCGTTTTTTCTTGCGGATTCAAAAGTCGCTGTTCTTGACGAAAGGCATTTGCGAATAACAGGCCTCCAAGTTTCGATGGCGCAGCTTCAAAGAATTCTCGCCTTGAATTAGTTTTGACGGAGTGAAAATGGCGGACGGAAAAATCATACTGAAAGCCGAAGACCTTGACGGCTATCTTACGGCGCAGGATCAAGATGATTTGGCGCGGCTTTCGAAAATGTACGGCGAGGCGATGAAAAATTTTTCGCCGCTGGACAAAGCCGCCACCATCGCGCATTTCGACAAGATGGGGCATGCGATGCAGGAAATTCTCGCCGCGCATCCTTCGATAAAAGTTTTTTCTTTTGAAACAGGCGAAGAGGGAAGCCACGCCGAGGCGAGCCGCGTGATTTCGAAATTGCGCAACGTTGAGACAGACACGCACGAATTTATCTACTACACGCAGCGCGCATACGAAATGCTTTTTCGGCTTGCCTTCACCGAGTCGCATTCAAAGAATAAAAATTACATTGTCGTGCCCACGCCTGTAACAAATCCAGTGCAAAATTTTTCTGTCCACAAAATTCCGAACATCGACGCGCAAATCGAAGATTCCGTGATGTGCGTGATGCTTCGCGGCGCGCTTTTGCCGAGCATCATCATGTCAAAGGAAATCGAAGAATATTCTTCGCACGGCTACGTCACGCCGTTCGCGCTTTTTAAAATCAACCGCGACGACACGAAAGGCGAAGTGGACATGCAATACATTCTCGACTTGAAAAAATCGTATTTCAATCTCGAATCGCTCGACGGAAGGGATTTGATTTTTGCAGATCCGATGAACGCCACGGGCGGCTCGCTTGTGACCGTCGTAAAATATATTTTGGATCAAGGCGTGCGCCCTCGCTCGATAAAATTCTTCAACATAATTTCCGCGCTCAAAGGAAGCCTGCGCGTTTCGCGCGCGCTAGAAAATTGCACTTGTTACACGCTTTGGATGGATCCCGCGCTGAATTCTTCGGCGTACATCATGCCGGGCTTGGGCGATGCCGGCGACCGTTTGAACGGAATGGACAAAAAGGAAAATCCGCGCAACATAATCCGCCTGATTGCGAATTACGGAAGCACGATTAACGGCTTGTACAAATCGCAGCTTTCCAAAATCGAATCCATGGTGCTGGAAGGGCGATAGCGCGATGAAAAAAAAATCGTCGAAAAAAAATGCTTTCCGCGCATCAAGATTTTTTGTAGGAATCTTTTTCGTTTTTCTTTGCGGATGCAAGACGACGCGAATCTATGTTCCCGGCGAAAAAAAAGTCGTAATCGAAAACATTTACGGCGAATATTACGCCATCGCAGACGAATATTTCAAATTGAAAAATTATTCGAAGGCCGCGGAATTCTACACGAAGTCCGCGTCGTCGGATGCCCTGCACAACGCCGCCATTTTCAACGCCGCTCGTTCTTTCGCGTTTGCGAAAAATTGGGATGAGGCGAAAAAAATCTATTTAGAAATCGAGGCGGCTGACGGCGAGAATTTCGAAGTGAAGCAAAGCCTCGCGTACATTTATGCAATGAGCGGCGAGTTCGAAAAGTCCGAGGAAATTTACAAAGGCCTGATTGAAGCAAATCCCGACTTGAGCGAGGTTCTTGTGAACTACACGATAGTGTTGCTCAGCCAGGAAAAATACGAAGACGCGAAGGCAAACCTTGATTTGTTGAAAGAGAAATTTCCGGACGAAGAAAAAATAAAATCGATTCAGGAAAAAATTACCGCGTGGGAAGAAAGCAACGCACCCGATGACGATGATATTCCCGAAGAATTGCAGGACTTTGTTCCCGAAGATGAATAGTCGCAATGTTGATTCATGCGGAGAGTTTCATGCGCCGAGCTTGCGAGAGTTCGACTATTCTTCTGTTTGCTCGGTTATGAATTTCCTGTATTTTTCAGGGTTCACTCGGAACGCGACGATTGGAGACTCGTTGTCGGTGGACGCATGCTCTGCGGCTTGTTCGGCTTCCGTCTTGAGACGTTCGGCGGAAATCAGGCGCAGCGAGCGGCTTGAAATGCCGATGAGCGGCCGTGCGTTTGCGCGTTCTTTGTTCAAAGTTGATTTCAAGTTCGCATAAAGGCTTTCCGCGCTTTCCATCGCTTCGTCGATTCCCTTGCCTTGGATTATCGCCGCGAAGCCGTCCTCCTTGTATTCGAAAATAAAATCCTTGAATTGGAAAAAGTCCAAAAGCGTTTTGCACACTTTCGCATAGTAATCGGACTGAGGCGTCATGCCGGGAATTTTTATCACCAAAAGCGACAGTTCCTGTTCGCTCGATGCCGCGCGGATGAGCTCGCTTCCGAGCCGCGTGTCAAGATATGATTCCCAGCCGAAGCCGCTGGTCGGCGAAAAAAGCCCTTGCTCGTTTTTTTGCTCGTCGCAATTTTTCTCTTCGCTTGAAGATTGTGTTTCGATTGGAGCGGGAGTTTCTTCTTGCGAAACATCGTCCGCTAAATCCGAAGGCTCGGCGGTAACTTCAATTTTGTTTGCTTCGGATTTGCTTTGCTCTGCGCTTTTTTGTGCGGAAGAATTTTCTTCTGCCGTCGGCGTATTTTGTTCCGAGGCTTTTTGTGAGGATGAATTTTCGTTTTCGGATTTGGGCTCGGATTTTTTTTCGACATCATTTTCGCCTTCAAAATTATCCAAACTTTCTTCGTCCAAATATTCTTCCGTGAGATTCAAATCGTCTTCCGTCGCTTCGTCGTCGCTGAAAATCGGCTCGTCAATTTTTGACTCCGCAATTTTCTCGCCTTCTTCGGCTTCGGAAAGATACGTGAACACGAGCAAGATTCCCGCCATGAGCGTTCCGCCCAAAATTACGATGAACGCGATTTTTGCGCGGTTGAAAATCGTCGCAGGAGATAGCGCGTAAATGTTCGCCGAAAGCGCGAGATGCTCTCCGTCGCCGCCGATGATTCGCGTGCTGAAAGTTTTTGCGAATGTCGATGGCGTGCTCATCGGGAATGAAGGATAAATGTACACTTCGATGCCGTCAACTTCGAGACGCAGCTGTTCATAAAAATTTGGCGCGTTGACTGAATCGTTGAATGCGGCAAGGAATTCTTTTGAGCCGCAAGGATAGATGCCGCTGAGTTCCATGGTCCGGGAAGACAGTTTTTCAAACCTGTCCGCCGCATTTTCCGAGCCGACTTTGTAGGCGGAATAAACGCTCAAGCCTAAAGCCGCGATCGTCACGACAAAAACGCATATAATCAAAATAGCCGCAATGGAAATGCCCTTATTCTTCATAAATTCTTATTATACCATAAAAGTTTATTCAATGCAAGCAAAAAATCGTCTGTCGCGCAAAATGTTTTTTGCTTTTCCTTTCGAAGGAATGCGAGGTAGGGAAGCGCGATTTTTGCAAAAGGCGAGTCCGTGTCGATTTTTGATTTGTCGGAATTCGTTTTTTCGATTTCGCTTTCGATTCCATTGGAAAGCGTGTCTTTGAAATTTTGCGAATTGAAATTTGGCGAAAAAAATTGTGATTGCAAAAAAGAATTTGTTTTGAGATTCGCGCTCCAAATAAAATTTTCGTATTCGAAAGATTCTGCGTTTTGCGAAAGCCATTCTGCGAAAGTTTTTTTGTACGAATCGAGCACTTGGTTTTTTGCGGCAGGAATTTTCCCGAACGAAAATTTTTCAAGCGGAGTGCGGAACATAAGTTTTGAAAATTTTTTTTCCGCGCTTTCGATTTTGTTTTCCGTGCCGCGATAAAGTTCGTCCAAATAAGTTCCGCGCGCGTAAGGCTTTCCGCGAGAGTAGGCGAAGTCTGCGCCGAAAACTTGCATTTGCTCAAAGCCGCATTTTTTTGCGAAGTCCGCCGCAGCGATTGTGACAGTTCCGCTTCCACTTTCAAGGAGGGGGAAAGGAGTTTCGCAGAATTGCGCGGCGAACGATGCGAGCGGATGATGTGACGCGCAAAAAAATATGTTCGATGAATTTTCGTAGAGCGCGTTCGCGATGCTCGAATCGGAATCAAGGCTCAAGACGAAAATCGTTTCGCGCGATTTTTCGCCCACGAAATGATTCGCGCTCAAAGATTGCGCGTCGATTGAAACCGCCGCGTCCGGAACGATGCCTGTTCTCATCAAAGCCTTGAAACTTGTGTCGGTCGCGATGACAAAATATTTTTCGCGCGTGGCTTTGATTTTTTTCGCGCTTTCGTCAAGGCTCGGACCTGCGGCGATTATCGCGGCGATTTTTTTTGTGTCGATTTTTGGAAGGCGCGTTTCGTTTTTATAACGAAAATCATTTTGCATTTTTTGAATAATCTTCAAATTGCAAAAAATATTTTTTTGCCACAACGCGCCGAAATGCGATTGCACCGAAAAATCCGCGCTGATTTTTTTCAACGCGCTTTTTATTTCATACGAAATTTTTTCATAAAAAAAATTGTCTTCGTCCGCCCATGCGCGCATCGTCAAAATGCTCAAGTCGCCGTGAACTGCCGGAAAATAATTTTTGAAAATTTCTTCCTGCAAATTTTCAGGGAATGCGACTGAAAAATTTTCGCGAACAGAAATTTCTTTTACGCACGGAATTTCGTTTTTCAAAAAATCGTAGTCTTCGCG
>CAMWWZ010000096.1 GCA_947178095.1 uncultured Treponema sp.
CTTTATTTCGACGGGGAAGTGAAATCCGTTTCCGATGCGAGCGCGGAACAAATCGACGCCGGCACAGTTAATCTTGGAGGTTGCGGCGGCGGTTGTTCGTGCGGAGGCGGCTGTGGAGGAAGTTGCGGCGAAGTCGAAGGCTGCGCGGGCGGATGTGGCGGCGGCTGCGAAAATTGTGGAAGTTGATTCGCGCGAAAAATTTTTCATTTAAAGCGGCCGCGGGTTTTGATGCAAGTTAATGAGTTGTGAAAAAAATTCGCGATTAAAAAATTCATTTTTAGAATTTACTCGCCGCGCACAGTGATTTTTTTTCTACAAGAAACTCGGCATTAGAATTGACGACAATATTCTGTCGTCAATTCTAATTTGCAAACGCTTTATGCGTTCCGATGAAAACGCATTTTTCAAAATTAAAAATTTTTGTGCAGGCGTTGAACGAATTCAAATCTGCCCACGGAAAATTCTTTTTCTTCGCCGTCCACAATCAAGTTCAAATAAATTCCGTCTTGAAATTTCGTTCTGTCAATGCTCACGGGAATTCCGACTTCGAGATTCGCGCCCTTTGAAATTCGAAAAAGAATTTTTTCTTTGTTGCGCAACGCTTGCTCGATGACGTGCACCTTTCCCTGATAGTCCATTCCACGCGCGGATTTTTTTTCAACGGGAATTGTCGGCGCGCGCAATTGCGAAGAGCTGACAATCATTTTCGAAGCGGCCATGTCGCGCAGAGTATCTTTTTGTTCGTCGGAAAGTTCGAGCGCGTCTATGCTTTTGAAAATGTTCTGCAAAAACGAATTCTGCTTTTCGGAATTTTTATTCGTCGTGCTTGGCTTTGTTTTTTTCGAAGAATTTTTTACGGACTTTTTTTCGTCGTCTTCGCCTGATTTTTCCGATGCGGATTTTTTTGCGCGGGATTCATCTTCAAAAAGCGCGCGCGAATTTCCAATTTTTGAAAAATGCGATTGCGCAATTTTGATTTCCGCAGTTTTTATTTTTCCCGCATTTTCGATTCCGCATCGTTTTAAAAGCCGCTCGACTTTTGTCTCGTCCGCGCAATCGAGCAGAAAAATTCCTGGCGCGAGCTGTTCAAAAATATGTTGCTTTAAATGCGAATTGTGTTCGGCAAGCGCGGCGGATTTTTCGTCAAGCTTTATGATGAAGCCTTTGTAAATCGAAATCGACTTGTACGCGCTTTCCCATTCCTTCAGCGAAATTTCAAGAGATTCAGGCAAATTCAAATTTGAATTTTCTTTAAAAAATTCGATTATGCTTTTACTGTTCAAGCCGCAATCCAAAGCGCGAATCACGGAATCTTTGTTGATTTCAAATTGCGCCACCGTGTCGAATTTTACGATGTCCGCAAATTTTATGAGCGGAAAAATTTTGTTCGGCGCGAATCCTTGCATGAGCGTTACGTTGAACGCGCTGTCCATTTCGAGCATCGTTTGTTTTTGCGACGCAGAAATTGGCGAGAAGAAATTCGGATTTTTGAAAATAATTTTTTCCGAAGAATTTTCATTTGAAACATTTACGATGCCGAGCGTTTCCGCATAATTCAAAAGGCGTTCGAAAAATTCGTTCAGCGTTTCAGGCTCGCTTTGCAAATCTGCGCCTTGCTCGTGGCTTTGCACGATTTTTGAAAATCGACTCGGCTTTGAATAAGAAAAATATTCGAGCGAATTTTTCGCACAAAGCAAATATGTGTAGCGCAAAAAAACGCTTTCGCCAAATCCATTTTGCGGAATTGCGTTGAGCGCCTTTAAAAAAATTTCGGCGTAAAGTCGCGTGCGTTCTTTTGAAGAATGCGCGGGAATTGCCGCGAGCAAATAAATAATTTGTTCGTAACTTTCCAATTCCGAAAACGCTTCGATTTCGTTCCAATTGAGTTCGAACGCGCCTTCGATCTCTTTTACCAATTCCAAGTTTACGAATGCGCGCGCCAAAAGTTTTAGGCGTTCGAGTTGTCCTGGAAATTTTTCTTTTATTTCATCTTCGGCGCGTTTTTTGAAAGTGCCGTCGAGTTTGCAAATGCTTTTGTTTTTTGCGATGTAACTCAAAAATGCCGCCACGAGTTCAGCGCGCGCGCATTCTTGCGGCGACGGAATTTTTATTGGCGAAGAATTTTCTGGGCAAAGATTTTTCGCGCTCAAAACTTCGTTCAAAGTTTGCGACAAAATTGGATTTATTTTGTATGTCGAAGCGTATCGCCGCGAAGAAGAATCTTCGTAAATCAAAAGCCGCGATTTTAATTCTTGCAAATTGCGTTGCGTTTTTTCTTCGATGAAATTGTTTCCAAAAAATTCTTTTAGACTTTCGAGATTCGCGCCGGAAATAAATTTGATTGCGGACAAAAGCAAGATGTCTTGTTTGGAAAGCAACGCGATAATATTTTTTTGCGTTTCCTCGCGGCGCAAAAACGCTTCCAATTGTTCGAGCAATTTTTGTTTGTTGTACGGAGTTTTCACTTCGCCCAAATAAAGGCGCATCGTCATCAGAAAATCGCTGTCGTCAAGTTGAATAAAATATTTTCGCCATTTGTCAAATTCGTCCTCGTAAAAATTTGAATCAAAATTTCGTGTCATAATTTCTCCCATTTAAAAAACAGCATTGAGCGATTTTTCAAAATCATCGCGTCATTGTGCATTGATTTTGAAACCTTTTTATTTTCAGCAACTTTAATCGATCGCCGATTCCGATGCATTTTGCATAAGCGCGCGTTCTTGAAGCTGCTCCAAATCCGCCGCGTCATTGTACAAAATAATTTTGTACGAATAACCTTGTTCCGCCAAAAATTTTTGCCTGTTCGAGCCGAAGTCTTCGTCGGAAGTGCGCCGAGTTATAATCGTGAAAAATTTTGAAGTGCCCGAAAAATTTTCGCCGGGCTTGTTCAAATTTTTGGGACGCAAAATTCTTCCCAAACGCTGGGCTTCTTCCTGCCTGCTTCCGAACGCGCCCGAAAGTTCCACAGCCATCGAAGCGTCGGGCAAATCCACCGCGAAGTTTGCAACTTTCGAAACGACGATTACTCGATTTTTTCCGCTACGAAAATCGGCGTAAATTTTTTCGCGTTCGGCGTTCGGCGTTTTTCCAGTGATGAGCGGCACTTTGAGCAATTCGGCGATTTCTTTCAGTTGATTTAAATATTGGCCGATTACCAAAATTTTGTCGTCGGAAAATTTTTCCACCAATTCTTTTGCAACTTGAATTTTCGCAGGATTCGTGCTTGCGATTTTGTGCTTTTCGCGGGGAGGGGCAACGGCGTATTCCAATTCGAGATGCTCGGGCAAATTCACGCGCAATTCAATGCACTTCGCGCTCGCGATGAATCCGCTTTTTTCCAATTCCTTCCACGGAACGTCGTAACGCTTCGGACCTACCAAACTGAAAACGTGTCCTTGGCATCCGTCTTCGCGAACCAAAGTTGCGGTGAGACCGACGCGGCGCACGGCTTGCAATTCTGCCACCACGCGGAAAACTGGCGCGGGCAACAAATGCACTTCGTCGTAAATTATCAAGCCCCACGCACGTTCGCGGAAAATCGAAAAATGTGGAAACGCGCTTTCCTTGTCCGGCCGCCATGTCAAGATTTGATAAGTGGCAATCGTCACCGGCGCGATGGTTTTATTTTCGCCCGTGTATTCGGCGATTTGTTCGCGCGTCAAATTTGTTTTGTCGAGCAATTCGTCAATCCATTGATGCACGGCGGTGATGTTCGTCGTGATGATGAGCGTGCTTGTTTTTAGCATCGACATAATTTTCATTCCGACGATTGTTTTGCCAGAACCGCAGGGAAGCGCGATCGTGCCGAAGCCAGTTCCCGGACGTTTGTCCGCCACAATTGATTCGGCGGCTTCGATTTGATATTCTCGAATTACGAGCGGATTTCCCGACAAAGTTTTTTCGCGCAAATTTATTTCAAGAGCCTCGCCTTCGCGCAAAGGAGCTTCGTCTTTTACAGGCCAGCCAAATTCCAAAAGTTTTTGTTTTACGATTCCGCGGTCGGTGAGCGCGAGCAAAAAGCAATTCGGTTTTTCGCAAGGCGAAAGAAATTTTTTCATTGCGGAATTATTTTGAATTTGCTTGAAAATATTTTCGTCCGCAGTTTCAAGATAAAGAAATTCTTGGCGGGGAGGGGAATTTTCATCTGACGATTTTTCTTCTTGAATTTTATTTTCTTCGATTTGCACGAGGCGCAATTTTCCAAAACGTTCGGCAGTTTCGAAAATCCACATTTCGATATTTTGTGGAATTTGATAGCGGCTGAATTCGCGCAAAGTTTGGATTATTTGTTGCGTGGAAATTCCCGCGCTCGCGGCGTTCCACAAAGAAAGCGGCGTAAGGCGATAAGTGTGCAAATGCTCGGGCGAACGTTCAAGTTCTGCAAACGGAATGAGCGCGTTGCGGCATTCTTCAGAACGAGGCGCGTGCACATCAAGCAAAATCGTGCGGTCGCTTTGTACAATCAGAGGATTTTGAAATTGTTCGATTTGCGCCGCGTTTTGCACAAATTCTATTTTACAATGGAATCGCGATTTTTTCAATAGCGGAAATTGTTGCGAAGTTTATTTTAACAGTTCAAATCGGCAACGCGAGTTTTTCAAAAATCTTTCGCACGATTTCGATATCTACAAAAAATAAAATTGCATTATTGCGCACCTTGTGTTATAATATTAAAAATATTCAAATCGACGACTAATTTAGCGTCGTCAATTTGAATGTCGAGTTTTCTTGCGAAAACTCGCGTATTTATTGTCATTTCTAACTTCGTTGCGAAATGACTTTTTTAACAGTGAATAAAGTTTCAACTTTCTTCACTGTTAAAAATTAGGGAATAAAATGCGTGGCAAATTTTTCTTTATTTTCGCAATATTGTTTTCCGTGTTTCAAATTTTGATAGCGGAAAATTTTGGCGAGTCGAAAAAAGATGTTTTATATATTTCCTCCGAACAAACGAAAAGCGACGGATTGCAATATTCGGCTATCATAAAAAATATTTCGCAAGACATCAGACTTCATTATCAAATTTTGAATCATGCGAATTCCGATTTTTTTGAAAAAAATTTTTTCAGCGCGATAATTGCGGCGGACGATGGCGCGTCTGACTTTGTTGAAGAAAATCGCGAAAAATTTTTCAATGAACTTCCGACAGTAACATTGGGAACAAATTCTATTTTAAATAATGCGAACAAAATGCGCTATTCGCATTTCATCGAAGATTCAACTTTTCTCGATGAAAACATAAAGCTTTGCGTGTCGCTTTTTCCGGCAGGAAAAAAAATTGTGTTTGTGATAGATTCTGAAAAGCAAAAAAATCTTTGCACAGATCGAATGAAAAAATACAATTTCGAATATGAATTTAAAAATATCGTCGGCGTATCAAAGGAAGAATTGCAACACGATTTTTCCACGCTCGAAAAATGCATAATACTTTTTTTGCCTTCCGCAAAAGAATATCCGAAAGGTTCATTGAATCCTGATTACGTAATTGACGTGATTTGCCATAGCACCCAAAATCCAATTTTCGCTTGCCATGATATTGGATTTGGAGAAGGCGTTCTCGGCGGATATTTTTTCTCGCTCGAAGATTTGGCTGTAAAAACTACTCGCGCAATGAACATGATTTTTGCGCCGCAAAATTTTTACGATTTGTATGAAGCCACGCAAATTCAGGCGAACTATTATTTTGACAGAAAGCAAATGCAGAAATTTCATATTTCAAAAAAATCGCTCAATTCAAAAACAAAATATATAAACGACACGGCGGAGAATCCCAAAAAACGATATGCCTTAATTTTCTTTTTGACGAGCGTATTTTCCTTGGTATCGATAATTTTGATAATATTTTTTATGCGAAAAAAAATCAGGCTTCAAAAAGATTTGTTGCGCGAAGAGCGAATGAAATTCAATTCACTCGTAGAGCAAAGCGATGTGCTTTTTTGGGAATGCTATTTCGCGGACAAAAATTACGAAGAAGAAAATGACCTCGAAAAAAAATACACGAACATCGCCCAAAAATGGATCGACTCGGACATGGTTCCGCAAGAATATGTAATCCAATACAACAAAGTAATTCGCGATTTGCGAAGTGGAATGGAAACGGTTTCTATCGACTTGCCGATTTCACAGCAAGACAAGCGCACTCATCTTACGGACACTGCTTGGAAGCATGTCGTTTTTCGCGCGATAAAAAATCACAACGAAAAAGGCATCCGCGCGATTGCGACTGCGACTGACATCACCAGCAAAAAACGCAAGGAAGAAGAATATGAAAGCGAAGTGTCCTACCGTTCGTTCGTGAACAAAGAATATCCTGTGTATACGCGGCTCAATCTCACGAGCAACATCGTGATGGAAAGAATGGTGGACATTCCTGAATTGAAAATGTCGGTGTCCGATGGCAACGCCGACAAGGAACTCGAACTAATAGCGAAAACCGTGACCAACAACGGACAAAATCCAAACATCGCGGAAGTTCTGCAACGCAAAGAATTGCTCATTCTTTTTATGAACGGAACGCGAACACAGGAATGCGATTTTTATTTTGTTTTCCCGGATGAAATGATTCATTGGTACAAGCTGACCGTGGACCTTTCTTTGAATCCGTATACAAGCTGCATCGAGGCAAATATATATATACGAGAAATCACTGATTTCAAAATTAAGACGATTTCTAAAGATTCGGTTTTGGACGAAGAAGTAGAATACATTTTTTGGCTCGACATAAACAAAGCGCGATGCAATTTTATTCACCGCGCGAACAGTGCGAATTGGATTCCCGAAGATCTCGGCGGCGATTATGCGGAACTCGTGGATTTTCTTTTGAACGATCTTATCAGCACAAAAGATGTCGCCGCCGCGAAAGAATTTTTTGCGCTGAAAAATCTGATGATACAATTGAAAGATCGACTCGCTACGACATTCGCATTTGAAATTATGACCGACAACTTGCGAATCTCGATCAAGCAAATACGCGCATATTATCTTAAAGGAAACCAAAACATAATTCTTTTCATTTGCCGCGACATCACGGACATAACTCTTTTTGAAAAATTGCAGAATGAAAAACTTTCCCGCGCGATTGAGCAGACGGAAAAAGCCAACGCATCGAAAAGCGATTTTCTTTCGCGCATGAGCCACGATTTGCGCACGCCGATGAACGGAATTCTCGGAATGGCGCGACTCGCCGAGGACGAGCTGGATCAGCCGCAGGCGATTAAAGAAGACTTGCGGAAAATAAAATCGTCTTCACAATATATGCTCGGACTTTTGAACGACATCCTCGATATGTCGAAAATCGAAAGCGGAAAAATGGAAATTCGCAAGAGCCGCAACAATGTGGGCGAAATGCTGGAAAGCGTCGTGACGATGGCAAAGTCGATGTGCCAAAACAATGGAATAACTTTCTATTGCAACATGGACGCAAGCAAATACATGAACACTTTCATCAATGTTGATCGTCTGCACACTCAGCAAGTAATAATGAACTTGCTTTCCAATGCGTCGAAATTCACGCCGGAAGGCGGGCGAGTGGAATTCCTTGTAAACATAATTGACCGCAAAGACAACATCATAAACGTGGAATTCGTCATATCCGATAACGGCAGCGGAATGACAAAGGAATTCCAGCAGGTGATGTTCGAGTCGTTCACGCAAGACGTGAATTCGATAAACAAGGTCGGAACAGGACTTGGCCTTTCAATCGTGCATAATCTTGTCCAGTTAATGGACGGAACAATCGAATGCGAATCCGCGCCAGGAGAAGGCACGAAATTTGTCATAAAAATGACTGTCGAATATCTTGAAGAAACGAGCGACGAAAAAAAGAATTCGGCGCAAAAATCTCGAAAGGCCGTCGAGCTTGCCGGCAAAAAAATTCTGCTTGTCGAAGACAATCCGCTCAATCAGGAAATTTCGCGCCGCCTTTTGCAGAAAAAGGGCATGGTCGTAACCATGGCAGAAAACGGCCTTGTCGCGCTTGAAACATTCTCGCAAAGCGAGATGAATGCGTTCGACTTGATTTTGATGGACGTGATGATGCCTGTGATGGGCGGAATAGAATCCGCTACGAAAATCCGCGCTTTGGAACGCGAGGACGCAAAAAATATTCCAATAATCGCGCTCACCGCCAACGCATTTACCGAAGACATCGAAAAATGCCTAGAGGCTGGAATGAACACGCATCTTTCAAAGCCGATAAATCCGGTTCTTTTGATGAACACGATTTCAGAATATCTTTCTTAATTTTCTGTGGGCAAAAACTGCGCGGACGGAAGATTTTCCACGGAAATTTCAATTTCGACATTTTCTTCTTCGGGCGTTTCGATTTCAAGATGCGTTTCATCGGACAAAGGCGAAATTTTTCTGACCTTTTTCGTTTTCAGCGGCTTTGGTTTGTATTTTATGTAACTGTGTCGGTTAAGATATTTTTTGCTGTATCGCACTCCGAATTGGGCTTGATATGTCCAAACATAGTCAAACGGGCGCATATTTTTGTTCGAGCCAAAATTGCTGTTTTCAAAAGAGAACATGCCTCCGGCGATTACAGTCCATCGGCTGCTTATGGGAAATTCGACATTGAGTTTTATGCCCACTCCCAAATTGAGATATTCCCACATGTCATGCAGCTGGTACATGATATGCAATCCCAATTGCGAGTCCAAGATAATTCGATCGCAAAAACTTATCGAAAATGACGGAGCGACAAACCAGTCAAAGGCGTAGAGAATTACTTGATTCGCAATTTGCTTCACATTCCTGAACGTATAACTATATGGATAATATATGGCCATGCGCGCTAGGAAATTCAATTCGGTGTGTTCGCCGAGCCGAATAAAATCGTGCGACTTTGCTTCGTAAAAAATGCCAATCATCTTGTCATTCCAGACAAAATTGCTCATGTCGCTTTTCTTTTGAATCCTTGTTACGGAAGCCGCGGACAAACCCCAATTTTGCAAAATGCCGAAATGATATTGATTGGCGGTTAGCTCTTCAATCGTTGGCCAATGTTCGGGATCGTCTTCGGATTCGCCGCGGGACTTCTTTTTTGCCTTGGGCGTTTCTTCCGAATCATTTTCCGAATCCGCTTCGGCAGTTTCAAGCGAATTTATTTC
>CAMWWZ010000097.1 GCA_947178095.1 uncultured Treponema sp.
CACAAGCCTTTTATGCCTGTGTCTTGTTCTCGCATATCTGTATAAGATTCACCTCGGTGACGCAATCCAGGGTCGAATGCAATATGCACTTTCCGAAAATCAGCGCGAGCGGCATCGCCAAAAACGCGAAAAAAAACGAGCCGAACGGAAGCGAGAATTTCTTGTTGTATTCGAGGACGTTCATGTTGAGTTCCTGCGCGCTTCCTTGCGAATTTTTTTTCATCTCGCGGATTTTTTTTCCGAGGTCGTGGCTCGTCATTTCCGAAGGCGAAATGCGCCGCTCGAAATTGAAAACCGTGCTTTCAAAAAGATTGAGCGACATCATTTTGGAAGTCATCACGTCGAAATTGCTTTTTTCGTTCCTGTCAAAAACGGCGATGCAAGCGTCGCTCATGTCGAACCGCATGCTCACCCCCTCCATCGCGCCGCTGTCCGCCAAGGTCGTTCCCGCGACAATGACGCGCTGCCTTCCGTCGGAATCGCGGTCGAAAAGCACGAGGTCGCTTATGAGCTTGTCCTGAACGCCGCCGATTACGACGGTCGTCTCGTTCATGCGCTTTATGCTGTTCGCTTCGATTTCCATGGTCGGATTCGAGGCGATCGTCTTTCTGAGTTGTGTGCGCGTGGCGGAAGTTCCGAGCGGCAAAAGGTAGTCGTTCACGAAAAAAGAAAAAAGCGAAATCACGATTCCCAAAAACAAAATCGGGCGGAGCAAAAGCCTTCCGAGCGAAAATCCCGATGCGCGAAAAATGAGAATTTCGTTGTCGCTCACCATTCGCCCGAGGCACATCAAAAATCCCGTGAGCGTCGCGAACGGCGCGGACTGCGCGATCACGAAAGGCAGAGAATAAAGCATGAGTTTCACGGCATCGGCAATCGGAACGCGCTTTCCCAAAAGCTGCTTCATGAAAAGCAAAATCTGATTCACGAAAAAAATCAAAAAGAAAACAAGGAACATCGTGAAAAAATACACGAGCAGTTCGCGGAGAATGTAGCGCACGAGCGTCCTGTCGTGATTCGCGCGCCTTTTAAATTTGATGTGAATGAAAGTCCGCTTGCCTTTTTTTAAAAGCGCGTCAAAGACGCAATTCAATTTTTGAAAAAAAACCGTTTCGAGAATTTTTTCTTTTATGCCGTATTCGAAAATATTTTTCACAAAATCCGAAACCTAAAAAGTCGCAACTATTAACTATTCAATATTAACTCTTAACTATATCAAACGCCTGTAGAGCCAAAGCCGCCTTCGCCACGTTCGGTTTTGTCGAGATTTTCCGTCCGCGAAAAAGCCGCCTGCGTTACGGGAGCTGCCACAATCTGCGCGATCCTGTCGCCGTCGTTCACGGTAAAATCCGCCTCGCCCAAATTGACGAGAATCACTTTCAGCTCGCCGCGATAGTCGCTGTCAATCGTGCCGGGCGTGTTCAAAACCGTAACGCCGTTTTTGGCGGCAAGCCCGCTTCGCGGCCGCACTTGGATTTCAAAGCCTTGCGGAATCACGAAAAAAAGCCCCGTCGGAATCACGGCTCTGGAAAGCGGCTTCATTACGACCGGGCTTTCCAAACGCGCGCAGACATCCGCGCCCGCAGCTCCAACGGTCTTGTATTCCGGAAGAGAAACGCCATTTTCCGCCTTTACAAGTATTTCAATTTTTTCCAAAAAAACTTCCTTCATCTCAATTCAATTCGTCAATATAAACTCAACGAAAACTATTATCTATTAACTATTCAATATTAACTGACTTCCAGCCACCATTCAGGACAAAGTTCCTTCAAAGTGACTACGCGCATTGGATTCACGTCCATAAGAATTTCAACTTGCGAGGAACGCTTTCCGCAAATCTGCGTCAAAAGTTCCCGGCACGCTCCGCACGGCGCGCCGCCCACTTTCTCGCCCATGACGCAGACGATTTTCGCGACTTCGCTTTCGCCGTTCGTGAGCATGTTGAAAATCGCATTCCGCTCGGCGCATATTCCGAGAGTGCACGCCGTGTCAACGCAAATCCCGGTGTAGACGTTGCCGCTTGCAGTCTGAATGGCAGCTCCTACTTCTCCGCAAGTGACGGTCTCGCCTATCTTCCGGGCATTCGTCACGGCGCGCGCCCGCTCGCAGAGCATCTTCCAGTTCGCAATTTCCGAATCCGTCACTTCGTTTCCCTCGAAGAGTTGCGTGCCGAGTTTGCGCAAAGGCGCAAGTCTTCGACTTGCTTACGAGTTTTTGTTTGCTCGCAAGGCTCGCATTTTGTCGCAGCCCTTTCGGGCTGCTTACCGAGTTTTCCTGCGGAAAACTCGCGAAATCTTTTATGGAAAGCACAAAAACTCGCGCAACTATTCCTTATTAACTACTAACTCTTCTTCTGTTCGTCGAGCGCGTCGATGTACGAAAGCTGCAATCTTCCGCGCTGATCCACTTCCAAAAGCTTTACGGGAATCACCTGACCTTCCTTGATCACGTCGGTAACTTTTTCCACGCGCCCGTGCGAAAGCTTGGAAATGTGGCAAAGTCCTTCTTTTCCAGGAAGAATCTCGATGAACGCGCCGAAGTCCTTGATGCTTTTGACAGTTCCTTGATAAATCGTGCCAGGCTCGGGATCTTCTGTGATGCCCTTGACGGCCTTTTTCGCGGCTTCCGCGGACTGACCTGTCTTTCCGTAAATCGTGACAGTTCCGTCGTCGTCCGTATTGATCGTAACGCCGTATTCTGCGCACAAAGCCTTGACGTTCTTTCCGCCAGGTCCAATCAACGCTCCGATTCTGTCAATCGGGATTTTCATCGAAAGGATTTTCGGCGCGAACGCGGAAATTTCCTGCGGCTTCGAAATGCACTGTTCCATTATGCCGAGAATGTGCAAACGTCCTACGCGCGCCTGCTCCAAAGCCTTTTGCATGATTTCGGTCGTAACGCCGGGAATCTTGATGTCCATCTGGAATCCCGTAATTCCGTCGCGCGTTCCAGCCACTTTGAAATCCATGTCGCCGAGGTGATCTTCCTCGCCGAGAATGTCCGAAAGAATCTTGTAGCGTTCGTAGTGCTCGCCTTCGGTGATGAGTCCCATCGCGATTCCGGCAACCATTTTTTTCATCGGAACGCCCGCCGCAAGCATCGAAAGAGTTCCGCCGCAGGTGGAAGCCTGTGAAGAAGAGCCGTTCGACTCAAGGATTTCCGAAACAACGCGGATTGTGTACGGGAATTCTTCGCGGCTCGGAACCATCGGCTCAAGCGAACGCCGCGCCAAATTTCCGTGTCCGATTTCGCGGCGGCCGGTAGTGAGCCTTCCTGTCTCTCCGACAGAATAAGGCGGGAAATTGTAATGCAAGATGAAATGCTCGCTGCGCTCGCCGTCGATGTCGTCGTATTCCTGCTCGTCCATCAAAGTGCCGAGCGTAGTCACCGCGAGCGACTGAGTTTCGCCGCGAGTGAAAAGCGCGCTTCCATGCGGACGCGGAAGGACGTTCACTTCGCAATTGATCGGGCGGATTTCATCGCATTTTCTTCCGTCGATTCGAACGCCTTCGTCCAAAATGCTCTTTCGCAAAAGCTTGTATTGAATGTCGTCCATGAGGGCGGAGAAAAGCTTCGCCTGAATTTCATCCGCCAATTGCTCGGCATGATTTTCCTTTACCTTTGCGATGGCTTCATGGATCGCCTTGCCGCGATTTTGCTTTCCGTCCCTGAAACATGCTTCCTTCAAAAGCGGCGTGGCTTCCGCCTCAATCGCGGCGGCATTGTCGAGCGTCACGTCGAGAGGCGCGAGCGGCAACTTTTCTTTGCCTGCCTTTTTCTGCAATTCTTCCTGAAGCAAGCACATGTCCGTGATGAATTTCTGCGCCTCGTTCAGCGCGCCGAGCATCACTTCCTCGGTGGCTTCGTTCGCGCCGCCTTCAACCATCGTAAATCCGTCTTTCGTTCCGGCCACGACGATCTCAAGCTGCGCCTTTTCCTGCTCTTGGAAAGTCGGATTGATGACGTACTTTCCGTCGATGTAGCCGACACGACAAGCGGCCACAGGCCCATGGAACGGAATGTCCGAAATCGTTACCGCCGCGCTCGAGGCGATCACCGCCAAAATGTCGGGCGTGTGGATTCCGTCCGCGCTCACGCATGTCGGGACGATTTGGATTTCGCGTCCAAACGACATCTCGAAAAGCGGGCGCATCGGGCGGTCGATCAGGCGCGAGACCAAGATTTCCTTGTCCTTCGGCCGACCCTCGCGCTTTACGAATCCGCCCGGAATCTTTCCTGCCGCGTAAAATTTTTCATTGTATTCAACCGTAACGGGAACATAGTCCATTCCCTCCACCACCGTGCTCGAAGCGCAAACCGTGGCGATTACGGAAGTGCCGGCGAACTGCGCGTAGACGCAGCCATTGGCCTGCTTTCCCATCCTGCCGGTTTCGAGGATGAGTTCCTCGTCGCCGATTTTGTAAGTCACTCTTTCTACTGCCATATTCTTTCACTTTCCCTGAAATAAATTCATTTAAATAAAAACAAATTCGGCCGCGAGAATGCGGCCTAAAACTCTACTTGCGAAGTCCGAGTTCCTTGATGAGGGCGCGGTAGCCTTCCAAATTCGTGCGCTGGAGATACTTGAGGAATCTCTTGCGCTGTCCGACAAGCTTCATCATGCTGCGCTTTGAATTCGAATCCTGCGGATAGTTCGCGACGTGCGCGGTGAGCTGCTTGATTCGTTCCGTCAAAAGCGCGACCTGAACGCGGACATTGCCCGTGTCGTTTTCGTTTGCTCCGAATTTTGCCACAATCGAGTGCGACAATTCTTTTGAAAGTGCCATAATTTTTCTCCTAAAAAAGCCTGTCCTAAAAAATCAGCATAATGACATGCTCTCACGCATCGAACCTGTCCCGCAAAAAAGGCTCGCTAGAAACTGCGTTGCGAGAACCGCGCTTCGCTTGTGCAGATTTTTTTGCGTGCCAGAACCGATGCTCCGAGCATTTCTTGCTGCAATAATTTTCTAGGCAGTCTATAAATTTCTATTAATTCACCGACTGATGAATTCGATTCTTTCGACGCGCGACAAATTTTGCTCGGGTGGAAATTCCAGGCGAAGGAATGAAGATTCCACGTGCAGCACGGCATCAACATTTTGCGAATAGCCGTCCTCACCAGCGAACGCGACGCGCACCCGAAAGCTTCCGTCCTCAGGCAAAACTTGCGTCGTGTTCCTGCTTGCAATCATCGACAGTGTGGCGTTCGACGAGCCGCCTTCCTGGAAATCCAGTGGCAATCCGTCAAGACAAAACGGGCGGCCCAAAAGCGACGAGGCAAAATCAAAGTCGCCTTCGCGAACCGCGCCGCGGACAAGGCTCGAACTGACGCGCTTTCCTTTGAGCACAACGTCGTCCAAAACCTTTAGCTCCAAACCGCAAGAGCGCGCGTAACACGACAATTCGGCAACGCCGGTGTCCGAGTTATGGCCCATGCGGAAATCGATGCCCGCCGCCAAAAATTGCATGGCGCAAAATTTTCTCACGATGTCGAGAAAATCCTTTCCCTTTATTTTACTGAAATCCAAAGAAAAGTCAATCATTATACAGAAATCAAAGCCTTTTTTTTCAAAAAATTCCAGCTTGAGACGCTTGGTGGAAACGTCGCCCTCGTAGCGAGAATTTTTCAAAACGCCGGGCGAGCGCGAAAAGGTCACGATGCCCGCGCTGGATTCGGGATGAGAATTCCTGTAATCAAGCACCGCCGAAAAAAGCGCGTCGTGCCCCAAATGCATTCCGTCGAAGCCGCCGATCGCCACGGCAGAAGAAGCGAACGCAGGGCGGCCGTTCCGTGCGAGGCGCGAGACTTCTTCCCAAGAAAAAACTTTCATTCGAAGAGATTATAGCATAAAGAGGATTTTTTGTGAACAAGGCGGAAAGAAAGGGAAAGAAATGCGCATCGCAAATCTTTGATTTGCGATACAGTAATTCCCGTGCCGTTTTTGGTTTTGGCACGAGAAGATTTTCCTGTGCGCGAGTTTTCAACAAAAACTCGGTAGCAAGGCAAAGCCTTGCGTACAACGCCCTGCGTTTTTGCCTACTATTCCTCAATAATTACGCCATCCGTGCATTGGATCACTAAACGGTCGTTGCTTTGAAAAAACGAACTAAAAGCCAAACCAAGCATTGAAAATATGTCCCCCGGTGACTTTGATATTGCACCCCACTGCGCCTTTGTGCCGTCATACTGAACCCTGGATTTCGAGCCACATCCTTGAAAAGCGGTAATACAGATTTCTGTTACGCTGCGCGGAATGAGTACGCTCACAAGCGATGTGCAGCCAAAAAACGCACCGTCGTCGATTTTCTTCACGCCTCGCGGAATAACTACGCTTCGAAGCGCCGTGCAGCCTCTGAATATCTCAACGCTGATTTCCGTCACACCGCTGCCTATCGTCACGCTTACAAGCGAAGTACAGTCTTGGAAAGCATTGCCGTCAATTTCCTGCACGCTTCCCGAAATGCTCACACTTTTAAGCGATTTACAGTCCTTGAACGCACCCCAGCCTATTTTTGTCACGCTATCGGGAATTGTAACGCTCGCAAGAGATGCGCAACCATTGAACGCACTGCTGCCGATTTCTTTCACGCTGCTAGGAATGGTCACGCCCTTGAGCGACGCGCAGCCTTGGAACACATACTCGCCGATTTTCGTAACGGTTTTCGGAATCGTTACGCTCGCAAGAGATGCGCAACCATTGAACGCATTGCTACCGATTTCCGTCACGCTATTTGGAATGCTCACACTCTTAAGCGAAGTACAGCCGGAAAACATTGAATTAGAGATTTTCGTTACTCCCTCGGCAATCGTCACGCGCTCAAGATATGTACAACCAGAGAACGCTTCTCCGCCAATATATGTCACACTGCCAGGAATCGTAACGCTTTCAAGCGAATCGCAACCTCTGAACGCGCCGTCGCCGATTTCCGCAACGCCGTCGGGAATGGCAAGGTTTGAGGGAACTTTTCCGGTATACCCCGTCAACTTTCCGCCGCTCATTTTGAGGTATTCGGGAACTTTTTCGACACCTATATTGCCATCGCTACAGCGAACAAGCGATACCTGTATCTTGTTATTTCCTTGGATTGCCTTCCACTGCGCCATCGTGCCGCCGAATTGTATTTCCTTGAGCAACTCGCAACCACTGAACACATCGTCGCCGATTGTTTGCACACCATCGGCAATCGTAACGCTCGTAAGTGACGCACAGTCAGAGAATGTCCCATCGTTTATTTTCTTCACGCCGCTTGGAATCGTAACATTTTCAAGCGACGCACAGTTCTTGAAAGCATTATAGCCGATTTCCGTCACACTGCTCGGAATGGACACGCTTGTAAGCGATGTGCAGTACTTGAACGCGTTGTTGCCGATTGCCGTCACGCCTTCGGGAATAACGAGTTCTGCGGGAACAACGCCAGTATACCCCGTTACCCATGTACCATCTATTTTAAGACTTCTAGGAATTCCTTCTATACCTATATGACTATCACTACAGCGGACAAACGAAGCCGATATTTTATTACTTCCTTTAAGTGCTCTCCATTGTGCCATCGTACCGCCAAAGTAAACTTCCAATGACATACAGCCAGCGAACGCCCTTTCGCCAATTTCCTCCATACTACCCGGAATGCTAACTTTAGCAAGCGATGTACAGCCCTCAAACGCACCTTTACTCAAACTATCAGTCCAATAATTCCAGCTTCCACCGCTGATTTCCTTCACTCCATCGGCAATCGTAACGCTCGTTAGCGACGTACAATCAGAGAACGCCCCCTCATCGATTTTTTTCACACTGCCAGAAATCGTAACACTTTTAAGTGACGTGCAACCACTAAACGCTCCCTCATCGATTTCCTCCACGCTGTCAGGAATAGTAACGCTCTCAAGCGACATGCAGCCCTGGAACGCCTCGTCATCAATTTCCTTTACGCCGTCTGGAATGACAAGGTCTGCGGGTAAATCAACAGTGTACCCCTTCACTGTATTTCCTTTCATTTTGAGATATGAAGGATATTTCGGTTTCGCTGTAACCCCCGCAGCCATCAGTAGCATTGCCGCAAGCGCGATAATCCATTTCTTTTTCATAAAAAATCCTTTATGTTCTAATCGCAGGGCTTGCGCCCTGCTTATGATTTTTTGAATTTGCATCGCAAACCAACATACCCCGACGCTTGCGCCGAGGCATGTGGATTCTGTCATTCCGAAAGCATCGCCATGATGGATTCCACTTTCGGCAATAACTTTCGTCGGTTTTCTTCACCAATCCCAAGGACTAAAGAAGCCCTCCGCCAAGAACAAGACGTATGACCGCCACGCACAAAACAATGACGCTGATGAGAATCCCGACGACACACGCGCCGCGCCGATTTCCCACAGCCGCCCCCACAATTCCGCTTATAAGGGCGACAAATGCAAGAATAATTGCAATCCAATTAAAGATTCCCAAGAGCGGAACCAGTCCAATAAGCGCGAAAACTAGCGCAAAAATCGAAAAAACAATGCTTCCCATTATTTTACTCCTGTTGCGTTTTACATCCGCCGATGGTTGTTTTAACCGCAGCCCATACGGACTGCATACGAGAGTTTGTTTTCTGTTATCTTTCAGTGATTACGCCGTCCGTGCAGTGAACAGTCGCTTTGAATTTGTTGCCGCTGATTGCTTCCCACTGCGCCTTCGTGCCATCGTACTGAATCTTTAGGTTAGGGCTGCAATTTGAAAATGCATTGCCATAGATTCTTGTCACGCTTCTAGGAATGCCCACGCTCGCAAGTGATGTACAACCTTCAAACGCAGCATTGCCAATTGCCGTAACGCCGTCGGCAATCGTAACGTCCGCAAGCGACGTGCAACCAGCGAATGCAACTTCGCCCAGTTTCGGCACGCTGCCAGGAATGGTCACGCTTGCAAGCGATGTACAATTACGAAACGCATTGTGGCCGATGTACGTCACACTACTGGAAATCGTCATGCTAGTGAGTTTCGCGCACCCAATGAACGCGCCAATCCCGATTTCCTTCACGCACTTGGGAATCTC
>CAMWWZ010000098.1 GCA_947178095.1 uncultured Treponema sp.
ATTGATGAAAAATTATAACATTCGGGCGGCTTTGTGTCAAGTCGCATTTCGCGAAGGCGTCAAAAAATCGCGATTTTGGTAAAAACTCACTGACATTTCAGTAAAAACTCAGTGAGTTTTACTCAAAAAGTCAGTGAGTTTTTTTTAAAACGCAGTGAGTTTTTGGTATAAACTCACTGCGTTTTTGGCAAAATCAAGCGTTCATTAGTTTAAAAGTTGAAACTTTCGAACATTGAAAAATTGCAAGCAATATCGTTCTAATTTTCAAATTTCAATTTACTATTCTTAAAGTTCACTTTGTCCGAAAATATTAAAAATTAAGAGGGACTTATGGTATATGGTTATATTAGAGTAAGCACGGGAAAGCAGACGGCAGAAAATCAAAAAATAGAAATTCAAAAATTTTGCAAGGAACGAAAATTGCGCAAAGTCCAATGGATTTCGGAAACGATTTCCGGGACAAAATCGCCGGACAAACGCAAACTCGGCGCGTTGCTGAAAACCGTCGGCGAAAACGACATAATCATCTGCACAGAAATTTCAAGGCTTGGCCGCTCGATGATGATGATTTTCGACGTGCTCAACAAACTTATGACAATCGGCGTAAAAGTCTACACAATAAAAGAAAACTACGAGCTCGGCGACAACATTCAATCGCAAGTGCTGGCATTCGCTTTCGGACTTTCGGCGCAAATCGAGCGCGACTTAATCAGCGAGCGCACGAAAATGGGCTTGACGCGCGTCCGCAAAGAAGGAAAAACCGTCGGCCGCCCAAAAGGTCAAAAAGCAAAAAAATACAAGCTCACTGGAAAAGGCGCGTACATAAAGCGCGAGCGCGAAAAAGGCAGAGACAAGACATCGCTCGCGCGAGAACTGGGAGTGAGTTGGCCGACAATTCAGGCGTTCATGAAAATGAAAGGCATCGCATAATTTTCAATGGAGCGGCTCAACCAAATCCAAAAGTTCCTTGAAATCTTCGATTTTGGCATCGTAACTCCGCGCGCTTCCAAAACCATAACTTGCCCAAATAAATCTTATTCCTGCTTCTTCGCACGCCGCGCGGTCGCCTTCGGTGTCGCCGACATAGACTGGTTTTTCGAGATGATTTCGCTCGCACAAAAGGCGCAGATTTTCCGCCTTGTATTTTTTCGTGTCGCCGTAGCATTCGTGGTCGCGGATGAAATCCTCGATTCCGATTTTTTTCATCGTAAGCTCGATGTATCCGCTTTGGCAATTTGAAACGATGTAGATGTTGAAACGCTCGCTCAATTTTTTTATCGTGGAAACGACGTTTGGGAATTCGATTTTCTTTTCGTTTGCAATGAGCGCGATTTGTTCTTGCTCGCAGCATTCGTCCATCAATTTTGTTTTTTGCGACTTGCTCAAATTCGGCCAAAGGCTGTCGGCGATTTTGTCCATCGGCTTTCCGAATTCGCTTTTGAGATTTTCCGCGTTCACATTTTTTGCGGGCAAGGCGAGTTTTGAAATCGCCTTGTTCCAAGCCTCGGCCACAACGCTCGTCGTGTCCCAAAGCGTTCCGTCAATGTCCAAAATTATCGCGTCGGTTTCAAATTTCATTCGGAAATTATAACAGAAAAAATTGCGCCAGTCAACAAAGAAGCGAGTGCCTCAAAGAGCCAAGTCGAACTTGAAATTGCGGCGGAATTCTGCTATAATTTTTTTATGGAAAAAATCGGGAGCGAAAACGAATTCGACTTTGCAAGCATCGGAGCAGGACCTGCGGGTTTGGCGGCCGTCCTCTACGCGGCGCGTTCCGGCTTAAAGTCGCTCGCGCTCGATTCCAATTCAGGCGGGCAAGCACTCTCAATCGCAAGCCTTGAAAATTATCCCGGCATTTTTCCTCCCGCGAGCGGAATTGATTTCGTCAAGTCGATGAGAAGCCAGGCGGAAAATTTCGGCGCGAATTTTTTTTGCGCCGATGTAATTGCGCTCGACAAAATCGGCTCGACTTTTTTTATTGAAACTGACAAAGGAAAATTTTCTGCAAAGTCCGTCCTCATCGCGACTGGCGCGGAACACAAAAAGCTTGGCGTTCCCGGCGAAAAAGATTTTTCAGGAAGAGGCGTGAGTTACTGCGCCGCTTGCGATGGCGCGCTTTTCCGGGACAAGAATATTTTCGTAATCGGCGGAGGCGACGCCGCCTGCGACGAGGCCGTGTATTTGTCGGCGATCGCGCGGCATGTCACAATCGTCCACAGGCGCAACGAATTCCGCGCGCAAAAAACGCTCGAGCAGCGCGTAATGCAAAATGAAAAAATCAGCGTGATGTTCGATTCAGTCGTAAAAGAAATTCTTGGCGAAGAAAAAGTGAAATCAATTTTGCTTGAGAACGTAAGAACTTCCACACGGACAAAGGCGGAATGCGACGCCGTTTTCGTTTCGATTGGAATGAAGCCGCGCACGGAAATTTTTTCGACATTACAAAAGGATTCTAGCGGCTATATAATTACCGATGAAAACATGCGCACGAAAATTCCCTGTCTTTACGCGGCGGGCGACGTGCGTGCAAAAACGCTTCGGCAAATGGTGACCGCCGCAAGCGACGGAGCAATCGCCGCTTTTTGCGCGGCACAAGATTTGCATGAAAACAGGAGTTCGTTTTAATATGAAAAAAGTTTTTAAAATTTCGCTTCAATTTATTTTTCTGTTTTTCTTCAATTTGAATTTTGCGATTTCCGCAAAGCTGCCCGACGACGTTACTTTTTGGAGCGACTATCCGCACGAGGCTTTGGCGGACGCGCTCGTGGAAAAAATGAGCGACGAAGAATTGTACGCGCAAATCCTGATGTTCGGCTGGGCGGGAGCCGAGCCTTCGACTTTGCTCAATTCGTGGGTGGACGAGCGCGGCTTGGGAAGCGTAAAAGTTTTCGGCTGGAACACAGACAACATTCGCCTCGTCGCTCGCTCCATAAAGTCTCTCCAGCGAAAAGCATTGGCGCGTCGTTTTAAGATTCCGCTTTTCGTGGCGACCGACCAGGAAGGCGGATGGATTCGGCACGTCAAAGGAAGCACGAGCGTCACGCCGGGAAACTTGGCAATCGGCGCGAGCGGCTTTCCCTACGACGCATACTATTCAGGCTATTACATAAACCGCGAAATCGCCGCGCTCGGAATAAATATGAATTTCGCGCCGACGGTGGATTTGTACACGGACAAACGCTCGACCATAATCGGGACGCGCTCGTTCGGCGAAGATCCGCGCAGCGCGGGAATTCTAGGAGCTGCGTTCGCGCAAGGAAGTTTGGATGCCGGCGTGATTCCGACTGCGAAGCATTTTCCCGGACACGGCGACACTCCGAACGATTCGCACGGATATTTGCCGAACATTCAGATCGACAAAGAAACTTTCGAAAACCGCGAACTCGTTCCTTTTAAATATTTGATAAAAACTGGAGTTCCCGCGATTATGAGCGGACACTTGAGCTTTCCGAGAATTTCTCCAAACGGCGAGCCCGCGACTTTGTCCGAATTCTTTCTGACGGAACTTTTGCGAAACCGCCTCGGCTTCGAAGGTCTAATCATCACCGACGACATGATGATGAACGGCGCGACGATTTACGCAGGCTCTCTTTCCGTGGCTTTCAGGATGGCTATAAACGCCGGAAACGACATCGTGATTTCTTCGACGACGGCGCAATTGGACGAGCCTCTTTGGAGCTCGAATCTGCGCTTGATGAGAACCGACGAAAAATTTCGCGCCAAAGTGAAGGCTGCCGCGCGGCGAGTGATTTACGAAAAGCTCAAATATTTCAAAGGAAAAAATCCCGCGCCGCTTTTTCCCGATGAGAACAAAATCGACGAAAGGATTCCCGACAAAGAAGGCGAGAAATTTTTCTTTGAGCAGGCCTGCCGTTCGCTCACGGTTTACAAGCGAAAATCCAAAGGCTTGAAAAAATCCGATTTCGGAAGAGTTCTGCTTTGCGGAAGCGAGCCGACGTTTTTTTCTTCGGGAAAAGAACGCTGGCCAAATTCAGGCGAATTCCATTTTAGCTTTTCCATGGGACCGAACGAAACGCAATGGTCGGCGGACAACATCTTGCAGACGGCAAATCGCTATGACACGATAATTTTTTGCGTGGCGGACGCGAACAGCGCGCAAGTGGCGCAAACTTTGAGGCGGCTTTCACAGCAAGGAAAGCGCGTGATAATTTTCGCGATAATGTCGCCGGTATTGGTCGCGGACTTTGATTGGGCGGACACGGTATTGCTCGGCTACAGCTATTCGCCGTACAGTTTGGAAGCTTTGGTCGGCGCGTGCGCGGGCGAATTCGAGCCGCAAGGAATCGAGCCAATCAGCAACAACTAGAATATTTTTTCAAGGACTTCAAAAGCCAAACGAAAATGCCGCGCGTAGCAAAGCCTTGCCTGCTCGCCCGTGAATTTTTTCCAAACTAATTTTCGAACGCCGCGCCGACTTTCGAAAGCCATTCGTCTTTTTCGCTTGCCGAAAGGAACGAGGCTTTGAAGCTGTTCTCGATCAAAACTTTGATTTCGTCGAGCGTGAAATTCAATTTTGTGTGCAACGCCCAAAATTCGTCGAGCAGTGTCGTCTTGAAAAAAACAGGATCGTCCGTGCCCACCGTCACCAAAAGGCCTTTGTCGAAAAACGCGCGGATTGGATGATCTTCCATTTTCGAAACAATTTTTTTCGTGAACGTGTTGCTCGTCGGGCACACTTCGAGCGGAATCTGCTTTTCCGCCAAAAGCGACAAAAGTTTTTCGTCCTGAATCGCCGTGATTCCGTGTCCGATTCTTTCGCTGTGCAAAATGTTTATCGCATCCCAAATCGACTCAGGCCCGACATCCTCACCGGCGTGCGCCACGGCGTGAAAGCCTTCCGCGTGCGCCTTTTCGAAAACCGGGCCGAAATCCTTGCACGGACCTTTTTGTTCCGCGCCGCCCAAGCCGATTCCGAAAATGCATTCGGCGGGAAATTTTTTCATCATCTCGTAATTCGCCATCGCGTTTTCAAGCCCGAACGTGCGCGAAACGTCCATCATCAATTTTATCGTGATGCCGCATTCGTCGTGGATTTTTTTTATGTTGCGCGAAAAATTTTCCACCATCGCGCCGTAGTCGAAGCCTTTTTTTATGAACGCGCTCGGAGCGAAAAACGCCTCGCAGTAGACGATGCCGTTGCCTTTTAAATATCGCGCGAAGTCGTCGAACACATAGTCGAAGTCGCTCACTTCGATAAACAAATCCTGAACTTTCAAAAACGCCTGAATGAAGCCGTTCAAGTCGTCGTAAGTGAAAAGCGCGTTCTGCTCGTCCAAAGTCATTTCAGTGCCGAAACGTTTTTTCCAAAGCGCGCGAATCGAAGACATCGTGATCACAGCCTCGATGTGAATGTGCAATTCAGCTTTGGGAACTCGCTGCAAAAATTGATAGAAATTTTCCTTCTCCAAAATTTTCCTCCATTCAAAAAACAACACTGAAGTTTTTCAAAAGTTTAATTCGTAAACAGTCTTTCAAATTTCATTATCGGCAAAACGCAGCAAAAATATGAGCGAAAAAAAATTGCAAGCCTCGCGGCTTGCATTCGCTTTCCTAAAGCAACTGCTTTTCCAGCTCGTCAACGATTTGCGAGAACTTGTCCAGCGCGGATTGAATTGGTTCTGCGCTTTCCATGTCCACGCCCGCCACTTTCAGCGACTCGATTGGATAGCGCGAGCCGCCCGATTTCAAGAATGCGAAATAATCGTCGCGCTCGGTTTTGCCGCCCGAGCAAACTCTTTCCGCCAAAGCCAACGCCGCGCTTATTCCCGTGGCGTATTTGTAGACGTAGAACGCGGAATAAAAATGCGGAATGCGCAGACCCTCCATGTCGCTTGAGTCTTCGAAATGCATTTCAGGACCGAAATATTGTTCGAGCAATTCGCGGTAAGTTTTTCGCAAAACAGGCGCGGTAAGCGGTGTGCCGCCTTCGACAAGTTCATGGCATTTCAGCTCGTATTCGGCGAACATCGTCTGGCGGTGAAGCGTCGCCAAAATGTCGGAAGCGCGCATCGCCAAAAGATAATTTTTCATCGCGGAATCCTTCGCGTTTTTGAGCAAGTGACGGAAAACCAATTCCTCGTTAAAAGTGGATGCCACTTCCGCTTCGAAAATCGTGTAGTTGTATTGCATGAACGGATTAGACTTCGCGCTGTAATATGAATGCATCGAATGTCCGCCTTCGTGCGCGATCGTAAAAACATCGCGTATAATCGAATCCTTGTAATTAAGCAGAATGTACGGATAGCCAGTGTACGCGCCCGACGAAAACGCGCCGCTTCGTTTGCCTTGGTTTTCGTAGCGATCCACCCAGCCGCCTTTTAGCCCCGCACAAAGCGTGTCCGTGTATTCGTTTCCGAGCGGCGCGAGGGCTTCGCGGCAAATTTCCACGGCCTCGTCGTAAGAAGTTTTCGTCTGAACGTCCTTCACGAGAGGAACGTAAACGTCGTAATGGCGAAGTTCTTCCACGCCCAAAACTCGCTTTCGGATTGAATAATATTTGTGAAGCGCGGGAAAATTCTTGTGAACGGTTTCAATCAAATTTCGGTAGACATTTTCCGGCACTTTGTTTCCGAACAAAGCCGCGTCCAAACTTGACTTGTAGCCGCGAGCGCGCGATTCGAAAACATCCTGATTGACGCTGCCGGCGTACAGATTCGCAAGCGTGTTTTGGTGCTGCTCGAAAACGCCGTAGAATTGCTTGTAAGTTTTTTCGCGGACGGCGCGGTCGGGATTTTCCAAAAATTCTGTCCAAGTCGTCTGCGTGAGCGGTAATTTTTTTCCATCCACTTCGACGCTTCCGAACAAATTGTTCAAGTCAACGTTTTCCATCACGCTGAAAGTCTTGTACGCGGTCAAAGCGGCCTCGCCTTGAAGCGCGAGAATGCGCTCTTCCTTTTCGCTCAAAATGTGCTCGCGGGCGTGAAGCAGTTTTTGTATGAAGATTTTGTAGTCGGAAAAATCATCGCGCTCAATCCACGCAGAAATTTTTTCCTGCGGGATCGCCGCCAATTCAGAATCAAAAAAGCTCGTTTGCGCCGAAGCCTTCGTGCTCGCCATGTTCGCGCGGCCTTCCATGTCCGCGGCGCGTTCGTCGGACTCATCGGCGTTGTGCAAAAGGCTCGCGTAGTTGTCCACGCGCTCCACGTTTTTCCAAAGCGCCTCATACGCCTTGAGAGCCGCAAGCAAAGTCTCCGCGCTCTCGCCGAGCCTGCCTTGGAATTGCGCCACGGCATCCGCGTCGCGCTCGACTTGCGAAAGCGCGGCTTCCCAATCAGAATCATTTTCAAAAAGCGTGGACAAATCCCACTTGTCGCTTTGCGGAATCTCGCTTCGCAAAGGAATTTTTTCGTCAGCCATATTTATCAGCATAGCACAGGACGAGGAAAAATTCAACTAGGAAATTTGATTTGTTAAGCAAGAGGATTTTTTTGAAGCCCCTACGGTAGCGTAACGGTGTAGAGGCTATTTCCAAGGGGAGTGAAAATTTTTGTTCGGCAAGGGACGTGACCGCCGGGGCGACAGAAAAATCAGAGCCACCCGCGTATGCGGATGGCTCTGATTTTAGGAACGCCGTTAGACGGTGATTATAGGCGAGATCTCATTCCGATATCCAAGTATCACCATTTTTTCCAATTATAGTCTTACCTTTCAAATCAGGATCAATCTCTCCCATGGATATTTTCCCCCATTCCTCCTTTGTACCATCGTACTTCACTATCGTGAGACTCGGGCAACCAACGAACGCCAAAGATCCGATACTATTCACGCTACAAGGTATCCTCACGTCCGTGAGATCCGTGCATCCAAAAAACATACAGTCTCCTATAGTCGTTACACCATCGGATATAACTACACTCGTAAGCCCTTTGCAACCAGAAAACACTCTGTCCCCGAACTTTGTCACTCCACAAGGAATCGTCACACTCGTGAGACCTGTACAACCATTGAACGCATCTGTTCCGATTCTAGTCACGCTGCCGGGTATCATAACGCCCGTAAGAGTCTCACAGTTACGGAATGTCTCGTCTCTGATATTTGTCACACCTTCAGGTATTGTTACGCTCGTGAGTGCCTTGCATCCTTCAAAAGCACCAATTCCAATGCTTGTCACACCCTTAGAAATCGTTACATTCGTCAGACTCGTACAGTTCAAAAACGTGCTGCCCCCGATGCTTTTCACGCTGCCAGGTATCGTCATGCTCGTGAGACTCGTACACTTTTCAAATGCATTGTCTCCAATGCTCGTTACACTATCGGAAATCGTCACGCTTATGAGACCCGTACAGCCCCTGAAGGCATTGGGCCCGATACTTGTAACGCCATTGGGTATCATCACGCTCCTGAGGCTCGTACACTCTATAAATGCACCGAACCCAATGCTTGTAACGCTCTCAGGTATCGTTACACTCGTGAGGTTCTTGCAACCAAGGAACACGAAATCTCCGATACTTGCAACGCCTTCTGGTATTGTCACATTCGTGAGACTCTCGCACTTCTCAAACGCATAGTTCTTGATGCTCTCAACGCTGCCAGGAATCGTCACACTAGTGAGACTCTCGCACCTATCGAATGCATATGCTCCGATGCTCATCACACCATCAGAGATTGTTACACTCGTAAGACTCGCACATCCACCGAACGCGACGTCTCCAATACTCGCCACACTGCCAGGTATTGTTACACTAGTGAGACTATCGCATCCATTGAATGCATACTCTCCGATGCTCGTCACACCATCAGAGATTGTTACACTCGTAAGACTCGCACATCCACCGAACGCGAC
>CAMWWZ010000099.1 GCA_947178095.1 uncultured Treponema sp.
CCAAAAAGCCGTTCAGCAAAAAAAACGCCGCCTTTCCGTTGCCCGCGCATTTCGACTTTACGGCGATTTCGCCCGCCAAAGCCGCGGCGAAACTTTTGAAAAGATTCTCGCGGAAAGTGGGATGATATTTTTTCACGTCGAAATCCGTGATTTTCGACATGGCTTTTTCGGCATTGTTGTAAAAATACATCGTTCCCGAATTCCATGGACTCACCGCGCCGGAAAGCCTGCTTTTTGGGCCGCCGAAAAGCGTGGAGAATTCGATTCCGTCTTTCGTGAGAACGCACACCGAACGATTGTCTTGCGCGGTCGCCCGCACGGAAATTACAAGCGCGCTCTTTGAAACGTTTCGGGTCATTGTTTTATTCTAAAAGATTTCGCCCGTTTTGTCATCAAGTTTTCCTCCTGAAAATAGTTTTTCCATACTATATATAATATGAATTTTTGGCAATAAATTCGCGGTACTAGAAAGAAAATTGTAAAAATGATATGATTCGTGAAATGGAGCGGCGTTTTTGCTTTGAAATGTTGCGTCGCAAATATTGAAAAAGCATTTTTTTAAGGGAGAAAATATGGCGGAAATTACATCTTTGGGGCTTGGAAAAACGATGGAAAAAAAGCTTCGCGTGGTGGGAATCCATTCGGCGGAAGAATTGAAGGAAATCGGCAGCAAGCAGGCGGTTTTTCGGCTCAAAGAGATTTATCCGAACACGTGCGTCGTCATTTTGTACCATTTGGAAGCGGCGATTCGCGGGTGCGAAATGAAGCAGCTCGGCGATTCTGTCAAGGCGGAGCTGAAAGAGTATTTTAAGCAGCTGTGATTCGCGCGGCTTTTAGCAAAAAATTCAATTCCGTGCGCAAATTATTTCAATTGACAAATCTCCAGAATTGCAATAGAATATCTTTATCTGAAAATAGGAAGATGATTATGCCTAGGCGTTTTACCAAAACTTGCTTCTCAATCGCGCAATTCTCGCCGCTTTGCATTGGTAGAATATTCTCCGCGAGTACGGGGGGGGGTACGGCGACCTAGGTAATTTAGAAGAAAGTCAATTCTCACACAAAAGGACGTGTAATGTGGACAAAATGTCTCGTTGCGCGTCCTTTTTTACGCAAACCTGTGTTTGCGCCATTCGCTCGCGCTCATTATCGAGTTTTTGCTTGCTTGCACTGCTCGCATTTTGTCGCAGCCCTTTTGGGCTGCTTACCGAGTTTTCCTACGGAAAACTCGCGAGGGTATTTGTGAAAGCCGCAAAAACTCGTGTTATTTTCCTCCAAAGACCCCGCAAAATCGCAATTGACAATCGCACGCTACTAGACAAATACAAATTTGGTGCGAAAAATTCCCTGTCAGGGATTAACAAAATGCAATCTGAGGTCTCTGACGGCTTCACAGCGACCGACAAAGCACAATCCGAGACCTCTGACGGCTTCACGGCATTCAACAAAATGCCATCCGAGGCCTCCGCTGGTTTCACAGCGTTCAACAAAGCACTGTCCGAAGCCTCCGACACGTCCACAGCATTCAACAAAACACTTTCCGAGGTCTCCGACGGCTTCACAGCGTTCAACAAAATGCTATCTGAGGTCTCCGATACGCCCACAGCGTTCAACAAAATGCCATCCGAGACCTCTGACGGGTTCACAGAGACTAACAAAATGCCATCCGAGACATCCGACGGCTTCACAGCGTTCAACAAAGTGCTGTCCGAGCCCTCCGATGCGTTCTCATCGTGTGTCGAGTATTGCGACGACTGTGTTTGTTCTGTCAACAATAGCAGGGTCTTGGGGCGGCAGCCCCAAGCGGTGCTGGGGAAAGTGGGTGGTTTGGAGGGAGAAAACCCCCGCTTCCGAGTAGAGGGGTTGTCTCCCTCCAAATTTAAGTTCCTCCGCTTTCAAGCGGAATGAAGAAGTCGGCGGACTTAAAACGCAAAGGAGTTTTTATGAAAGAGATCCAGACACTTCCGCTCACGAGCATGAACAACGCGGCGCACTTCCTGTTCGTCTCGAACATGGCGGAGCGAGCGGAAAAGGACACGGCTGTGGCGGAAAAGTGCAAGGCGCAGGTCGCCGCGCTTCGTTCGGCTGTCACGGCGGAGGACGAGAACCTCAAAATCAGCGCGAAAAGCCTAACCACGGATAAAATCGTGGCGGCGGACAGATTGCGCGACCAATTGTATGCCGGCTACAAAAAGGCGGTGGGCGGCTACACGAATTTTCCCATTGAGGAAATGGCGGACGCGGCGAAAGTGCTCAATCAGCACATAAAGGACTACAAAATCGACGTGCAAGCGCAGTTGGACAAGGAAACCGGCTTGCTCGTCAATTTCATTCAGGACTTGGAGGGCAAATTCGCCGAGCAAGTGAAAGCACTTTCGCTTACGGCGTTCGTGGAAAAACTCAAGGCCACGAACGAGGAAGTGCGCTCGCTTACGGGGCAACGCACGGACGAGCGTTCTGCAAAGACTGCGGGCGCGCTCAAGGCGGCTCGGAGTGCGAGCGACGAGGCGTACCGCATGCTCGTGCTTTACGTGAACGCGCATGCGTTGCTTGAGGGCGAGGCGGACTACGCGGCGTTCATTGACTATGCGAATACGGAAATCGCGCATTTCAAGCAGGAAGTGCTTGGCGGAACAAAGAAAAAGTCCGCGACATCTGTGGAATAAGACGCAGAGTAAGCGCGAGTTTTCCGCAGGAAAACTAGGAAGCAGCGCATTGCGCTGCGACAAAAACTAATCGTCCGCAAAGGGCAATAAGGAGTTTTTATGAAAAAGATATGGATTGTGGCCGCGCTTGCAGCATGCGCAATCGCGCTCGCGGGGTGCAAGATCGTATCAGATCCAGAGCCGGACCCCATCGCGGTGCAAAGCGTCACGCTCAATGAGACATCGCTCACGCTCGAGTATGGCGAGACGAGAACGCTGACTGCGACTGTACTGCCATTGAACGCTGACAACAGGCGTGTAACGTGGTCATCGTCCAACACAGATGTCGTGTGGGTAACTTATGATGGCACGATTACTGCATACAATGAGGGAACGGCAATCATCATCGCACAGGCGGGCGACAAAATAGCGACTTGCACAGTAACCGTGAAGAGACAGCCGGTCAGTGCTAATTGGATTACGCTCAACGAAACGTCGCTCATACTCAGACGTAACGAGTCGAGAATACTGACTGTAACGGTGCACCCTGAGAACGCGGATGACAAGCTTGCAACATGGACATCTTCCGATACTGGAGTCGCGACGGTGGATAATAACGGCATAGTTACGGCGGTGGCGCAAGGCACGGCAATCATAACCGCGCGTGTGGGCGGAGTTACAGGGCTTTGCACGGTCTACGTGAATGAGGAATACGTTGAGCAGCCGGACTACCCGGGTGAAGTGGAAAGTGTCACGCTCAATACGGAAAAGCTCATGCTCGCGCCTGGCAGTACTGGAACGCTTGTGGCGACAGTACACCCTGATGACGCGATTGACAAGACTGTAATATGGCGTGCTTTCAATCCTTATATCGCGACTGTGGACGATGACGGCACTGTTACGGCGGTTTCGGAAGGTTCTACGTTTATAACCGCGATAGTGGGAGGCAAGACGGCGGAGTGTGAAGTAATCGTAGAGCGGATAAGTGTTCCAGTGGAGGGCATCACGCTCGACCATGAAACGCTTACGATCAATCGCAGGGAGGAAGGGAAACTGACGGCGATGGTAACGCCGAGCAACGCTGACTGCACTACGGTGATATGGACTTCTTCCAATGATGAGATCGCGTTTGTGGACTACCGGGACGGCATAGTTGTGGCGCGCAATGTGGGCACGGTGACAATCACCGCCACCACACAGGAAGGTGGCTTTACTGCGACATGTGAGGTCACCGTGAATCCTAGACCAATCGAGAACATCACGTTCGACAAGACAACTCTTGCTCTTGCTCCAGGCGAGACAGGGGAGCTGCAGTATACGTTAATGCTAGATGATCTTGACTACAATGACGACAGGACTGTAATATTGTCATCCTCCGACGAAACAATTGCGACAGTGAGTAGGTTGAGTAGTTATGATAAAAGTAAGATTACGGCACTCAAGTTGGGAAAAGCGACAATCACCGCCACCGCGCAGGCGGGCGGCAAGACGGCTACATGCGAAGTCATTGTGCACAACCATTCCTTTACAGATGGAAAATGCACTGTATGCGGAAAAAATCCCTCTATGAAAGACGGCTATATAGACAAAAACGGCGTACTTTGGAAATATACCGGGATGTGGAGATCGGTGAACATACCCGAAGGAGTGACGGGCATCAGTGGCTATAAGGACTATAATTATTCTAGTGCACCATATAGAGGTGCGTTCGAGGAATACGATAGCTACAGTCACTACCTTACGAGTGTAAATATCCCCGACAGTGTGACGAGCATTGGGGAAAGGGCGTTCTATGGGTGTTATGAACTTACAAGCATGACGATAGGTAGTGGCTTGACGAGCATAGGTGACAAAGCGTTCTCTGGGTGTAGCCTAGCGGAAATAAAATTCAACGGTACGAAAGCGCAGTGGAATGCAATCAAAGGAAGCGACAGCATAATTGTTACTAGCATCATTTGTAACGATGGGTACATAGGCATTGAAAATATTCCCGAATACCTCAAGATGAGAGGTAGTAAAGTGACGGGGTACTATGCCGACAAAGTTCCATCAAGCGTCGTCGTTCCCGACGGTGTGACGAGTATCGAGGATGGCGCATTCAAGGACTGTACTAACCTTGTAAATGTAACGATACCCGCGAGCGTGACAAACATAGGGAAGAAAACGTTCAGTGGCTGCTCGAACCTTGCGAGTGTAACGATACCCACAAGCGTGACAAGCATAGGGGAGCAGGCTTTCAATGAGTGTACTAGCCTCACGAGTGTGGATATCCCCGACAGCGTGACGAGTATCGGTATGTTAGCGTTCAATGGTTGCACGAAACTCACGAACATAAAAATACCCAACGGTGTTACTAGCATCGGAAGCTATGCGTTTAATGGTTGCAAAAACCTCAGTAGCGTGGTGATACCCAACGGCGTGACGTGCATCGACAACGGTGTGTTTAAGTATTGCGAGAGCCTCACGGACATAAACATACCCGAAGGCGTGACAGTCATCGGGGAATTTGCGTTCTGTGGTTGCAATAGCCTCACGGAGATAAAAATACCCGACGGTGTGACGAAAATCGAGTATTCTGTGTTTGCTGACTGCTTGCTCCTCATGGACGTTACGATACCTGACAGTGTGACAAGAATCGAACAGTCGGCATTCGGTGGTTGCATACGCCTCAGTAGCGTGACGATACCCGACAACGTGACGTACATCGGCCACTATGCGTTCAGAGAGTGCACGAGACTTGAGAGCGTGAGTATCCCTGGCAAAGTGGCGAGCATAGGTGAGGAATCATTTAAAGGCTGCACGAGTCTTACGAGTATAACAATACCTGTCAGTGTGACGAGCATTGGAAACTTAGCGTTCAGTAAATGCGATAAACTCACGACCGTGAGATACGGCGGCACGGAGGCACAGTGGAATAATATAAACAGATATAGCCTAATTTATACTGGCTTGTCAAACAAGACAATCCAAGGAAAAGATAGCAATGGCAACGATACAACATGGATAACTAAATATTAAGCAATAATCAGGCGGTACGTTGTGCTGCCCGTGCTTCGCTTTGCCGGCAAGTTTTCGTTGAAAACTCGTTGGCAAAGAGCATACTTCCCGCGCAAATCCAAAAGCGGCGCGGGAAGAATACAAACTGTGAAGACGGCGGTCTTCACAGTTTTCAATCAAACAAGCATCGGCGGATGTAAAGCGCAAAGGAGTACTGAAAACTGCCGCTCAAATGGCGCGTCAGTTTTCAGCTGACAGTTTCTTACGAAACTGTCTTATTCACGTGTTCGCGGCGCAACAAGTTGCTTACCGCGGACGAATGCGACATCCCCGAAAGTTGCAACTTTCTAGGATGTCGCATTACAAGGAGTACTATTATGACATTTATTCTTATCAGCGGAAAACCAGACGTAGGAAAGACGCGTGTCTGCAACAGGTTGCATGGCGCGATTGGGCAGAACGGAACATTTAAGTTGCGTTACAAGAAGTCAAGCGATGTAGCATGCAGGGATGACCACATCAGGCATTATGAGAAAGATGGGAAGCACATCGTTGTTAGTTCCGCGTCGGACGGCGACAAATGCATGCTTGAGCTTGCCAAATACCTCGACGAGCTCGCGAAAGACGGTGTGCACCCCGACATCATCGTCACCACTATTCGGGAAGAAGACGATACAGAAGATACAGATAAAAAAGAATATCCCATGAGCCACATGCTCGCGCTGCTTGAGGCAATCGCAAAGAAAACGCCAAACCTCGAGGCGCATTATACTTCCAACATAATGAACAAGCCAATCCACACACCTTTCGCGCCGTCCGCACTCAAGCACAATGCGTTCGTGTTGCATTTGGAAAAACAGGATAAGTCTAGCGTAGACAACGAGGAGAAAGTACTGATACCGTACTGTGACGACAGCGCGGACAAGATAAAGTATGCGATCGACTTCATCCTCGCGCGCCCATAGCATCGCGGCGCGATGCGCAATTCCTCGCTCCCCGAGTTTCGCTTTGCGGAACTCGCAGTCGCCCCTTGATTTTTCCTGCGAACCGTGCTAGAATGTTCCTATGAAAATCGCAGTTGCAGGAACGGGCTATGTCGGGCTTTCGCTCGCCGTGCTTTTGGCGCAGCGCAACGAAGTTGTCGCGCTCGATGTCGTTCAAAAGAAAGTTGATCTCATAAATAGCAAAAAGTCGCCGATTGAGGACAAGGAAATCAGCGAGTACCTTTCTTCGCACGAATTGAACTTGCGCGCCACCACGGAGGCTTCCGAGGCGTATTCGGGCGCGGATTTCGTCGTGGTTTGCACGCCGACGGATTACGATCCGAAGAAAAATTATTTCGACACTTCTTCGATTGAAGCGGTGCTGGACTTGGTGAAAAAACATTCCTCCGAAAAGACAACGGTCGTGATAAAGTCCACCGTTCCCGTGGGCTACACTCAGGCTTTGCGCGAAAAGACGGGCTTCGGAAAAATCTTGTTCTCGCCGGAATTCCTTCGCGAAGGGCACGCGCTTTATGACAATCTCCACCCGAGCCGGATTGTGGTCGGATTTCCGGCGGACGACGAAAGCCTTTTGGAGCGGGCGAAAGAGTTCGCTTCGATTTTGAAAGATGGCGCGATAAAAAAAGATGTCGCGGTCTTGCATCCGCATCTCACCGAAGCCGAAGCGATAAAGCTTTTCGCGAACACGTACCTTGCTCTGCGCGTGGCGTATTTCAACGAGCTTGACACTTACGCGCTCACGCGCTCGCTCGATGCGAGCCAAATCATTGCGGGCGTTTCGCTCGATCCAAGAATCGGAGATTTCTACAACAATCCGTCGTTCGGATATGGCGGCTATTGCCTTCCGAAGGACACAAAGCAGCTTCGCGCGAACTATTCGGACGTTCCGGAAAATCTCATCAGCGCGATCGTGGAATCAAACCGCACCCGCAAGGATTTCATCGCCGAAAAAATCATCGAGCGGAATCCCAAGGTCGTGGGCGTTTTCCGCCTTACGATGAAATTGAATTCCGACAATTTCCGCGCGTCTTCGATTCAAGGCGTGATGAAAAGAATCAAGGCGAAAGGAATCGAAGTTGTCGTCTACGAGCCGAATTTTATCGGCGACAATTTTTTCAATTCGCGCGTGATCCGCGACTTGGACGAATTCAAAAGAATGTGCGACATCATAATTTCGAACCGCTTTTCGGACGAGCTTTCCGACGTGAAGGAAAAAGTCTTCACGAGAGACATTTATTCCCGCGACTAGGGTCGCAGCCCTTTCGGTCTGCTTCGCGAGTTTTCCGTAGGAAAACTCGCGAGGATATTTGTGAAAACCGCAAAACTCGCGAAGTGAAGTATTCATAAGAGGTTTCAAAAAAACAAACGGGAAAGTTCAAAATGAAAAACAAAGTCATCGCGATAAACGGCGAAAGTTGGTGCAGGGAACTCACTGGAATTGAGCGCGTCGCGTTCGAGGCAGTAAAATATCTCGACGAAAAACTTTCGCCTGGCTGCGCAGAGCTTGTCGTTCCGAAAAACGCGCGAGGCTTGCCGAGCCTTTCGAACATAAAAATCGTCACTCTTCCCGTGGAGGCGAATTTTTTTCCGAAATGGAATCAGATTCATTTCCAAAAATACGTCCTCAAAAACCGCAGGATTCCGCTCGACTTTTCGAACAGCTGTCCGTACTTCGCGCCAGGATTCGACTTCATCCACGACATCTACGCGCACCTTTGCAAGGACGACTACGCGCAAAGCCGCCGCGACAAATTGATCCGGCTTTATTCCGAAATCATGTACAGGCGAATCGCGAAAAAATCGAAAATTGTCTTTGCGGTTTCGGAATACACGAAAAAGACGATCGTGGAATCGTACAAGATTGACGCGGAGCGGGTGAGGGTGGTCTACGCGGGCTTGGGCGAAATCAAGGACATTCCCGCCGACGATTCGATTTTCGATTCTCTTCCGAAACTTCGCGGCAAGGAATTTTACTTTACGCTCGGAAGCCTTTCCGTGCGTAAAAATTTGAAATGGATCGCGCGTCATGCGGAACTTTTTCCGAA